>CAXSFX010000029.1:0-28248 GCA_964236655.1 uncultured Acidobacteriaceae bacterium | reverse complement strand
TAATCGGTGGATGGCAGTTAAACAACATAGTGCAACTCCAGAGCGGCCAACCCGTCGATCTAGTCGCCGCAGGAAATGACGTATATTCGATCCGCCCAGACTTAGTCGCCCCAATCCGCTATCCAAAAAGCATCAGCGGTCGTTGGTTTGATCCTGCATCTTTCAGGAGCGACTTAATCCCTACCATCCAGGCCACTGATCGTGCTTCCACGACTGTTCCTGTTCGTGAGGGTACACTGGGGCGCAACCAGGTGTACGGTCCGGGCTTTCGCGTCGACAACTTTAGCGTACAAAAGGATCTTCATATAGCAGAAGGTAAAGTTATGGAGTTTCACTTAGACGCTTTCAACGTGTTCAATACACCAAACTTTGAGAATCCTAACAATTCGCAAGGTAACGCAGGCACATTCGGCCAGATCACTAGCATTAACGGAAACTTACGCGTATTTCAATTGGCAGCTCGTTTAGCTTTCTAATTTCCTTGAAACCTTACAGCGGCGGCTTTTAAGCTGCCGCTGTTTCTGTTGTAGGCAAAATCGTGAGAAGGCTATAGGTATGCTACGAATGCACTGGCACCGTGTTTTTACAATTGCAGTATGTATGTCGGTAACCGTTTCCTGCGCATCCTCACAAGATTTCGACACTTCTGATCGCGTTCTAGGTGCCGCTCAAGCTCGTAGTGTGCCGAAATGGCTACAGCCGGGCCTGATTTATGAGGTATTCCCACATGATTTCTCTGCTTCCGGTAATCTGAACGGCGTAACTGCAGGTCTGGATCGTCTGAAGGCACTCGGGGTTACGGTCGTCTGGTTAATGCCTATTCATCCTACAGGTGTACTCAAGCGGATAGGCACCAATGGCAGCCCTTATGCCGCACGCGACTTCTATGCTATCGACCCAAGTTACGGCACCAAGGCAGACTTGCAGCACCTGGTTGATGAGGCGCATCGACGAGGCATGAAAGTTATCCTCGACATGGTCTTCGACCATACCTCCTTCGACAGCGTCATGCTGGCGCACCCTGATTTTTACAAGCATGACAAAGATGGTCATCTCATTTCGCCGCATGGCTGGAACGACGTCGCCGCGCTCGACTATGCCAACCCCGCACTACGTCAGTACATGACCGATGTCCTTCTTTACTGGGTAAAAAACTTCGGCGTAGATGGTTATCGCTGTGACGCAGCCGGTGAAGTTCCAACCGATTTTTGGGAACAGGCTCGCATAGCATTGGACAAGCTCCACCCTGAATTACTTATGCTTGCCGAGGCTGCAAAGCCGGAGCTTGAGCGCAGCGCCTTTTCAGTGGATTACGCCTGGCCTCTGCTGTTCAAACTGGATGAAGTCATGATGAAGGGCGCGCCTGCGAGTGAAATACGAGCTACCGTTGAAACACAACAGAGCCGTTTCCCGAAAGGGGCCGTGCATATGCTTATTTCAGACGACCATGACACAGAACGGGCCGTGGTACGGTATGGTGATCCTGGAGCCATTGCCGCGTCTGCCTTGATGTTTACCCTTCCCGGAGTGCCATTGATATACAACGGCATGGAAGCGGGTGATGCCTCACCTTCGACAGGACCGGCTCTATTTGAAACGCTCAAAATCTACTGGCCATCTTCACACATTCATCCTGAGTTTTCGAAATTTTATAATTTCATGATTCCGTTCCGCGCGCAGCACCCGGCGTTATGGAAGGGAGACCTCAATTGGGTACATAACTCTGATGAGCAGCATGTTATAAGTTATACGCGACGCTCAGAAAATGAAGAGTTTTTAATGGTTGTCAACTTGTCCAACACGCCTTTTCGAGGTACGGTCGAAGCCGGCACCGGCTCATGGGAGGAGGTAAACGACTTGTCTTTAGAAAAAGTGCAAGTTGCACTGCCCGCAGTTTCGCTAAGTGCATTCGGCTTTCGTATGTTCAAAATAAATCGTAACTAATCATGATAGTCGGCGTGCAGGAGACCGTCTCTTATTCGAGTGTAACTAAGCCGACGCTCTATCGCTTCTTCACCAGCTTGCATCCTGCAAGAAGTTACGCGGAAAGAGAAGCCTAGCTTTATCCAGCGAAGATTCGAGGGGGCTGCACGCCTACAAGGACTACACCAGCCTTTTAAAGCCGCATTCCGGCAGAGATGAAAAAGCGGAATTCGTGACAGAATGTTTGATTCCAAGAACCTTTCGGCAGAATCATTTTGCCAGCAGGGAACGAAAACAACCTCATCTTCTTGAGCTACCCGGAACTGACACCGGGATGGCGCTATGATTTGACAGTGTTGCTGACTTCTGACGTTCTCCGCCATCCCTGTCCATCCAAGAGCTTTTTTCGCGGCATTGCGATCCTGCTTGTACTCACCGCCATAGGCGCGCGAGGTCTCCATGCCGAGCAGCCCTGTTTTGCGACCTTTGCGACTCCCGAGGAGCTGCGCCAAGCCTCCTGGACGCGCGATTCTACCTATGTGCCGATCGACAACTGGGTGTACCCGCAGCTGGACCGCCTGCGCGCCCTGGGGTACGTAGACGATGGTTTTACCGGCATCCGCCCATGGACACGGCTGACGATCGCCCGCATGCTGCAGGCAAGTACCCTGGAAATGGCAGAGGAGGACCGGGAATGGCTCCTGCTGACGCAACAGGAGAACACAGAGCCAGGGGGTGCCGGGCGGCACGAGGCGAAGCAAATTCTTGAGGTGCTGAACCGGGAGTTTGCCCCCGACCTGAACACCTGCGGCTTTCATGCCGAACTCGATTCGGTGTACTCCATCTCACGCGGCATCACCGACACACCGCTGCGCGACAGTTACCACCTGGGACAAACGCTGACCTACGACTATGGCCGCCCCTACGAGGCCGGCTTTAACGAGTACACAGGTGCCGGCGCTCGTGCGGAGGTGGGACGCTTCGCGCTCTACGTTCGCGGCGAGTACCAGCACGCACCCTCGGCCCTCGGCTACTCGCAGGCCTTGTTTAACACCCTCAGTGAGGATGTTGATCTCATTCCGGTAGCCTCCAATCCAAGCCAGAGCACCATTCCGCTTGGACCGCTTGCCACAGCCAACCTGTTCCGGATTGAGGAAGCGAATGTCTCATTTCGAGGTCTCGGCCATGAAATCTCGTTCGGCAAGAGCGACCACTGGCTAGGGCCTGCGAAAGGGGGTGCCTTTGCCTGGAGCAACAATGCCGAGAATATCTATGCCTTCCAGATCGACCGTGCGGATCCGGTGACGGTTCCGGTGTTGTCGCGATTGACAGGCCCGTTTCGGTATGATTTTTTCGTCGGTAGCCTGAAGGGGCACAGTTTTCCCAACGATCCCTGGGTACATGCTGAGAAAGTCTCATTCAAGCCGTATCGAGATCTTGAATTCGGTTTTGAACGAACAGCAATTTGGGGTGGCAAGGGGCATGTACCAATCACGGTTCACAGCTTCCTGCGTTCCTTTTTCAGTATTCAAAATGTCTCAGTTGCCGAAAAGAACTCCCGGCTCGATCCCGGCGCTCGCTTCGGTACCTTTGACTTCTCCTGGCGAGTGCTGGGGCTGCGCGATTGGGTCACGCTCTACACAGATTCGTATGTACACGACAGCATAAGCACCGTCAGCGCATGGAACCGTGCTGCCTTCCGTCCGGGCCTCTACCTTTCCCACTTTCCAGGCGCGCCAAAACTGGACTTGCGTGTGGAAGGGGCCACAATCGATCCGCCGGTGAGCAACTCTCAAGGCGGCCAATACATTGCATATGAGAACATCCAGCGGCAGGGCCCGACCAACAAGGGCTTCCTATTTGGCGACGCAATCGGCAGGGAAGACAAGGGGGGTAACGCATGGCTTACCTATCACTTTTCGCCGCTGGAGCAGGTTCAGGTTTCCTGGCGCAATGTCAAAGCTGCCAAGGACTTCATCCCCGGCGGTACCACGCAAAATGAATACCGCATCGATGGCATTAAGCGCTTTGGGCCGGAAAAAGATGTGGAAGCACATGCCTGGGTGCAGTATGAAGCCTGGAAAGCTCCCATCTACCGACCCGGCGCGCAGTCAGACACGACAGTGGCCGGCGAGCTTACCTGGTACCCGCATAAGTCGCTACGCTGAGGCCGGCTTCCTGGTGGCGGCTGCCTTGGTCTCCCTGAATCAAAGCTTCTGTTCGACGATTTAGCGTGCGTCGTTCCCGGTCAAACAGCCAACCCCACTTTGTGAAGTAACTAACGGCAGACCGAATGTGGTGCAGCATCAGCTTTCGATTCTTGTAGGAGCCTTTGGCATACCCATGCGTCACGCTTACTTCCGGATAGTAGATGGTCTGCGAAACGGCACCCACTCGTCTGCACAGGTCTACATCTTCCATGTAGAGAAAGAAGCGCGGGTCAAACAGGCCAGTCTGGCGTAACACTGACGAGCGCAGGAACATGAAGCAGCCGGAAAGATTTGGCACCTGCCGCGTAACACGGAGGTCCAGATGGCGTAGCTGGTACCGGTCACCACTGCGCCGCATCAGCTGCTTACCCAAGCCGCCTAGAAAGCGACGCAGCAGCAAATCTACCGGTGTCGGCAGCATCTTGCACAAGGGCTGCTCTCGTCCGTCCGGGTACAGGATTTTCGGCATCACCAGGCCCACATCAGGCTGCGCATCCATAAAGCGCTCCAGCTCACCTATAACGTCAGGGCCACACCATATGTCGGGGTTGCAAACAACATGATATTTGCTGGTCTCAATCGCCTTCTCCATGGCCAGATTGTGGCCGGCGCCAAAGCCCAGGTTCCGCCCAGTGGAGATGTATGTTGCACCAAACTCGACTACCAGTGACCGCAAAGCCTGCGTAGGCGAATTGTCAACTACCGTGACCTGCACGGGACGCCGACTATGCGCCAGTCCGCGAAGTAGAACCCGCAAATCTGCCGCAGCCGTCTCGTAAGTGACAATCGAGATTGAGATGCCGTCTGGTTGTTCAGTGTTACGAACGGGCCGTGCTTGCGGGCGAGGGCGTACCTTGGATTGTGTGAGGTCTTGACGCGGCTGCTTAATCATGATGAATGATCGAAGTATAGATGGGGCAAGGGGCCGCAGTCTTCCTAAGGCGGTAAGATTTTCTTCGAGATCAGTTCGAATTTGAGATCAGATTGGTTATTAGCCGTTGAACATACTCGTAGACTTCACTCAAATCCCTGTTCAGCGCACGGGTGTTGGCATCTATGCCGAGCATCTTGCCAAAGAGCTTCCCGCACTGCTGCAGCCGGGGGACCGCCTTTTCTTACTTGCGCAAGATAATGAGCCGCTTTTGTCAAGCTCCCTCAACAACCACAACCAAGTGGAGCTGCTCACCATCCCGGCACGCTGGTTCCGGCATCGTGCGGCGCTGCTGCTCTACGAGCAAGCCCTGCTTCCTTTTGTGCTGGCTTGGCACCATATCGACGTTGTTCATTCGCTTCATTACACGTTTCCGCTCTTTGCACCAAGCGCTCGCGCTGTGACAATCCATGACCTCACCTTCTGTCTTTTCCCTGAACTGCATACATGCGGTCGTCGGCTTCTTTTCCCGTTCTTCATCCGCCGTGCCATGCGGGTTGTGGAGTGCCCTATCTTCGTATCGAGATCTACCCAGCACGATGCGGAACGCCTGTTCGGGCTATCGCGGCATCCTGGGCATGTTGTACCTCTTGGAGTTTCCGTACCCAGCATTCCTCTGGACACTAATTCCGCAAGGCAGACCGTGCATTCCCTAGGTATTATGAACCCGTTTTTGCTCTTCGTCGGTACCCTGGAACCACGTAAGAATCTCGTCCGCATCATCCAGGCCTTTGAGCGAATAGCTGAAAACCATTCGGATCATTTGCTGGTCATTGCCGGTAAGTTCGGCTGGCACTGTGAGGAGATTATCGCTGCCATGGAAAACTCTCCGGTGCGGGCACGTATCCGCCACTTGGGCTTTGTTACGGAGACGCAGAAGCATGCGCTGCTTACCACCTGCAAGATGCTGGTTTATCCCTCTCTCTATGAGGGTTTCGGTCTTCCTGTGCTAGAAGCTATGGTCCACGGCACACCAGTGATCACCAGCAATCTTAGTTCCATGCCGGAAATAGCTGGCGCTGCGGCGCTACTGGTCGATCCATCTTCGACAGAGGAGATCGCGGAGGCAATGGATCGGTTGGCATCTAGTCCGGGGCTAGCTGAGCAACTTCGTAAGGCGGGTCCACCTCAAGCAGCCACATTTACTTGGCGAAAAACTGCAGAGGCAACCTATGTTGCCTATAGATCTGCACTCAATGCGCATAATGGAAAGGGGCTATTTTGCAGAACTTCTCGGATATGACGCGACTTTATATGTTAGGTCAGAACTGAAGGAGGCGTATGCTGGGGTTCAACCTGGTATATGCGGTGGCTATGCGGACGGTTGTAGCCAAGCTCTCGTGGCCGAGCTAGATCAATACAAAGCATAATATAAATCCCGTAAAGGTAGCGAGGTTGGACGAATGGAGATGCCGCACATGTAATCAAGGTGACGACACTGAAGAAAATAACAGGTCTGTAGAGGCTTGCCCTCTTTGTCAATACGAGAGCAATGAAAACTATAAAGTAAGCGAGGCACCCTAAAGGCTGAAATACTGATTGCTGCGGATCTTGATAAATATTATGAAGCAATTCATCGCTGAAGAGAAATGCTGGCTGGATCAGCCGCCCACCCAACATCATGATAATTTTTGGAATTACTACAATAGGAAATCCATACTGTAGTTGGATTGTGTCCAGCTTCACGATTGTATTGGCTCCATCAAGAATCCAATCAAACATACTCATGTCGATACCGAGGATGGCAAATATGAGGGGATATGCGACAGTGATAACGAGGACTAGGATGGCAATAGCAACTTTTGGACGACTTCGAAATATACCGGAGCTTAGCAGCAGTGCCAGTAAAAGAATTGCAACCTGTTCCCAACGCGCAAATATAGAAACAATCATTGCGAAAATAAGTAGTCGTTTTGAGCGTTTTTCCGAATAGAGATATTTAGCTGTAGCCACCCCTGCGAGTAGAGCAAAAATCTCTTTATTTAAGGTTGCCAAGGTTGGAAGAAGCTCGGGGCACATCAAAATAAGAAAGCCGAACTTTGCCTTGTTCACATGCGCAATTGAACCGGCAATTTTCATAGCCAAGACAAAGAGCGAAACATTACAGCACATGACGAGGAAGCCGTTCTGAAAAATAAGAGCTTCTAAAATCGGACCAATCAGGTTTCCTGTTAAAGATATCAAGCTACTCTCACCACCTTGCTGGTAAACCTTTACCGCATCCCAGTAGCGATCGGAATCTGCGCCTATACGAACGTCTATGTCACCACTTATCCAGGGTTGCACATAGACAAAGTAAACGCATATGCAAACAAAAACATAAAGGATTAAAGTCCCAACCAGCGCCCACTCAGGCCATGAGCGACGACGCAGAAATCCAAATTTGGGGCTATGCGGCAAATGCCACTTAGGTACGTAGTGGTCTGCCCTGAAGTTAACCGTAGCATCACGACTTCTCAACCGATCACTTTCCCATTGGCAATCGCGGGCATTTCACGCACGGTCAGTTCGTGTTGCCACTGCTTTTCTCTTGCTTGCCTGGTCCACAACAATCGCTGCCAGAAGAACTCTAGCGTACTCCGCGCGAAACCCTTATTCGTGTACCGGCGCCACTGCCGTGCGGCCCGCGCGAGAAGCCACACCGTATGCACAGCATTGGTTAGCCGGGGCCGAAACTGCTCCGTGTATAAACTTTCAGCCGCGAGAAAACTGCGGTATCGTGCCACGCTCATGTTTGCATTAAAATCCAGAGTCGCAATTGAGTGCGGCACCTCCAGATCGCCTGCAATGTACATCCATTTGCCCCGCAGATGCAGCACATGGAAAATGTACGCATCGGAAAGATCAAGCCAGAACAGTTCACTATAGCCACCTACTTCGCGAAGGCTCTCGGCACGCATCAACGTACCGCTATTTACTGCATAAGCATCTTCTCGAAAGTAACCTGAAACCGAGCGCTCAATCTGATGGTTGCGCACCCAGCGGCCAAATCGGCGTGGTGATACCAGCATGCCATTCGATTTCACAAATGGCACAACTGTTGCGATGCGCTTGTCTGTTTCCAGCTCCCGGCTGTAACCGAGCATGCGCTCCAGAAAGCCCTTCGGCAGCGATGTATCCTGGTCGAGCAGCAGCAGCCAAGGACACCCGCTCGCTTCGGCTTGCTCCAGCGCTCCGTTGTAAGCGCCTGAAACACCCCGGTTTCGCTCGGAGTGAACATAGCAAAAAAGAAACGGCAACTCCGGAATCTTGAGCGGAGACGGACTGTTATCCCACAGAAGCATGCCGCAGTCCTCCAGCAACTCAGGATTGCCTGCAAATGTCGCAATTAAACTTGTGAGCGTGGCCGACTCCGCCAGCGGTGTTTTGTATCGGACAACGACAATCAAAATTTGCATAAAAGAGTATCGCGGGGAAGCTTTGTCTATCGCCGAAGCAAGCTTTAATAGATGTCGGCTATTACTGACTGCCGCGCTAGCGGTTCTCTGCAATTGTAGACTGCATAGGGAAGCGAGAACAAATGAGTATTTCGGGCGTCATTCACACTTTCAACGAAGAACGGAACATCGCCAATGCTATTCGCTCCCTCACACCATGGGTTGACGAAGTTGTCATCATCGACATGCATAGTGAAGATCGCACACGCGAGATTGCGGTGGAACTCGGCGCGCGAGTGGTACTCCACGAGCGCCTACAGTTTGCCGACCCGGCACGTGATTTTGGAGTCGCACAAACACGTGGTGACTGGGTGATAGGTATTGATGCCGACGAGATGGTGCCGTCGTCACTTGCTGCAAGACTTTTGCAGGTAGTGAAAACGGATGAAGCGGACATCGTCATGATTTACACGAACGCATACATCATGGGAGCTCCTTTCTCAGGGGGAGGGTGGGGTTTAGGCCAGGAATTTCATTCTAAATTCTTCCGTAAAGGCAAAGTGCAATTTTTATCCTTGGTTCACTCCCCGCATGCACTTGCCACGGATGCCCGCATTCTTAAGCTTGCGCCCAAACCGGAGCTGTCGCTACTGCATTTCAATTACATTGATGCGTACCATGTCCTGCAGAAATTCAACCGCTACTCAAGTCTCGAAGCTGAAGGCCGGCGTAGCCGCAACCGGCCTACCAGCATGTTGCGTGCGATTTACCTCTCAATGAGAAGCTTTGCTTCCCGGTACTTCTACCATCAAGGCTATCGCCAAGGCTGGCGAGGCTTGTTTATGTGCGCTCATATGGTTATGTACGAGATTGCGGCGTTTGCCAAACAGAAAGAGCTTGAAGAGCTAGCTAGCTACGGTGCCCCGACGCAACGGTACGCAAAGCTCGCTCACGAATTGCTAGCTGGGTATCATAATTTTGATAAGCCTGCACCTCCGGCCTGAACACCATTTTTTGATACTCCGAAGTTTGTAGTAACGATCCGTTTCACACGTTGGCGGTAACACAGTACCAGAACTGCTGCGTAGAGCGTCAGCGCTCCAACAGCATCAATAACCAACCAAAGGAAGTTAGTAATAGGCTGGTATTTGGTAACAGCAAGTAAGAGCAATCCCATAAGCGTGGCAAGCACCCACGGTATGCGAATAGTTCTGAGAATATGGAATGGTACTATTTTTTGAGCAGTTTTGAACATAATGAGGTTACTCAACTGCACTAAAGCCGTTGCCATTGCAATTCCAAGTATGCCTTTCCACAGCGCAAGCGGCCAGCCTAAGACCCAAGTCAATATCATCCACATCGCGGCAAAAGCTGCACCCAAGTTAGCTCTGCCGCTAGAGTTCAAGATGCTTCCAATTGGGGTTGCTGTGGGAACAAAGAGGTTTGCTGTCCAAAAGAAGTAAAAAAGTGGAATTGATGTAAGCCATTTGTTCCCGAATATCAGCACCGTAACCGGATGGATTAGGATTAGCAGAGCGACCGCAAACGGGGCAGCAATGGCGTTGGTTGCCCATAGTACTTGTTCCAAAAAGCGCCCAGTGTGTACCGGATCACCCCGAAACTTGGCAAACGCGGGCAGATACAACCGCTGCAATACCATTAGTAGCAGTACAGGATAAGCAGCAAGCATGGCGGCCCAACTAAGGTATCCGACACCGACTGAGCCAACCAGATAGCCGATGAGCAATGGTGTGATACTATCTTTCACCATTGAAAGAAGCTGAGAGCTTTGATAATACACTCCAAATTTCAAATGCGGTTTTGCCAGATTCCATTTCAGGAGCCATCCATAGTATGCCGGTTGCATTAGATTAGCCAGGATTGCCCCGACAAGTGAGCGCGTCATCAATGCGACACCGAATGAGATCGCGCCAAAACCTTTCCAAGCCATTATTACCGCAACTGCATTGAAACAAAGCGCCTGCACTGTCTCGATTATGGCTAATCTGCTGAAATCTAGGTGGCGCTCCATTTCAATCTGCGAGGGTACCATTGCGGTTGTCGCGACAAGGCTGAGCGCGATAAGCCTGAATAACCCGCTTCCACTTGCGGCCAAGTGATAGGTGCGAGCGAGAATAGGAGCCACGCTCCAGAATGCAGCAGCCAGGATTAGTACGAACACCTGCTGAAATGAATAAACCGCACGAAATATTTCTTTTGAGGGCACTGGATGTTCGCGAATGAGGTTTGCGGCTAGCCCAGTCCCACCGAACGCCCCAAGAAATACGATAAAAAAGGTGACTACAGCATAAATACCGTAATCTGCAGGTGTCAGAAGGCGGGCTAAAAGGATACTGCCTCCCACATTGGAGGCATGTACACACACCTGTCTAACACCCAAGGCTAGAGCGCCTCGAATGATACGTTGCGTGACGTGCTGATGTGTTGCTTGAAGTTCCGCCTGCTCTAGCCTTGCATTCTCATCCATGCAGATAAGCTTCAATCTGGATGTTCTCGAAAGTCCGAAGCAGACTGCGCTCCCAAGCAGGTAGTTGCACCCCGAACTGCCTGTACAATTTGCCGTTGGAAAGCACGGAGTTTTTCGGACGTTTGGCTGGGGTGGGGAACTGCTCGGTTGCAATCGGCTCCACTGTCGGCCATATACGGTTATCCGATTTTGAGGCTTGGGCGAATATGGCTTTGGCAAAGCCGTACCAAGTGGTCTCGCCCGCACAGGTGGCATGGTAGATGCCGGACCAGTTCCCGGCCGCATCCGCTTGCAGGCAGCTCACAATCTCGCGGGTAGCGGCGGCTATTGCGCAAGCCGTGGTAGGTGCGCCCCGCTGATCGTCTACCACGCGCAGCAATGGGCGCTTC
The DNA here is from genome assembly GCA_964236655.1 of uncultured Acidobacteriaceae bacterium. Lineage (GTDB taxonomy): Bacteria > Acidobacteriota > Terriglobia > Terriglobales > Acidobacteriaceae > EB88. Next base: position 16,930 of record CAXSFX010000029.1, on the reverse strand, counting down.
TGCCCCAATTGCAGCATGGTTTTCAAAAAGTTGTGCCCATTCTCTCCGTACACCCAGCTGGTTCGCAGAATGATGAAGCGCCGGCAGCGCTCGGCGATGGCACGCTCACCTGCCAGCTTGCTCGCTCCGTACACACTTAGTGGTGCGGGCATGTCGGTCTCAAGCCAGGGTGCGATCTTGCTACCGTCAAAGACGTAGTCGGTTGAGTAGTGCAGCAGCAAGGCACCTGTGCGCTCGGCTTCTTCGGCCAGGACGGCAGGAGCCAGATGGTTAATGCTGTCGGCAAGTTCCGGTTCCGACTCCGCGCGGTCCACCGCCGTGTACGCTGCCGCGTTCAGAATCACATCAGGCCGCGCCTGACGAACTAACAAGCGCAGCGACTCTGGCCGGCTCAAATCCGCAGCGGCCCGATCGGGGATGAGCAAGTCCATATCGCTGAAATGACGCGCAAGTTCACCGCCCACCTGCCCGGAAGCACCCAGCAGCAGCACGCGAGGCTTACTGCTCAAGCAAAGACCTCGGCATGGGCGAATGGGGTACCGGCCGCATCCTTGGGGGAAAGAATCGCCTCTGCCGGGCTCACGGGCCACTGGAGGTTGAGTTCAGGATCGTTCCATAGAATCGTGCGCTCGCCGGCAGCGGAATAGGAGTCGGTGACTTTATACGCAAAGCCGACCTCATCGGTAAGCGCGGCAAAACCGTGGGCAAATCCCGGGGGAATCCAGAGCGAGGTGCGCTCCTCAGCCCATAGCTCCAGCGCCAGCGACTTGCCGAAAGTGGGTGAACTGCGCCGCAGGTCCACGACGATATCGAGCACACCGCCGAACAACACACGCACCAGCTTGCCTTGCGGCTGCTTGATTTGGTAGTGGAGCCCGCGAATGACATTGCGCTTCGACAGGGAAAAGTTATCTTGCGGCCAATAGGTAGGCAGGCCCAGCTTCTGCATACAGCTGTCGTTGTACGTTTCCATGAACATGCCGCGCGCATCGCTGAACTGCTTCGGTGCCAGCAGCAAAACGCCCGGCAGGGTTGTTTCTATAACTTTCATTCAAATCTCTATAGGGAAGTACGGCTGTTCTTCCAGCAGGTCCAACAGATATTGCCCGTAGCCGCTCTTACGGATCGGTTGTGCCAGCGCTTCTAGCTCTGCCGCCGAAATGTAGCCGCTGCGGTAGGCAATTTCTTCGGGGCAGGCAATCTTGGTGCCCTGCCTCCGCTCGATCGTCTGGATATAGCCGCCCGCCTCAAATAAAGAGTCATGCGTGCCCGTATCGAGCCACGCCATGCCTCGTCCCATGACTTTCACCTCCAGCAATCCTTGCTGAAGATACGCTTTGTTGATGTCGGTAATCTCAAGCTCACCGCGCGGCGATGGCTTGAGCCCTGCCGCTATGTCCACTACCGCGCTGTCATAGAAGTACAGGCCCGTAACAGCATAGGAAGACTTGGGTGCGACCGGCTTTTCTTCGAGACTGATGACGCGCCCCGATATGTCGAACTCGACCACACCATATCGCTCAGGGTCCTGCACGCGGTAGGCAAACACGGTGGCCCCCCTCGGTTTGGCCGCAGCCTGCCGCAGCAAGCTCGACAGCGCCTCACCATAGAAGATGTTGTCGCCCAGTACCAGTGCGTTTGGGCTGCTTCCAATGAAATCCTTGCCGATCAAAAATGCTTGCGCCAAACCATCCGGGCTTGGCTGCACTGCGTACTCGATAGAAATGCCCCAGCGCGATCCGTCACCGAGCAGCGCCTCAAAACGTGAAGTATCCTGCGGTGTTGAAATCACCAGGATGTCGCGGATACCGGCCAGCATCAGCACGCTGAGCGGGTAGTAAATCATCGGCTTGTCATAGACCGGCAACAGCTGTTTTGAAATCACATGTGTAACCGGATACAACCGCGTGCCGGAGCCCCCGGCAAGGATGATGCCTTTCACCGGCTTTCTCGTCTCGGTCAATTTAGTCATCGAGAAACGCGCTCCGCGTAGTTGGTCTTCATCCATTCCAGGTAGGCACCGGTCTGCACATTTTTGACCCAATCCATATGGTCCAGATACCAACGGATTGTCTCGCGCAAACCCTCCTCAAAAGCTACAGAAGGCGTCCAGCCAAGCTCACGTTCGATCTTGCCTGCATTGATGGCATAGCGCCGGTCATGGCCGGGACGGTCCGTGACAAAAGTGATCAGTTCTCGTCGCGGGTATGCGCCGGGCCGGTATTCGTCGAGCACATCGCAAATGGTGCCGACAACTTCGAGATTTGTACGCTCGCTCGCTCCGCCGATGTTGTAAACCTCACCGGGACGGCCCTGCTCCAGTACAGCGGCGATTGCACGGCAATGGTCTTCGACGAAGAGCCAGTCCCGCACGTTGCCGCCATCGCCATACACGGGCAGCTTTTTCCAAGTCAGCGCGTTCAAGATCATCAGCGGAATTAGCTTCTCAGGAAATTGAAACGGGCCGTAATTGTTTGAGCAATTGGTTGTGAGTACCGGCAGTCCGTAGGTGTGGTGGTAAGCGCGCACCAAGTGGTCTGACGCTGCCTTGGACGCAGCATAGGGGCTGTTGGGCGCGTACTGCGTCTCCTCGTTGAAGGCAGCATCGTTCGGGCCAAGGGAGCCGTATACCTCATCGGTTGATACATGGAGAAAGCGGAAGTCCTCTTTTTGATCCCCGCGCAGCGTCTCCCAGTAACGAAGAGACGCTTCCAGCAACCGCTGCGTGCCTTCCACATTGGTCCGCAGAAACACGCCCGGGTCAACAATGGAGCGGTCTACATGGCTTTCCGCCGCGAAGTGAATCACGGCACGCGGTTGATGTTCAAGCAGCAGCGAACCAACCAGAAATTCATCTCCGATATCACCGACAACCAGTTGGTGCCCTGCATGTCCGTCAAGCGAAGTTAAATTCACAGGATTGCCTGCGTACGTCAGCAAGTCCAGGTTCAGGACCGGGCCTGCATTCTCGCGCATCCATCGCAGCACAAAGTTTGAGCCGATAAAGCCCGCACCGCCGGTGACCATAACGGGTTGCTGAGGAACCGTTGTCATGCCGGGCGGCCTATTCCAATTTTGCCGCGCTTGCCCGGCCGCAGCAGGCTGCTCAACGCAGACAGCTTGCCGTCTGTCTCCGGATCACGATGAAGTAAGCGCAGTGCGGCTTGCCCCAGTACATAAGCCGAGCTCAGCACAAAGCCCAGCACCAGCGCTCCCAGGGTCCACAATGAACGCTTGGGTGCGCTCTTACGATCAGGCACGGTTGCCGGGTCTACCACCTGCACCAGCGCGCCTTCACGAGCTTCGTCCAGCTTGGCCACTTCAAACTGCCGCGCCAGGATGTTGAAGATTGTCTCGTTGTACTTCACATCGCGCAGGCTGCGCGCATACTCCAGGCTGGCAGTCGGCACTTTGCCCTTCGGCACAAACAGCTCATCGCCATTTACATCGCCGCCCCCGCCCAACCGGGCCAACTGGGTACGCAGTCCACTCAGCTCCTGCCGGGCCTGCACCAGGGCAGCATTGTCGGCGGCGGCATAGGTTTCCATGCCTTGAATCTGTACTTCCTTGGCAGTGATTTGCGCGCGGATAGACGCCGCGGATTCAATCAGCGCACGGGTTTGCGTGGCTATCTCTACCAGCCCTGTGGATTGCTCAGTCTTAAGCAAAGATTGCTCCGCAGCGGCAAGGTTGTTCTTGGCCTCAAGCAGTTGCCGCTCAAAGAACAGCCGCCGTTGCGCGGCTTCTGAAATAGCCAGATGTTCTGACAAGTGACGGTACTGCTCTACATAGCCGTTCGCCAAGGCAGCGGCACGGCGCGGATCATGATCCTCAACCGTGATGGTGATCAAGCTGCTTTTAGTGTCTGCAAGTACCTTGGCATGGGACTCCAGATCCTTGCGCGTCAGCGATAGATACTTGTCCTTGTACTCGCGTTGCAGGTCGAAGCGTTGGATCAATGCATTCTCAACGGTTTCACTCTTGAAGAGGGCGACATACATATCAGCCGGGTTCTTCAAGCCCAGGCTCCCACCGGCAAGCCCGCCCAGCGCACCCAGGCTGCTTAGTTCTGAAGCGATGCCGGAAGCAGAGGAACCGCTTTGCTGCGGCGGCAGGATAATTACTTTTCCCGTAAATGTAGGACGAACCAACAGGGAGATGATGAGACCGGCCAGAGTGCAGGCGACTGTCACGTACGTGATGAAACGCCCACGCCGCGCCAGAACAAGCAGGATGTCGAGAATGGAAACTTCGACAACAGGAGCCTGTGAGGACTCCCGAGGCGCGGGTACATTTATCTGTGCGCGTCCTTCCAGCTCCCGGTCTTCATATGTCATCGCCATGGCACCCTCTACAGCACTGTTCCTAAAACAGCAGAACCGATTGCAAGTTGTGAGAACAGCTGCGAAAAGTTAAGAATGTTCCGCAGCTTCGTCGGTCCAAATGTCTTTTCTAACACCACAATCGTGTCCCCAGGCTGGATGACTACCTGGTTGAACTTCTTTTCACCCACTTCATCCTGGCTGATCACGGAGCCGTCCGCGCGGATCACAAACGGGTGCTTACGGTCGGAGTTGCGGTTCTCGCCGCCCGCCAGCCGCACGTAATCCAACACATGAGCGCCTTTTGTATAGATAAACGAGTTCTGGTCATACACTGCCCCAATCACGTTCACACTTGATGGTACCGCCGGTACATACAGGGTGTCGCCGTCTTCAAGGCCAAGTGTCGGTAGAGCCTCCGTTCCCTGGCTGAACGCACGCAAACTCAACACGATACGCCCCGTAGCACGGATTTGGCGAAGACGCGCTACCAGCTCGCGCGCCTCTGAGCCAGCCACATTCGCGCTGGCCAGGTCGGCTGCCGACGAAGTAGCCGCGGAAGTAGTCGCCAGTACACCGCGTTCAATCTGCAGCTGCAGGTTCTGGACGTACTCATCAAGCTGTCGCTGCTGAGCGGCACGGACAGACGCCCGCGAGAACTCCGAGCCGAACAGGTATGCGCCCGGTGAGAGTCCCCCGGCACGCTGTACAAGAGCTTGCAGCGTTTCGCCCGGTTGCACGCTGTATACGCCTGAGTGTGCAAACTCGCCCTCAAGCCGCACCAGTCGGGTTTGCTGCTCGACCGGCACATGAATGTCGGCCTGCGAGAAAATGGTGATCGTATCGCCCGGCTGCAGCTCCAGATCCTGCGCAGTATCGTGATCCATTACCAGGCGTCCGAGATCGAATGGAACCAGGGAGGTTTTGAGCGTCAATGGATCAAGTCGCTCAATTACGGCATACTTCCAGTCAATTTCCGGAGCTGAGAGCTTGACCTCTGTAATACTTTGCGCATTCGCGGTGTTTTCCGTGACTACATTACGCTCTGCCAGCGCGGAACCCTGCCCGGACTGCTGCCCGCCGCTGCTTCCCTGGGCAAAACCCTGGTTGTACAAGGTGCCGGAAGGGTAACCGCCAAGCGACGGGTCAGAATTGTTCGATGGATCAAGGAGCTGAGAGTCGCCGAGGCCCCCGAGACCCAAAAGGCTGTCTGTCTCATTTCCGAGGCCGCTGCTGGAGGTAGCGCCATATCCGCCGAGCGCGGCGGCACTCGGGTCCAGGCCCCCTGCGGTTTGCGCCGCTGTGCCGCCGGCCTGCGTTTGTTGTAAGGCACGCTGCTGCGCATAGCGTTGCTGCAAGTACTGCTGCCGGTTTTGCCGGAGCTGCTGCTGTTCTTCCGGCGTAATCGGCAGCGTCTGCGGTTCGTTTGGTTGTCTCAGGTAGTCGAGCGAAGGGGTACGCTCAAACTCGGGTGATGGCAGCCCCAGCCGGGTGCGCTGCCACCAGTAGTTACGCGTCAGCAGGGCTTCGCGCTCCGGGAACAGCTCGCTCAGGTGCATGCCCGTGTGCCAGCGGTAGCGTCCGGCATTGGCCGTGTTGCCGCGCAGTGTCAGTGTCTTTCGATAGGAGGGAACCGCGGGATTTATCCGTACCAAATCGCCGTCCATCAGCAGTGTGGCAAGGCCTTCGGCGGTAGCGGCTATCTGCTGCGCCTCACGACCCTGGCCATCCTCCAGCCTGTCTGCTTCGTTCAATCGTTCGAGGGAGATGTGCCTGCCCCCGGCGATGTTGGTAGTGCCTGCTGCCTCTTCCAGTACTTGTCCGATCGTTTCAGGCAAGCGCGCTTCGTAAATGGCAGGGGTTTTCACGCTGCCTAATACCGCAACCTGCGGACCTGCGCTGGGGATGTAAATCACATCGCCGGGCTCAAGCTTGCGGTCGCCTGACTTGTCGCCGTTGACCAGCAGGTCGTACATATCAAAATCCGTGACAATCTTGCCGGCTCGCTTGAGCTGGATGTGCCGCAGGGAGCCTTCAAGCGCCGGCCCGCCGCTGGCAAACAGGGCGTCAACCAGCGTGGTAAGCGAACTGACTGTATACGTCCCCGGACGCCGTGCCCGGCCTACAACATAAATCTGGATGGATCGAATCTGCCCCAGCTGCGCCGAAACATGGAAGTTCTTGTAAACCCGTCCGATCACTGTTTGAAGCTGCCGATCGAGATCGGAGTACTGCAACCCCGCCACATGCACCGGGCCTACCTGCGGCAAGTAGACCTCGCCCGAGCGGTCCACGCGTAAATCCGCACTGAAGTTGACCTGGCCCCAGATGCGGATTCGCAGCAGATCGCCCGGGCCGACGATTGCGTCGGCAGGCACAGGAATCTGATCAACAGGCGCAAATGTCGTCGGTACCTGACGAAACAGCCGTGCGCCGAAGATGGGCAGCACCTGCCCTGTGGTTTCGGCAACAAATCTCTGGAACTCGGTAAGCGGTTCCGGGGCCACATACTGGTAGCCGGGCAGGCGCGAGCGGGCTTGGTCCGGCAGTGCCCCCTCATCGCGATAGTTGGGCTGCGTCAACGGCTGGTTGCCCGTACCGAAAGGTGCATTGACACCGCCGAAGGTGCCATTCTCCTGACCGTTATTTTGAGGAATTTGCCCCGGAGACGAGCCACCCTGGGAACCGGGGTTCTGAGAAGAGCTTTGCGGTACACAGGTAGCGGAGTTGGGGTCTAGGCAACCGCTATTCCCCTGGGTCCCAAGAGTCTGCGAACTGCCCTGGTAAGGATCGGAGTCACTCTGCCCGAAAGCAATGGTCAGCGAAAGTAAAAACAATGAAGGCAATAAAAGAAAATGTTTCAACATGCTTGCAGAGTCAGTCTGCCTCCCGAACTATGCCTCCTCCGCGCTGCGTTCTGCTCCAGTTCGAGAACTTCGCGGATGAGGCCTGCTTACCAAGGTTACCCTAGCACACACATTTCCAGATGCACACGCCTGCATATCGTGAACAGCAGGAGACCCGACAGCTGAAGGAAACAGCGGCAGCATTGACTAACAGAGGAACAACAAACTTTAGGCACTGTCTGGACTTGACCCATGCAACCCGACGCGGCTACCCTTTCCTTGGGACAATTGCCAGTACGATCCGGCTCCACCGTCTCTACTCTGTGCACTATCCCTGGGTTGCGCATGCATGTTGAAGCATTGGAGTTCGCAGATATTGAAATTGAACAAGGCCCTGGGCTTGACGTTTTGAGCAGCTCCCCTTTACAAAGCTTGGATACTTCCGGCAACTACGAGTGCAAGGGAAGTCGGGTCGTGGTCTCCAGCAGTTGGTGCGAATCCTTCGCCAAGCGCATTTTCGATGTCACCGCTTCAGTGCTGATCCTCCTTCCGCTTGCGCCGATACTGCTATTGATCTCTCTTATTGTGCGGTGGGACTCGCCCGGTCCGGCGATTTTCCGCCAGCAGCGGATTGGGCGTCATGGCCTGCCGTTTACCATTTTCAAGTTCCGTACCATGTACAGCGCCATCGGGGGCTCTACCCGCTCCAGCCACGGAGATAGGAGATTGACCCCTCCAGGGCGTTTTCTTCGCCGGTACAAGCTTGATGAGCTGCCGCAACTATTCAACGTATGCCGCGGCGACATGAGCCTGGTAGGGCCCCGCCCCAAGCTGCATGACCACCATGTGCTCGATGTGTGCTTCCGTCCCGGTGTTACAGGCGCAGCCACCCTGGCCTTTGCCTCGGAAGAGCACCTGCTGCGCAATATTCCACATGAACATCTGGAAGCCTGCCATAAAGAGCTAATCTGCCCTCGCAAAGTGGAGCTCGATCTTCAATACATGGCCCAAGCGACTTTTCGCAGCGATCTTAGGCTGCTGTGCAGAACGTTGCTGCGCAAAGACCGTTACACCAGCCTGGAGCAGCTCGGCATGTGGCAGCCCTCAGTGCCTGTTGTGCCTGCTTCGCAAACAGCCGCGCGGGTTTCCCCTGCTGCCAGGCATCCATTGCCGCTCAATCCCACCGCCCTCCGCAGGTGTGACGCACCCACCACACTCTCGCTGTGACAATCCTGGGCCTCGGTATCAATGCATGAGAACCATTCAGGGTCCGGCCCTGTTCCTTGCACAGTTTGCCGATGACCGGCCGCCGTTCGATACGCTGGACAGCATCTGCGCCTGGGCTGCCGGTCTCGGCTTTCGCGCGGTGCAGATACCTACGACAGACTCACGACTCTTCAACCTTCAGTTGGCTGCCCAAAGCGCGAGCTACTGCAATGACCTGCAAGCGACTGTAAGCAAGCACGGGCTGGTCATCTCTGAATTATCCACTCATTTGCAAGGTCAACTCATTGCGGTGCATCCGGCGTATGAGGCGCTTTTTGAAGGGTTTGCACCCCCGGAGCTTACAGCGGAGCCCGCGCGGCGCACCTGGGCTACTGAACAGCTCAAGCTCGCCGCAGCAGCAAGCCGTCGCCTGGGGCTCACGGCGCATGCCACGTTTTCAGGCGCACTTGCCTGGCCTTATATGTACCCCTGGCCGCAGCGACCTGCCGGGCTTGTGGAGGAGGCGTTTGCCGAGCTTGGCCGTCGTTGGCTGCCCATCCTCAATGCCTATGATGAAGCGGGTGTAGACCTGTGTTTTGAGCTGCACCCCGGAGAAGACCTCCACGACGGCGTGACTTTTGAGCGGTTCCTGGCAGCCACCGGCAATCACACGCGTGCCAGGATTCTCTACGATCCAAGCCACATGCTGCTGCAAGGAATGGACTACCTGGCATTTCTTGATATCTACCACCCATACGTGCGTGCCTTTCATGTCAAGGATGCCGAGTTCCGCCCCAGCGGGCGCTCCGGCGTGTACGGCGGCTATGCAAGCTGGGTGGAGCGGCCCGGCCGTTTTCGTACTGCCGGTACGGGGCAAATCGATTTCGGCGCCATCTTTGCAAAACTCGCCCAGTATGACTATCCCGGCTGGGCGGTGCTTGAGTGGGAAGACCCGCTACAGAACAGCGAGGATGGTGCCCGTCTGGGGGCGCGCTTTATTGAAGAGCACATTATCCGTGTGACAGATCGTGCATTCGATGACTTCGCCGGGGCCGCACGCAGCAGGGAAGATGTACGCAGCATTCTTGGATTGAAACCGTCTTCCTAGCTATACGCGAGGTTGGATTGAGGATGATTGGGAAGCTTTCGAGGCTGTGCGAACTCTTACTGATTGCCAAAAGCTTCCGCGTACATCAATCCGCCTTCAGTCCAAAGCCGGTTGGCTCCCCGGTCCAGCCGCAGCGGGGAGTTTGCTCCCAGGTCGCGGTCGAACATTTCCCCGTAGTTGCCCACCGCCTGGATGACATTGGCACCCCAGTGGTCGTCAAGTCCCAGGCGTGCACCGGTGCCGAAATGCTGACCCAGCAATTGCTGAATCTTCTCACTGCTGCCGGACTGCATGGCTTTGACGCTACCCTGCGTCACACCAAGCTCCTCGGCTTCAACCAGGGTTTCCACTGTCCAGTGAACAACATTTGCAAACTGCGCATCTCCTGAAGCGTACGCCGGAGCGAGCGGGTCCTTGCGAATGATCTGCGGCAGGATCGTATAGTTGCCGGCCTGCCCCCGGTTGATGGCGCGTGTGTTGGCAAGCTGCGTCACATCCCCGGCAAGCCCGGCGCAGTTACCGGTGAAAAAGGCGGCTTCCATTTCGCCGACTTCAGAGAACGGGAACCAGATGTAGGTGATCTTCTCCCGGGCTGCAAACTCGCGCAACCCGGTCTCGCTCGCGCTGGTAATGACAAAGCATATCTTTTTACCCGCCAGGTCTTTCGGATCCCAGATAGCCTTGGCGTCAGCCGTGGTGTTGGCAATCATCAATCCTTCGCCGTCATATAAGGTAATCGGTCCAAAGGACAAACCTCCCACTGTGTTTGCAACAGTGGGGCTAGCAGAGGGCAGCAGGTCGATATGGTCTTCACGCAGCGCCTTGACGCCTGCCGGTTCATCCGGAAACACGCTGATTGTGAAGTGTGCGCCTGCTCCAAGCGTTGCTACTGCGATTGCCTTGCACATATCTAGATCGAAAGCCGCCCGATTGCCATGATCGGTTGCGCGGGAGTAATCCTCTTCCTCCTTGATGACGCCGCAGGAAAGAGATTTCGCTGCATGAACTCTGTCGAGGACCGGACCGGCAACAGCGCTGTGCGCGCCAAAAAGTACCAGAAATACAAGAACAATCGTTTTCATAAGATCTCTGCAAAAGTAGGGGGGACCAGGTTTCCCGGTCCCCCATGTGGATCGAGTGAGCCCTGGAATTACGGAGTCCAGTTGCCCGAAGTGGGAACGCCCGGTGTTGAGCTCGGTCGCGGGTTAAAGTCGGCAGGCACAGGGTTCGGACGGCCTGTGTCGGTCGGCGTGATATTCAGGATCTTGCAGCCATTGTTGCCGCCCTGCGGCAAAGTGTTCACCAGGTACTGAGGAATCTGCGCGTATGACGCAGGCAGCACCGGCGCAGTCCCATTCAGACGATTGTTGCTGAAGGCGCTGAACATGTTGCCGACGCCGGACACCCCTGCATCCGCAGGTCCAAGGTAAGCCTGACCGAACTGCGTCAGACCATCCAGCCGCGCCTGCTTCTCATCCGGCAGGTTCGCCAGCGGTTCCAAACCGAATAGCTGGTTGATGAACTTGATGACTGAGCTGTGTTCATCAGCCTCGTGTGCCACACCATGCGCCACGCCATAAGGCGAGATCACGATAGTCGGGATGCGCGGGCCCTGGTCGAGTGGTTCACCGAACGAATCATAGTTCCGGATGATCTCCGGCGCGTGATCGTAAATGCCATCTGTTTCATCGTAAGTGATGATGATGGCACTTTCCGGCCAGTAGGGGCTTGAGGTGATGAGATTCACTTCGTCCGCTACCAGCGCTTCTGCAATCTGCACGTCAGAGTAGCCTGGGTGATCGTCGCTGCCGTTGAACACCTTGGCAAGCTTCGGGTTGGGATCTACCGGGCTCAGGCCCTGGATGTTGTTGTAGCCGCCGCGCACGTAGTACACGCCGCCGTCGGCAGGCAGCCGCTTGTTGTAAACGTCAACGGCAAAGTCCGACAAGCCGTGCAGGTGTGAGTTGACCGCCGGGTTGTTCGAGACATAGCCGAAGTACTGCGGTCCATTGTGGTGCGGGATGTAGTCGGCATGGGAGGCCGCGGCTGTCGTGTCGTCGAACTCATGATCGTAGCCCTGCTCGTACCAGCCCCAGTTGGTAGGCTTTACACCGTTACCTGCGATCTCGGCGATATCTTTTTCTACATCGGTCAAGTCAGCCGGCTGCGTGTCAGTCTGAACCGTAGTCTCAATCGCGGAGCCCATAAACGACAGCGGAAGGCTGGCGAATGTCAGGTTAAGCTCAGGCGTCTTGCTGGGCGGGTTGGCCGGCTGCTTGGTTCCCACCGGGGTGGTATCCAGCTGGGAGCCCCAGAACGGATCGCCGTCGCTGACTACCGGCATGCCGTTGCCGCCAAGCGCATTGCTGATGTTCTTCGTGCTCTGCTCCGGGTGCTTGACCCACTGCGTCTCACCGGACTGCCCGGACACCATGGCGATGGCGTTCGGCGTGGAGGCCGACAGAACCGTCTGGTGAAAGTTGTCGAACAGTGTAAAGCGATCGGCATAATTCCAAAGAATCGGTGCGGTATTGCAGTCCACATGGCCCATTACCAACTCGCCCATCTGCTTCTGCGCGAGCGTGGGAATGCGCGAGGGGACGCCATTGGTAAGCGTCACGCCTTCTTCTGTAATCGCATAGCCGTCATTTTTGGTCACCCCGCCCTGTAGGTCGATCTTGGTCTCATAGGCAGCGTGCGAGTGATTTACGGAATCTGTATCCGACGGGTAGATCGGTACCGTTTTGCCGTTTACGTCCGTCACATTCAGCGGAATGCGAAAGGCTGAAACAGTGCCGACAGTGCCGTCAGTGTTCACAATGGGCTGCGTCAAGCCCAGTGTTTCTGACGCGGGCTGCGAGTAGAGCCCGTTCGCACCCGGGTAGGTGCCGAAGTAAAAGTCGAACGAGCGGTTTTCCTGAAACAGCACGAACACATACTTGATGTTTTTCTTCAGCAGCGCGAGCTTCTGAGCCTGGCTCAGTTTGGCTTCCTGGACAGGGGTAATGATGTACTGCTGTGAGGCACTGTTCGATGGCGGGGCGATAGTCACAGCCGTTGTAGAAGGCGTAGTTGAAGTTTGCGCCATGGCGAAGCCGGGCTGCAGGATCGCCAGCAAGGCAAGCGATGCACACCCCTTCTTGAAGTATCCGATGTTCATGATTCCGTCCTTGTGGTTCTGCGTGGGCCTGCCTGAGTTGCTCCCGGTACCGGGGAGCCAAGTGCGCCGGCAAAGCCGGCTGCAAGACGCATTCAAACTCATGCACATGAAAGGCACGTAAAAAGTGTCGTAACAAGTACCTTCGCGCAGAAACTATGTGACCGGGTCCTGCTAGTACCGTGAGTTGTCTTAGCTACTCAACGGATCGTGCTCATACGTTCGCTCATGACTGCAACTCAAAGCTGTGCGGCCGTGCACCGCCCTGAACCCAGGTGTAAAGCTCGGCCATCTGCCCCGCAACGACCTTCCAGCTGTAGCGCTCGGCCACCAGCGCGGCCCCGCGGCGGCCTATCTCCCGGTTCCGCTCGGGCGAGTTGCGCAGGCACTCCCCCAGTGCCGCCTGGAGCTCGCCTGCGTCCGCGCGGATCTGCCATCCGGCCTTGCGCGCCTCCACTTCCGGCAGGTTGCAGTTCTCAGTCACAATTACCGGCACGCCCGCGCCCATGGCTTCAAGCATTGCTACGCTCAAGCCCTCTGAAAATGAGGGCAGGGTAAAGCACTCCGCTGCCGCAAGCGCGCTCCAAGTCAGGGGGCGCTCCAGCATGCCCGTCAGCAGCACCTGCCCGGCAAGCTCCGGCTGCGCCGCAAACTGTTCAAGCTGCGTGCGGGTACTCTCTTCTGCCGGGCCGGCCAGCACCAGGCAGGCATCTTTGTGCGCCGGGGCAAGATGCCCCCAGGCGCTCGTAAGCAGGTCCAGACCCTTTCCGGGGTGCAGACGACCGAGAAACAGGATCAGGCGCTTGCCGCGGGCAGCGGGAAAAGCTTTTAGAAACAGGTCCGGACTGAGCGCCTCCGGCACCTCAACACCATTGGGAATGACAGCAATCGGCGGCCCCTTGCTTCCGGATTCACCCAGAAACGTCTGGTAATTGCGTGCCTCCACCTCGGTAAGCGCATGGAGGCAGGCGGCACCCTGGAGATTGCCGCGCTCAAACAGTGCCGCATAGACCTGCTTCCGCAAGCGGTTGCTGCCAAGTGCCCCCGGTTCCAGCATGCCGTGCGCTGAGACGATATACGGCTTGCGCAGAGCGCGCGCGCTGCGGGCTGCAATCAGCGTGCTCTGTTCCCATAATCCATGGATGTGTACCCCATCGACCCCTGCCACGCTGCGCCGGAAGACCTTGGTAAGGGAACGGTCGAGCAGCCATTGTCTTCGGCTGGTGGTCCAGTAGGAGACTGAAACATTGCCGTTTGTCGGCGGCAGGTAACGTTCCCCAGGCAGGCAAAAGGCTTCCAGGTCTACATGGAACCGCCCGCTTTCCGAGAGCTGTGAAGCCAGCTGCGGCACCACTGTGCTCAACCCGCCGTACCTGGGCTCAAGGTGCGTCACCACGCTCAGCCAGTTGCCGTGTACGCGCGCCCCAGCCCCTGTCATGGACGCATCTCGCGGTACGCTCCGCAGCGCGTTCCCCATTGCTCAGCGTCGGCCCGTCCGCGTACTTCCAGTCGTGCCGACATGCATGGCTCCTTGCATCAGAATGGCGGTTCCACAATTCGATGCATTCGGCAGGTTCGGTAGAGTGCGCGACACTGTTCTGTTCTTCAGGCGCGCCTGCGCGGGCGACGCGCTCAATACGCTCCACCGGTTGTCAGGGTCCGCAAGGCAGGCTCAAGCTTCAAAATAGGACCGCGCAGCTCGGTATGTTTTGCCGATTCCATCCTCAAGCGAGGTTTCCGCTTGCCAGCCGAGAGCAGTCAGGCGGCTGACATCGAGCAGCTTGCGGGGCGTACCGTCCGGCTTCGATGCATCGAAACGCAACGTGCCCTCGTAGTGAAGCAGCCGGCAAACGGTCTGGGCAAGCTCGCCGATGCTCACGTCCTTGCCTGTCCCGATATTGATCAGCGGCGGCTCGTCTTCACGAAGCAGGGTGCCGTAGCTCGCGTCATCAAGCGAGAGCAGAAACACACAGGCCTGTGCCATGTCATCGGCATACAGGAGTTCGCGGCGCGGCGTGCCCGTACCCCACACTGTCACTTCATGCTCGCCGCGGACTTTGGCATCATGCACCTTGCGCAGCAGCGCCGGAAGCACGTGCGAGGTATGGAGGTCAAAGTTATCGTTGGGCCCATACAGGTTGGTCGGCATGGCTGCCAGGTAGCGCGTGCCGTACTGCCGGTTGTAGGCCCAGCACATCTCAATACCTGCGATCTTGGCCATGGCATAAGGCCGGTTTGTCGGCTCCAGCGGCCCTGTCAGCAGGTACTCTTCGCGGATAGGCTGTGGGCAAAGCCTGGGATAGATACAGCTTGAACCCAGAAACAGAAGCCTCGCTACCCCGGCGACCCGGCTTGCTTCAATCACTGTGTTCTGAATCTGTAGATTGTCACGAATAAACTCCGCCGGGTAGGTGCTGTTCGCAAGGATGCCGCCTACCTTTGCCGCGGCCAGGATGACATACTCCGGCATTTCCGCGGCAAAGAAGCGCCCTACAGCTGCTTCGTCTTGCAGATTCAATTCACTATGAGTCCGCGTCAGTACCTGGCTATACCCGCGCACCGCAAGCTCGCGGCAAATAGCCGAGCCCACCAGCCCGCGATGCCCCGCGACAAAGATGCGGCTGTTTTTAGTCATCGTGTACCGTGTAGCTTTCATGGCTGTATTCATCAATCAGCGGCATGTCCATCATCTCCGCCGACATACTGATAAAGTTTCGCACCGAGTGCTGTTCGCTCGTCCCAATCATGTTGGTGATTCGCTCAACGGCTCCGGGCACAACATTGCGAGGCATATGACATCCAATTCTGGAGCACAATCGGCCTACTCCGGGGTCCAATGAGGGTGGCTGCTGAACAGCCCACCCATGTAGCCGAGCTGGTACACCAGGAAGATGCCGAAGCAAAGACTCACCATGCCTGATGCCAGGGTCAGGTAACGGCTCAGTTGTGAAAACCGGTTGCCTGCATAGAGCAGCGGCACCACCATTACCGCTGTCATGGCTACCATGCCCACCATGGTACCTATGCCGAAAACGATGAGGTACAAGGTCGCCCATAGCGGGCTATGGATGGTGGAGAGTACCAGCAGCGCCACTGCCGCCGACCCTGCCAAGCCGTGTACCAGGCCGATTGCGAGCGGGCGCAGAAAGTGGAACGGCCTGTATCTCGGACTCCCTACGGCGTTCGCAGTTACGTTTTCCGCTGCGCTTTCATGCCGGAATGAAAACCGCACCGTGAGCTTTTGCAGCACGCCCGTAAGGTTGAGCACGCCGAGCAGGATCAGCATCACGGCCACGCAGAACTCCATTGCCAGCCCCAGGCGCGGAGGAATTACCACCCCGAACAAAATGATGAGCGAGCCCACCAGCAAGATCGTGAGCGTATGACCCAACCCCCAAAAGCCGCCGAGAAGCGCCGCGCCCCGCAAACTGCGCTGCCTGCTGATGATTGTCGACATCGCAACAACATGATCGGCATCTGTTGAGTGGCGCATGCCCAGCACCAGTCCAAGCCCCGCGACAAACAAGCCTTGGCTCCATCGGTGCCGTAGCAGGTCGTGCAGGTGGAAACCCGCCCCGCGCAGCGAGACGAATGCCAGCAGAAGTCCAACGATTACGGCACAGGACGCTGCCGCCCACCCCCCTGCCCGCATTCCGGGGGTATGGGGACGCCCATGTGCCTCACCCATCTTGTTCGGCAGATGCCGATGCGGCACACTCGCCGCAAGGAGGCCGCGCAAGCCTGCATAGACCCCGATTGCCGCCACGCACACACCCGCAAGCACGCCCGGAAGAGGGCTACGCAATGGGGAAAGACTCGGCCAAATGGTAGAGAGGAGCATACAGTTCAAGGCGTGAGCTACAGGGCTCATGATACCGGGTCGCCGCAATTCCAGGCACTCTGTTCACCGGCCTGTACCACCCGTCTATTTCGCACAAGCGTCTCCCACAAAGGTGGTAGTCCTCAGAACTCTAGTTACTAACTGGATACCTGGGAGCCTGTATGCCTTCACAGGTGTAACAGCAACTGTATTAAATTGCTCTGCCGCCTGACTCTTCAAGCCGGGCGGCGTTCTATCGGAGATTGAACCCATGATGGTAGCTTCCCCCCGCTACACCGTTTTGTTGGCGTTTATTGGAGCCGTCGGGCCAGCCGCTTTCGCGCAAACCGACGTGCTGACATGGCATAACGACAACGCCCGCACCGGCCAGAACCTGTCTGAGTCGATCCTGACCCCGGCCAAGGTCAACTCTGCCGGCTTTGGCAAATTGTTTGAAGTCAAGGTAGACGG
>CAXSFX010000028.1:0-28304 GCA_964236655.1 uncultured Acidobacteriaceae bacterium | reverse complement strand
CGCTCCTGTACGGCACCAACTTCTCTCTAGGCGTGCAAGCCTTCTTCCGAGCCGCCCGCGAGCTCGCCCAAGCACTCCCCGGATACGAGTTAGCCATCGAAGAAACTCACCACACTACAAAGAAAGATGCCCCCTCCGGCACCGCCCAAACTCTCCAGCACATCGTCGAGCAAGCTGCGGCAGCCAAGCCCGCTGGAACCGCAAAACGACAAGCCCCCATCACCTCTCATCGCATCGGCGAAGCCGCCGGCCTCCACACGCTCACCCTCCGCTCCCCAGCCGAAACCCTGACCCTCCAACACGAATCCCATACTCGCATCGCCTTCGCTGAAGGCGCTGTCCGCGCCGCCGAATGGCTAATTGTGCAATCCGATTCAGGATTTTGGGAGTTCTCCCAAGTTGCTCTAAAACTATCCTAACAACTTAGTTAGCAAGTTCATCAATTGATTGAGCGAGGTGAACTTGGGGGATATATGCTCAATTAATGTTAAGTAGTTGCTGGTGGCTTCAATGATTTTTACTATGCCATCACCGATTTCTTAACTATCAAGGTAGAAAAGTGCGGCTGAACGATTATATGGCAGCAGTTCTCCATCGGCTGACGCTTTTACAATAATCGTATGGCTCATCAATTGATCACCAGGCATAGCGACCTGTTCCATAAGGACTCCCTCAAAGTTCAGGATTAATTTTCCATCACCTTTTGAATTCCGTGCTTTAGCAAATGCAGTTCCTCTAAGAACATACCCTGTAGCAAAAGCATCTTCAAGCCAATGTAGAAGTTGGATGGTTTCTTGATCCGCTAGACATCCTTCGAGAGTTACATTGATAGAGAAAGGCATATGCGTTCCAATCCTTTAACTACTTAACTATTGTAATTAATTTTAAGTTGACACCATATCTTCTACCGCTTTGCTCCCTGAACAAACTGAGCAACCACGCCGATAGTCGGCGCAGCGATAAAAGCAGCAGACAGCCAGTATTGATGAAGAACGAAAGCACAAACTAGCGAACACGCTAGCAGAATCACTGTAGTCGCAAAGCCCAGACCCTGACCTCGACTCACATAACTCAGCCATGCATTTTCTCTATCAGCGTCACCCTCAGCAATCGTCATCATGCGTTCATCAAGACTCCTATGGTGCTCCTGCTGCATAAGAAAATTCTCAATCAATCTCGTTCCAAGTTCCGGTTTGATTGCATTGAGGCGAGCAACTTCATCTGCCGACGGATGAGGCCCTATCTCGATTGAGCTCTGCCGCATAATGCGGACTGCTGCTACCGCTTGCTCTTCTGCAATTCCTACTCCCTGCGAAACTCTGTGACTCAGTTCTGAGACCTCAAGCTCACCCGAAAGAGGAAAAGCCCCGTCTCCGGGGCTTTCAAGCTGCTCATTGGATTTAGGCTCGATAGCCATCCAGCTCCTTCAACTTGCGCTGCGCTTGGAGGAAAGCAGTCCGCCTCCGGACTACTAGTAATGGGGAAACCTGGGCTCCTGAAGCCAGCTTGATGAAGACGTGACGGCGTTTCATGTCGGATTGGCGGATATACTGCCCGACGCAACCAAATCCATCGAGAAACCCAGTCAGAAATGCCTGTGTTCCTGCATACTTTTTCATCGCTCAGCCTCTTCCAAAAGTGTACAGCTTTTCCCCTGTCAGCTACCGCCACCCCTCCGGCACCGCCACCCCTCCGGCACCGCCACCCGCTCGCGCTCTTTCACCTTCTTCGCAGGCACCCCCGCGTACACCCCAAACGGCTCTAAATCCCGAGTAGCAATCGACCCTAACCCCAAAATCGCCCCGTCCCCAATATTCACCCCAGGCGAAACAATCGCCCGCGCGCACACCCAGCTGTACGCTCCCAACCGCATCGGCGATGACACCAGGGGAAACTCCGGATCGTTGTACAAGTGGGTCGCCCCGCACACATACGCCCCCTGCGACACAATCGCGTGCGACCCCAGGTAGAACGGCGAAGGGTTGTACAGCTCCGCATCGTCAGCCAGCGACACGCGGTCTTCGCAGACAAGGTTCCAGGGTGCCCAGATGCGTCCCTTGGCATAGAAGTGGCACTTGGCCCCCAGCTTTGCCCCAAATAGCCGCAGCAGCATCGCGCGCCAAGCATGCAGCGGTCGCGGCGAGTAGCGGTACAGCAGCACATACGTGATGCCCCACAGCAGTCGGGCTATCCGGTTGCCCAATGAAAACGCGGGCCGCAGCGTAGGATCGGCTTTGGCCGCTTCAGGTTCTGGTATCACGATCGTTCTACCTTCCCGCGCATGGCGGCCTTGCCTTCACGCAGCTCGGCATTCTTCAGCACAATCAACCACTCATAAAACGCCTGTAGCGTGGCATACACCAGCCCCGCACGCCCATCCAGAATCCCGCGCCGGTAAAACATCAGGTAACACCAGCGCATCAGCGGCCGCCCCGGCAAGCTATAGAAAACAGCCTTGCGCGCAGCATGTTTTTCATTAAAATCCGCCGCGAATAACGCCTTCTTCCAAGACACTTCCCCGGCAAACGCACCCTCCGCCACAATCACCGCCTCGGCACTCGAATAGCTATTATGCCGTGCCATCCAGTGCGTTATGCCTTTTGAAAACGGGTAATGATCAAAATACGCGTCCTCAATATCGGCAATCGCGCCATCCACCTCAACAACCTCATTGATCTCCCGCCGAAACCGCGCACTACCTAGCCGCAGCACGCGAATGTAGAACGGCGTAGTCTGCGCATGCTTCAGCCATCGGCCCAGAAAGTAGTCACGCCGGCGCAACCGAAACGCATCCACTCCCGCAGAGGCGCTTGCAATTCGCTGTGCAACGATGCCGGCCATCGCCGGGTTCGCGCGTTCATCCGCATCCAGGATCAGCAACCATGGGTACTTGTACTCCGCTTCTTGAAGAGCCGCGTTGCGCTGTGCCGCATAACTGTCAAACACGCGCTGCCGCACATGCGCTCCATGTGCCTCTGCAATCGCCACCGTCCGATCCGTGCTGAACGAGTCATACACATGCACATCGTCTGACCAGGCTACGGAGGCCAGGCATCCGGGTAAGTCCAGCTCCTCATTTTTCGTAATGATCAAGACAGACAACATGGCTTCGCACACGTCCTTGAACTTTGACTTGAACCTGAACTTTGACCGACGGGTTGGTTTGCCCGTTCCGGTCAACGCCAGTGTACCGTCGCTCGGCAACTACACATGCCTAGTGACGTCCAAACGCCTGCAATCGGTATATTGCATGCTGCGATTGCAGCCATTCTGGAAGACTAAGCGCCCCTACGCCCCGGCCAGGCTGCCCTCCATCATGCCTGCTGCACTTCCCTCTCGCAACTCGCGCGTCTTCAGCACAATCTGCCACTCATAGATCGCTTGCAGTGTCGCATAGGTAATACCCGCCCTGCCGTCCAGAATGCCTTTCCGCGCAATCAGCAGGTAGGCCCAGCGCAGCAATGGCCGCCCCGGCAGCATGTAGAAGATCGCTTTCTGTGCCCGCCGCCGCCTATGGAAGTCGTTGTGAAACAACGCCGTCTTCAGACTGGCATCGTCCATAAAGCTGCGCTCGGCCACAATGCGCGCCTCCATCGTCGAGTACAGGTTGTGCTTGTCAAGCCAGCGATCAAAGCCCTTTGAAAATGAGTAGTGATCGAACCGGTTACGCAATTGCCCCGTCTCGCCCTGCACTTCAAGGAACTCATTGATGGCGCGCGTATAGCGCACAAAGCCCACCTTCACCAGCCGCGTGTACAGCGACATCATCTGCGCATGCCGCAGGTGGTGACCCAGAAAGTGGTCGTCCCGGCGCACTCTAAATGCATGCACTCGCGGTGAAGCCGCCGCAACCGCCTCCAACGCCTCAGCCCATACCAGTGGGTTCAACCGCTCGTCAGCATCCAGGATAAACACCCAGTCATGCTTGAACGGGATCGTATCGAGCGCCGCGTTGCGCTGGTTGGCGTACGAGTCAAAAGGCCGCTGGTGGACATGCGCGCCCATCTCCTGCGCCAGTTCTATAGTGCGGTCCGTGCTGCAGGAGTCATACACATGCACATCGTCGCAAAAGCTTAACGATGCCAGGCAGCCCGGTAGGTCATGCTCTTCATTTTTAGTCAGGATCACTATAGAAATCATCGGTTCCTCACAGTGCTGCATTTGGCTGTCGGTGACTCTATCGGCAACAGCTCGGCAGCAGGCGAGGGGCACGCCGCAATTGTCATGCCGGCACAGTTTCAAAATGGGGCAGTAGACCATAACGGGAAACTCTGCCTGCTCCAGCTAACAGCCCCCAGCCTACCGGCACAGAACACGGTATAAACTCTTGAAAGTATGAATCCGAAAGTATGAATTTAGTCGGGTGCGGAACAGCGCTGGTAACCCCCTTTCGCGCAGATGGTGCAATTGACGAGGCGGCGCTGCGCGCGCTCGTGGACTGGCAGATCAGCCCTGGATCTGCCGACATAAAACCCGTTCTGCAAACAGGCATGCTGCTGCCCGACCCAGGCAAACTTCCAGGTATCGACTGGCTGGTAGCCTGCGGCACCACCGGCGAAACACCTACTCTGTCGCACGCGGAATGGCTTCACGTCATTACCGTAGTCGCCGCGCAGGCAGGCGGGCGGGTGCCCGTATGGGCCGGCTGTACCAGCAACTCCACACGCGAGGCAGTCGAGAGTGCCCAGCAAGCCGCAGCTATCCCCGGCGTCACCGCCATCCTCACAGCAAATCCGTTCTACAACAAGCCGGGGCAAGAGGGCCAGTTCCAGCACTTTGCGGCTATCGCCCGTGCTGTCGCGCCCTTTCCGGTCGTCCTCTACAACATTCCCGCACGCACCGGCGTCAACCTTGAGCCCGTCACAGTTGCCCGGCTTGCCGATACCTGCGAGAACATCGTAGCTATCAAGGAATCCAGCGGCAACCTGGTCCAGATCACCGAGCTGCTCACCCTGGTACCCCGCACTTTCTCCATCTACGCAGGCGACGATGCCATGGCTCTCGGCGTACTCGGCGTCGGCGGTTCGGGCCTCGTCTCTGTCGCATCAAACGTCATTCCAGGCCCGCTCACCGCCATGATCCACGCTGCCCTCGCCAATGACTGGGCCACCGCGCGCCGGCTTAACCACACGTACTTCCCGCTCATGCTGGCTAACTTCCTGGAGCCCAGCCCCGGCCCGGTCAAAGCCCTGCTCGCCATGATGGGCCGCCTCCACGAAACCTACCGCCTCCCCATGCTGCCTGTCTCCGCCTCAACCCGCGAGCATCTTCATACGCTGGCCCAGTCACTCGGCTTGCTGGAGCAAAGTTCCGCTGCCATGCGTTAACTCCAGTGCATACGCCCGCTGCGCCATGGGTTTCATCCTGAACGGTGCAGGGTCAAAGAACCTGCTTTCCAGCTCAACCTGATAAAGCAAGCGTAGAACATACTTCGCAACTTATTACTTTAAAATATGGATTGGTGAAGCCTAAGTGCTCACTCTGCACAAACAATAAGAAAGAATTAAAATCATGCCCGACACCACCCTTACATCCCAGCATGCTGAACTCAAATCCCGCATCGAAGCCGCTTTTACAGCAGGCGCAGGGGCGCTCGACGACCCGCATGCCCTCCCAACCTTCCATGCTCTACGCGATGCGCTCGAAGCCGGCACCCTGCGCGCCGCCGAGCCCGACGCCACCTCCCCCACCGGTTGGCGGGTCAACGCCTGGGTCAAGCGCGGCATTCTGCTCGGCTTCCGCCTAGGCCGACTTCAGGGCGAGGGAGCCCCTCCTGATTCCTATAGCAGTAACTTTCCCTACATCGACAAGCATACCTACCCCGCCCGCCAGTGGACCCCCGAGCAAAACATCCGCATCGTCCCCGGCGGCTCTTCCGTCCGCTCCGGAGCCTACTTGGCGCCCGGCGTGGTCTGCATGCCGCCCATGTACGTCAACGTCGGCGCCTATATCGATTCTGGCACCATGGTCGACTCGCATGCCCTCGTAGGCTCCTGCGCCCAGGTGGGCAAGCGTGTCCACATCAGTGCCGCGGCGCAGATAGGCGGTGTACTTGAGCCCGTCAATGCCAGCCCTGTCATTCTTGAAGACGACGCGCTCATTGGCGGCAACTGCGGCGTGTACGAGGGCACCATCGTGCGCCAGGGCGCGGTACTCGCCGCCGGAACCATCCTCACCCGAGGCACCCCCGTCTATGACGTGGTCCATGGCACAATCCTCCGTGCCGAAGGTGATGTCCCACTCATCATCCCTGAAAATGCTGTCGTTGTTCCGGGCGCACGCGCCGTTAGTAAAGGCAAAGCTGCCGAGTGGGGTCTCAGCGTTTACACACCGGTCATTGTTAAATATCGTGATGCAAAAACGGAGTTGAGCCTCGCGCTTGAAGATTTATTGCGCTGATTCCCTGTGCATTGCCTGCAACGTTAAGGTGTCATCCTAAGCGAAGCAAAGAAGTTGCTCCGCTTGCCTACCACAGCTTTTTATTTCCCAGATAGCTGCGTTGCAAATTTTTTGCGATGTAAGCATCCCGTCTTGATCGTGCCTGCGAGAAGGCGAAATATATAAGTGGATCTGGGCCTAGGTGTTCACGTATCTCTACAGTGTCGCCGCCTGATCCCAATGCACTCTGCCACTCCACGGCCCTTCAAGTTGTTTATGCAACAGAGTCGTTGGTCACTGTAGGATTGACAATTTGTACAGCGCACCCGTAATTTAATATATGTTGACATACATTCTTTCTGATTTTTACATACGAGTGTGCCTTTATCTTTGTTCCTCCAACTTGAAGATGGTAGCGTAAACCTTTTCATAGGCGTCCACCATAGTGTCTACGGAAAACCTTTCTGTAACTCTCTTTCGACAATGGCTGCGAGTTATTTCAGGTAGGCGGTCTAAGGCATGCACTGCCTCTTCAACATTGTTTACCAGAAATCCGGTTTGCCCGTCTTGAATGACCTCGCGGCAGGAACCCAGGTCCATGGCTATTACAGGAACGCCTGCCGCATTTGCTTCTGCTAAGACTAGACCAAATCGCTCAGGAATTGTGTTCAGGTGAAGCAATGCTGAAGCACGCGCAAACAGGTTATTCTTTTCAGCTACGCCCACAGGTCCAATGTATGAAATTCTGTGATCGTCAAGGTGCGGTTTGATTTCATTCTGAAAGTAAGATTCGTCTTGGATAATCCCAGCGATAATTAATGGTCTTCCACTTGCATGAGCAACCTGAATCGCGAGGTGCACACCTTTATCCGGGTGGATACGACCCAGGAAAATAAGGCTGTCGCCGGGGGATTGCTGAAAGGGATACAAGTCTAGATCGATGCCGTTATACACGGTAGCCAAATAATTTAATTCAGTATCACGATCGGAATCGCTGATCGATACAAAATATCCGTCACGATACTTATGGTATACAGGTAGGATTTGTGGCGATGAAAACCCATGAATAGTCGTCAACACTGGTGTGCTGATCAGCCTGCTGTAAGTAAGAGCCATAAAGTCATAGTGACTATGAATGAGATCGAACTCGGCAGCATGCTCAAATGCCTCTGAGATGTGCAGGTACTCCGCTACTTTTGGGTCGATGGAACGATCTTCTTCATAGCCCCGAGCTACAACGGAATGCAGATGCGCCCGGGTCACGGAGTTTCCGCTAGCGAAAAGGGTTACGTCCCAGCCACGGACAACAAGCCCCTCAGTAACATTACTTGCCACTGTCTCCCATGCACCGTATTGCTCAGGCGGTGTACGCCAGGCGACAGGCGACAGAATAGCGATTCGTCTTTTAGGAGATGGCATGTGAGAGCCCCTATCTAGCGCATCGCGGCAAGCACTTGTTGCAAAGGGACTGTAGCAAACCCAGTGGCAGAGTCTGACAGCCCATAGGGAATAATCAGTTGTCCCTGGTGAACCAGTGCTCCACAGGTATAAACAACATTGGGTACGTAGCCTTCTCGCTCATTCTCGTTTGGTTTTATTAAAGGTTCTTCGAGCCGGCCGATGACCTTGGAGGGATCATCGCGGTCCAGAAGAAAGGCTCCGATGCAGTACTGCCGCATAGGTCCAACACCATGACTCAGAACCAGCCAGCCGGCTTCCGTCTCAATAGGTGACCCGCAATTTCCAAGCTGGACGAGTTCCCATGGAAACACAGGTTTAAGTAGTACCTTGCGCTCATGCCAGAAATAAATGTCATCGGAAAACATCAAATAAATGTTTTCGTTATCCTGGCGAGAGAGCATAGCGTACAAGCCGTTGATCTTACGAGGGAAAAGCGCCATTCCCTTGTTTTCAGCAGCAGGTCCATTAAGAGTTATAAAACGAAAGAGTAGAAAATCTGAAGTCTGCACTAACTGCGGCACAATAACTCTGCCGTCATAGGCGGTAAACGTCGCATAGTACATGCGGGTACCGTCTTCATCCACAAAGCAGACAAAACGGGCATCCTCGATACCATTACGTTGCGAAGGTGTAGCAGGAAAGATAATCCTTTCGGACAATGATTGTTCAGGCTTAAAACGAACTTCGTGGTTCGATAGAGCCAGCACTCGAATTCCCTGAGCAGATTCCAGATCGTCATGCACTGTTGTGTCGTGCATACTGGAATGTTCCAGTTCGAGTTGAAGGCTTGCCCGGAGCTCATCAAGCGTAAACAGCTTGGTCAGCTTGTCAACCACCCGATGTGTAAACCTGCTTCTTAAGCCCAGCTCATGCAGCTTTTTTATAAACTGCGGCTTTTCATAGAAAGGGTTCGGCGTCTGAAGGGGTTCAATGAGTAAGTCATCAGTCTTTTCCACGTGAACGTGGTTTTGTGGGTCGATAGTACCGATCCGAAATGTAATAGACGAAATATGACCTTCGCCGGTAGCTCGCAAACTTAGAATGAAACGAAGAGCACCATCAGCTAACCCGGTTTGATCCGGGTGCGGAATGATGGACGGGTTAAACAATGCGGCTGCCTCAAGGGAATACTCGGCAAGGAAATAAGCACCGATTAGGAGCCGGCGCTGTTCTGAAATATCTTCAGCAATGAAAATCAGCTCGCTAAGCTCTTTAAAACGCTTCAAAAAGAGCATGTTGAGCTGGTCATGCCTATGGGAAAACTCCGCGGATACTTCGCTAAGAAGAGGACCCACACGGGCTTCCGGAATTGCCAGAACTCTTCCCGCAATTCCCTCAAGCCGTTCAACGCCACCTGGAACAAATGCCCGCAGCAGGACACGGGATGGATCAGGCCTTAGGAAAGTGTCAGTACGAATGACGTCAATTACCATAATCTCGATTCTATACAAGCGGAAGAAGCTACGGTGTCAAGGTGTGATCAGCATCGGCTGTCGAAACGTGGTAAGCGTATTTCGGGCCAGCTGCATCTCAGCCAGTGAGAGTAAGAAAGCCAGGGTAGATTCTGCTCCCTGATTTCCGTTGATTCGATCTAAATGCAATCCGTCAGAACAGCCGCCGGTCTCGGCAGAGTACAAGGGCAAGCCAAGATCATTCCAACCTAGGAACCAGTCGAACGCGCTCTGCGCCTGCCTGTACCAAGAGGGATCAGAGGTCGCCCAGAACGCTTCAAGGCAGGCAGACACCGTTGCTTGAGCTTCCAAAGGTTGCTGGTCAAAATCGGCACGTGTGCCTCCCCTTCGATGAAAGCCGTTGCTGCCGATGGGCCGAAAATGACCGGCATCTGAAGTTTGCAACTTCATCAACCAACCTAAAGACTGTAGCCCTCGCTCTACCAGCTCCTGCTGCCCGGTGGCTCTGCCGGTAAGGATCAGCGCATGCGGAAGTTTGGCGTTGTCATAAGAGAGAGATTCTTCAAACCACAACCAGTCTGGATGGGATGCCCGGTCGAAAATATCCATGAAGCGTGATACCAACAACTCACGCGTTTGATTGACTAAGCTGTCTCCATTCAATCTCAACAGGTACTCATGAATGCCGATGAGTCCAAATGCCCAGGCACGTGGCGAGGTAAGCCCGGCTAATATGGGCAATGCAGAAGCAAAAAGCTGCCCGGCCAGCATCTGAAAGCTCCGAAACGGAGAACGACCTACAGCGGTGCCTAAAGCCCAGATAGCTCGACCCTGAGAATCCTCCGATGACTCCTCATCAATCCATTGGCGATCAAAGCTCATCATGTTGTGGAAGCGTTTTGTTTTGGGGTTGAATGCGTACTGAAGAAAAGCCGCATACGTTGTACCGAGTGTTCTGACCTTTTCAGTGTCCTCTCCTAACTCACCGAGCATTACAGTGAGTATCAACGCTCGTGCATTATCATCTGTGCAATACCCCTCCCTGAAGTTAGGGACGCCGAAGACAGCATGTTGAAACATACCGGTTGAATCAGTCATCCGCGAAAGATGGGTGAGTTTGAGCTCCGGCAAATTGCGAGCCTTCTGATCCAATGTTTTCGCGCTAAGGGATATTCGGGATTGAGCGGCTCCTTGCAGGCGAGAGAGTTCAAAAGAGTGCATGTACTGACGCGCTATGTTGCTCCAGATCATCTCGCGTCCTAATTTATACGCGTTCTTGCGGAGGGCATTCCGGCGCGTGTCATCATGCAAAATACCTATGACTTCTCGCGCAATTGCCGGAGCGTCACCGAACGGCACAAGAATTCCACGATCATTGGCAAGAAGTTCCGCGGCATGCCAGTACGGCGTAGATACCACCGCTTTCCCAGAGCCGAAAGTATAAGCAAGCGTGCCGGAGGTAATTTGTTCTTCATTAAGATAGGGCGTTATATAAAGGTCTGCGGCACCGATGAAGTCTTTTAAGCTTTCGTTGTCCACAAAACGATTGTAGAAAATGACGTTCTTCTCAATGTTGTTTTTTATCGCCAGGCGTTCCAGGCTTAAACGGTAGGCGTCGCCGCGCTCACGCAGTTCATTGGGGTGTGTGGCACCGAGAATGATATACACAACTTCAGGAAACTCCGCCACAATGTCCGGCAAGGCATTGAGCACATTCTCGATTCCCTTGTTTGGCGACAATAACCCAAATGTAAGCAGGACAATCTTGCCTTCCACGCCGAATTGATCTTTGAAAAAGGTAGGGTCCACAAACCCGACATCGGGAATGCCATGTGGGATTACATCGATTTTGGTTTCCGGCACTCCATAAATTTCGCGAAGCATGTACCGACCGCGCTCTGCCATGACTACTACCCTCGTAGAGAGGGATACGATTTCCTCAAATACATGGCGTTGATCCGCACTCGGTTCCTGCAAAATAGTGTGAAGGGTTGTTACAACCGGCATTCTAAGCTCATGCAACAAGGCTAGAACGTGCCCACCGACACTTCCACCGAATATGCCGAACTCATGCTGAAGACAAACAATATCGACATTGCTGATATTGAGAAAATCAGCGGCGCGCAAGTAAGAGGAAATATCCTGTTCTTCAATCTCAAATCGAACTTCTTCCGGGTACTCATACTGAGCTTTTCCATCATTGATCGCAACAGAAAGACACTGATTTTGCGGGTACGCGGCTGCTACGGCAGAAAGCAGATCCGAAGTGAAAGTAGCTATGCCGCATTTTCGCGGCAGATAATCAGCGACAAAAGCGATCTTGTGAACCCGGCCATGTTCCTTTAAGAAGTGTTTCATCGACTCATGCTCATATGTGCTCTCGACAGACTAAATTTTTTCATCGAAGCCGCGTCCCGAAGATGGAAAAAGAGTGGAGGTCTTTGATGTTGGGGACATAAGGCTCCTGGTACATTTTCACTTTCATTCAGAGAGAGCAATCGCATTGTTTCACCAAATTCAAAGGGTTCATAAGTCTCTTTGCAGTCATTCATGCCTTCGTGTCCGATGCATGAGTAATCTCTTCCCCAGGAAGTACGTCCGGCAAATCAAGACGCGCTACACCTATACGTTGATCTGCCATGCCGTAGTAGATATCGAAACGGTTAGGAGAGCCCAGATCGTCGCGGCGGTCGATACCTGTCGGGAACACGACGTCAGCCACAATACCGTCGAGTTCAGCCGCAACCGTCGGTGTCAGCACCGGTTCCGGAGAGCGATAAAGAATATGTCGCGGGTTTTTTTCAGACAGCACCATGACTCCGGCTGAGTAGCACAATGGATGTGCCTTATTGTTTGGCCGCACAAGGCTGCTCACCCCGTGATAAACAATCAGCCAGCCATGACGAGTCATAATGGGTGGAGTACCGCCGCCGATTTTAAGCCGTTCCCACTCGGCTACAGGACTCGCCAGGCGGTCATGTTCAGTAAATCGCAGAAGACGATAGTCACCGGTGCTGTTTGTCATTAATGGTGAGTAAGAAATCCAGATGCTTTCTCTATCCACGTCCAGTTTCCGGGACGCCGGAAGACAAGCCGTATCTTCTGGACGAGTGGCCGGAAATAGCGGCCGGTGCAGCATGGCCATTTCACCCTTCCCGGATGGGCCGGGAATGGCATGAGGAAACAAACTCGCATCTTTATCGTCGATGTTATCCAGTTCGATACCACCCATAGGATCAAGAACAGCCAACCCGAGTCGCTTCCAGTGAAAGAGATCTTCTGAAATGGCAAGGGCGATGCGCGGACCATTCGGCGAGAAGGCCGTGTACGTCATCACATAGCGATTGATCCGTTCCAGGAACGTAATGCGAGGATCTTCGCAGCCGCCGCTGCCATCAGGCCGAAGCTCGTAATCGGCCTCAGGTTCAAGTGCAATCCCCAGCCTTTCGACACTGACCGGGTCCCCAGCTTCATCAAACTTTACACGTGCAATGCCGATGCGAGAGTAGTTTCCTTTCGCGACCAACCGGGGGAAGAGGTACAGCTCTCCATCCGGTCCACGAGCCGTTGCCGGGTTCAAAACTCCTTCAACTTCTTGAAGGTTGCCTGCTTCCGGCTCCATAATAGTTCCCAGACGCTTCAGTAAAAACTCGTTCATTCTTTATTTCCTCGGTTAGCGTCCGTGATTCTCAAGCCATGCAAGCGATAATCGTTTCTATAATTCTCTTCGTGTCATCCGGTCCTCCGACAGCAAGCGAAATAACACCGGCTTGTTGTGCCGGATAATCATTTCCGCCCGGAAACAAGGCATCGCCTATAAAGATCATCTGTGCTTTGGAAATGCCTAGAATACTCGTAAGCTTTTCGATGCCATATGCTTTATCAATGCCGGGTTTTGTAACATCGATCGACGTAGCTCCTCCCATTCGCACAGAGAACCCGGAAAGCGAAGTGTCAAGAATAGCTTTGATTTTCTTGCGCTTTTCATACTTTGGATCCCACTTCTCTTTCTGGTCAAGGGGTGCCTCCTGCCCCAGTGCTGAGTAGGTAATTTGGCTCCCACGATCTTCAATTTGCTCCCCCCAAACCTGGGGGATGTCTGTACCCGCCGTTTTTGTGGCACTCTGAAGCGCACTCACGATCTGCTCTTTTTCCTCTCCCGTAAAGTCTTCGGAGTAGATCTTCGTCCATTCGCCGGAGTACCGGAAGAACTTGGTCCCGCAGGTAGGCAGTAAAGACAAACCGGCAAGGTAATCTCCTTCAGGAAGGTGCGAAAGCACTTGCTTCTGGAACTGCGGCCAATCTCCACCCGAGATTACGGCCACGTTCAAGATACTAAGCAAGTTGTGCAGCAGTTGCGCCATGGCAGCATCGATGGCTGACTTACTTTCAGCCAATGTGCCGTCCAGATCAAAAACGATGAGCCGTTTCATTCTTCATACCCTCCCCGCACAAGCGTACCGGCTACTCCGGAATTGCCGCTTCTAATACTGTTACCAGCCCATCCGGTTTGAACTCGCATAGCCCCGCAACAGCGGGCAGAAGCCAAACGCTACCCTTTTCAACCGCATACGAAACCTCGCCGGATTGCAACTGCCCTGAACCTTCGATGCACACTAGCACGCGGGGCATGTCTGCTGCTCCGACAAAGAAGGGCACCTTCCCGCGAAAGCGCCACAGGCAGAAGTATGCACAGTTGAATAACTTTTCTCTTTTCACCGGCGCTGCGGCTTCCAAAACGGGAACCACAAGACCGGCCGAGTCACTCGCAAAGTCAATGCATGCAATTGCCTGGTCTACCTGAAGAGGCCGGGGCTTACCTGTTTCGGTGTCCACGTGATCCCAGTCATACAGGCGGTACGTGACGTCGCTGTTCTGCTGAATCTCGAACACTATGACATCATCACCCAGCGAGTGAACCGTTCCCGCTGGAAGGAACACAGCATCAGCAACTTGAGGTTTGAGCATAGCGAGGCGGTCCACCAGCGTTCCCTCTGAAAGCGCAATCCGAAGCGTTTCTGCCGTTAAACCCGGCTTGAGACGCGCATAGATGCGACTTTCAGGACCTGCCTCCAACACGACCCATGCCTCCGTTTTCGCGTTTTCGACTGCTGTCGTCGCGCCTGCCCGCGTGTACCCGGAATGCACTTGTACCGACAGCATCTCACGGACGTCGAGGAACTTAAGCAGTAGCGGAAAACGCTCAAAGCGATGAGCCAGTTTCCCCATCAGAGCGTCAGGAAATTGTGCCATCAACTGCCCGATGCTGTGCCCTTGCAGGGGTCCATCGGCAACCAGGCTTTGGTGGTCCTCACGGTCGCTCAAGAGCCACGCTTCACCGAACGGGCCATCATTGGGCAGCGGCTTGCCGAGCAGTTCAGCAAGGCGTCGACCACCCCACAGCCGGTACTGATACATCGGTTCGAATCGCATAGGGTACAGAGACATCCGGTTCACCTTGTTCTTCCTGTTGATGCTGAGTACGAAAGTATCGGTTAGTTTGCTAACCGGGTAGAACGCTCTTGACTTACCGTATTCAAAGATTAGCCTAATGCCCAAAGTTGACATTGTTTAACAAGCTCAACTTTAGCCGAACTGAAAGGCCTCGAAGCGGTAAGAGCAGGTGAGGGGTAGAGGCGAGCCGTCCGACCGTGGGATGGCATGGAGCAGGCGAACCGCTATGGCTTTGTTCTATGCAGCTTCGAAACCTCGAACCCCAATGAGGAACAAAGCACCAGGCTTGTACAAGGCGAGCTGTAACGAATGCTTCAGAAAGCGCGAAGTCCGCAGCAAATGGGAAGAACAAGGGCAAACCACTCCTGATGAGCATGCAGCATCACGGCTTCTAAAAAATAATTAGAAGCAGCCCTGGGGTGTTCTCAGGTTACGAAAGATTAATATGGCAGTTTTAAGCTTGCGATTGCGTTTGAGTATCCGTGAGAATCAGGCTTGTTAAATCCTTATCAAGTTAACGCCGGCAGGCTTCCATAGAGTAGCCGCACAGCCTAGTTGCGCCTTAAGTGTTGCCCTTCTCGTCCACGTCGATGTTGTTTCGGCGGAGCGTTTTTACGCTATCAGATATGCATTTGTGTTCCGCATCTGCGGAAGAGATGCGAAGTTTTTTGTATGTGCAATCACAAGGGGAAGTTCACGTGTATTTTAGACCCGCCTCCATCCGGCTTAATGCCAAAGATCTTCTTCGCAGTACGCCCGTGTGGCTCTGCGCAACCGCGCTTCTGCTGGCTCTACCTTCTATTGCGCATGCCGATACTCCTCCAACAGTGACTTTCGCAGGTCTGCAAACCACCTTGACCACAGCGCTTGAGGGCCTCGGCGGGATTGCCGCCGATAAAGCAGGCAATGTTTTCATCGGCGATGCTACAGCTGGCAAGCTTATAGAGTTGCCTGCTGATGGCGGCGCTCAAATCGTTTTGGACGATACTATCCAGGCAACCGGTGTCGCAGTGGACAGCGCAGGCAAAGTGTATGTCTCAGGGTATAACTTAGACCATCTTAGGGTGTACACGCCCGGAAGCGCGGTTGCTCCGACAAGCCTAGGGAGCGGCTTCTCGGGACCGAGCGATGTCTCTATCGATGTCCATGGAAACATCTATGTCGCTGACACGCAAAATAACAGGGTAGTGGAGCTTCCAGCCGGTGGCGGGGCTCAGACAGTTGTCGTCTCCGGCCTTAACGCCCCAATGCAGCGGCGGCAGACAGTGCTGGAAATGTCTATGTAGCCGACTATGGAAATCAACGCCTGGTAGAGTTCCCAGTCGGCGGAGGCTCGCCCATTAATGTGGCCTCCCCCATCAAACTTACAGGAATTACAGTCGATGCTGCGAACAACGTTTTCTACCAAGACGCTGCTACAGAGGAATTATATGAAGTACCGGCGAGTGGAGGGCGCCGAACCATTGCCGGAGGTCTATATGGATATGGTAGCGCAAGCAATATTTCCATTGATACTGCAGACAATCTTTATATAAGTTACGAAGGAGATTCGGGAGGCGCCGCAGTAAAGATTCAGCTTGGCGCGGTCGATCTGGGTAAGGTCAATGTCTGCTCCGCTTCAGCCACAACACCCGCTCCTTGTACTAACAGCATCACTTTGAACTTCAACGTGGATGCCGTTTCCAGCGGCTTCACCTCGCTTGCGGCGCAAGTCGTCACCCAGGGTGGCGCGAACCTCGACTACACTGCCAAGTCCAACACTTGCACCGGCGCGTTTCCGTCGAGCGGCACC
Source organism: uncultured Acidobacteriaceae bacterium (assembly GCA_964236655.1). Classification (GTDB taxonomy): domain Bacteria; phylum Acidobacteriota; class Terriglobia; order Terriglobales; family Acidobacteriaceae; genus EB88. Next base: position 11,807 of record CAXSFX010000028.1, on the reverse strand, counting down.
TGCTCGGTCACGATCCAGTTCGCGCCGCTTGCCCCAGGTACCCGTTTGGGCGCGATCGACATTCTCGGTGCCACTACTGCCTCTCCCACTCCGAGTTCGCAAGCTAATGTGTATCTGCACGGCACAGGCTTAGCCCCACAAGGAGCCTTTGACGCTGCTCCCATCAGCACTCTGCCCATTGCGCTACTTCCTAAGAACTTTATATATGGTCTGACGGTGGCTGCCAATGGCGACCTGTATCTTACGGACGAGAAAAACTGCGTCCTCCAAAAATACTCCGGCAGCACGCTAAGCGTGGTGGCCGGCACAGGGACTTGTGCTTCCGGCACCACTTCAGGGGACGGCTCAGCGGCGACCAATGCTACGTTCAGCGACCCTTATAGGGTCGCTGTGGATGGCGTTGGTAACATCTACGTCGTCGACAATGGAGTTAATGCTAATAACGTACGACGGATTGATGCCCTTACCGGCATCATCTCTACAGTTGCTGGATCGGGTTCACGTGCATACACGGCGGATGGGGCCCTGGCTGCCGGTTCAGCCCTGAATGGTCCACAAGCTATTGCAGTGGATGGCGCCGGTAATCTTTATATTGCGGAAGTCTATGCTGCGGTCATTCGCAAAGTGGATGCCCGCACCGGGTTGCTGTCCACAGTGGCTGGAAATCACCAGGCAGGGCACGGCTATAGTGGGGATAATGGGCCAGCGACCAGTGCCCAGCTAGCCGAGACTTATGGACTGGCATTTGATAGTTTTGGCAACCTTTTCATCGCCGATGATGGGAACAATGCTATTCGCAAAGTGAGCCCCAGCGGCGTCATCACGACTATTGCCGGGAGGGGAAATGCTCACTGTGGGTACTCCGGGGATGGTGGGCAGGGCACAAGCGCTGAGCTCTGTGACCCGGAAAGTGTGGCGGTAGATGCAGCCGGCAACGTCTACATCGCCGACGCTTCGAATAACCTGATTCGCAAGGTTAACGCGGCCACCGGGATTATCACCACCGTGGCCGGCGTCTACAACAATGGAACGGATGCCTACTCAGGAGATGGCGGGTCCGCGCTCAAGGCCGGTCTCAGTTACCTTGAAGAGGTAGCGATTGACAACAGCGGCAACCTGCTCATTGCTGACTCCGATAATGGGGTAATTCGCGAAGTTGCGACAGGCAGTGCTCTAGCAGACTTCGATACAACCACTGTTGGATCGACGACAACCGCCCAGGACCTGACGTTCACCAATGACGGCAACTCGGCCTTAGCTCTCAGCGCGATCACTCTTCCCACCGACTTCAATGTAAGCGGTGCAGACACCAGCTGCACCGCAAGCACCACCCTGGCTCTGGGAACGAGCTGCGTCCTTGGTGTTAAGTTTCTGCCCACAGTTGTGGGTTCACTCACCGACACCATCACCCTCACGGACAATGTCAACAACAACCCGGCTTCAACTCAATCGGTTGCTTTAACCGGTACAGGGGTTGCGATTCCCCCTACGAAGCTCGCTCTGGCCGGAGTTCCGCCGACGATTGCAGCAGGCGGTAATCTCGGCACGGTCACGGTTTCTGTGGAAGCAAGCAGCGGTGCCATCATCACCAGCTCGACGACGAGGGTCACGACAACTATCACCGGTCCAGGCGGCTACTCGCAAGCAGTGACAGGCACGGCGGTCAATGGCGTCGCCACCTTTAACCTCAGTGCGTACCCGCTCACAACGTCCGGTATTTATAAAATCACTGCGTCAAGCAGCGAACTTACATCGGCATCCGCTACTTCGACGGTCACAGCGGTGCCGGTGGCTGCTACGAAGCTCGCTCTAGCCGGAGTTCCACCGACGATTGCAGCAGGCGGCAATCTCGGCACAGTTACGGTCTCTGTGGAAGCAAGCAGCGGTGCCGTAGTCACCGGCTCAACAGCAAGCGTCACGGCCACCATCACCGGTCCAAACGATTATTCGCAAGTAGTGACAGGTACGGCGGTCAACGGCGTCGCCACCTTCAACCTCAGTGCGTATCCGCTCACAACTGCCGGTACTTACACCGTTACCGCATCAAGCACCGGCCTTGCCCCGGCGTCCGCTACTTCAACGGTCACAGCGGTGCCGGTGGCTGCTACGAAGCTCGCTCTGGCCGGAGTTCCGCCGACGATTGCAGCAGGAGGCAATCTCGGCACAGTTACGGTTTCTGTGGAAGCAAGCAGCGGTGCCGTAGTCACCGGCTCGACAGCAAGCGTCACGGCAACCATCACCGGTCCAGCCGGTTACTCGCAAACAGTGACAGGTACGGCGGTTAATGGCGTCGCCACCTTCAACCTCAGTGCGTATCCGCTCACAACTGCCGGTACTTACACAGTTACTGCCTCAAGCACCGGACTTACCCCGGCCTCCGCTACCTCAACTGTCACAGCAGTGCCGGTAATACCAGGCGCTACGCAGATGGTGGTGAGCGCGGTCCCGGCCTCAGTCTCCCAGGGCGGCAACCTGGGCACTGTAACCGCAACACTTGAAACCGCCGCCGGTGGTGTCCTTACAAGTCCCGCTGCCACCGTCACCCTCACCATTACAGGTCCAGGAGGCTTTTCCGCAGCGGTACATGCCGTAACGGTCAATGGGGTTGCAACCTTCGATCTGACCGGCATCCCGCTTCCCAGTGCAGGCTCCTACTCCGTAGTCGTCAGCAGCGCGGGTCTGCCGTCGCAAACCTTTCCTGTCGCTATAGGTCAGGACTTTACCCTTGCCCCGGCACCGGGCAGCACCTCGGGCTCAGGCATGGTGCCCGCGCAGACGGTGCAGCCCGGCTCCCCGGCCGTGTACCCGCTCGTGCTCGCACCTGCCGGAACCATCTTCAACGCCCCGATCACCTTGACAGCTACCGGCTTGCCGCTCGGCGCAACCTACACCTTCTCGCCCGCCACTATCACCCCTGGTTCCGCCTCTGCGGCAACCACTCTGACCGTGCAGACGGCAAAGACCATAGCAGCGCTTGACCGGCAAAACGGTTTGGGTGGAACGCTTGGAGGCTTGGCCCTGGCAACGCTTCTACTGCCGTTCGCCGGTTCTCGCAAGCTGCGCCGCGCAGCTGGAAGCATGCCGCTGGGAATGATCGCTTTCACGCTGCTTTCACTCGGTGCAGTGCTTGGGCTGACCGGCTGCGGGGCAGGCGGTCTCTTCGGCCACCCGCCCTCGACGTACACCATCACGGTCACCGGAACCAGCAGTTCGCTGAGCCACTCCACCACCGTCAACCTCACCATCCAGTAAAGGAGAGCCGCATATGAAGACACTGATAACGCTCGCGGCTCTCGCCGCTACCCTGGCCGGACCTGCACTCGCGCAGTCCGGCAATGCAAAACCCCTGCCGGAGAAGACCCTGGCAGAGGTCTCCTTCACCTACTCCGCCTTGCAGACTAACGCTCCGGTAGGCGGCTGCGGCTGCTTCTGGATGCGCGGCGGTTCGGCCGAGCTTGCAGTGCCGGTCTGGCGCTTTGTATCAGGGGTGGTCGAGCTTTCAGGCGAGCATACCAACCACGTCTCGCAAGCAGGCCCCCTTGGGCTCAGTCTGCTTTCCGGAATGGGTGGCTTGAGAGTCAGCAGGCCAATGCACACACGGTTCACCCCATTCGGGCAGGGACTGGTAGGCGGCGTACACGCTTTCGACAGCTATTTCCCCGGTTCAACACGCTCAACCACATATGCAACGTCGCTCGCCATGGCTGCAGGTCTTGGCCTTGATATTGCAGTATCGAAACATATACTCCTTCGTCCCATCCAGGCCGAGTATCAGTACATGCAGCTACCGAACGGTTCCACCAATCAGCAGCATGATATTCGGCTAAGCGCGGGTGTGGTCTTCCGCTTCACTCATTAGCCTTACTTTAAGTGACGCGTATTTACATATCCTTGATCTGCCCACACTGCTCAGCTATTTTGCGAAAGCCGGTCAGGGTGTGGTGTAAGTGGTCATCTTCCTGCTACTACTCTGCGCTTGGTACCAGCTAGGGTCTTCGGAGAGATGCCGGGCATTTTTCTGCGCAGTTGGGGTTTAGACATGGCATGGTGGTTGCACACGCATGCAAACCTATTTGCGCCTTCCACTTTGTCTACTCGCTTCGGCTTTGCCCTTAACCGCACTGCTTGCTTCTCCGAAGAAAGATGGCGGGAGTGTTGTTGCGAATGTTCGCTTTGAGGTTGGGGAAGCCACAATCGCCACGACACAAAGCGCAATCCGCGATGGACGAACCTCGTGCCGGGCCGTAATCGAGCAGTATCTTGATCGCATTCGCGTGTACGACCAGGCGACCCGGCTCAACAGCATTGTGACAATAAATCCCGAAGCGCTTGCAGATGCCGACCGCTGCGACCGGGAGTGGAAGGCCACGCACATGCTGCGCCCGCTTAGCGGCGTGGCGGTGCTGGTCAAGGACAACTACGACACTGCCGGGCTGCAGACCACGGGCGGCTCGCTGGCCATGAAAGGTTTTATGCCGGCGGCTGATGCGACGATGGTGGCAAAGCTGCGCGCCGCAGGTGCCGTTGTGCTGGCCAAGACCAACATGGCCGAGTGGGCGTTTTCGCCTTACCTGACGGAGAGCTCGATAGGCGGCATTACTCGCAATGCATATGACAGGTCGCGCGTACCCGCGGGCTCAAGCGGCGGCACGGCTGCCGGTGTGGCTGCAAGCCTAGGTGAGGTGGGGCTGGGCACGGATACAGGCAACTCGATTCGCGGACCATCGTCGCACAATGGGCTTGTGGGCATCCGGCCTACCCTGGGCTTGACGAGCCGCGCCGGCATCATCCCGCTGTTTGCCGACAATGACGTAGGCGGCCCGATGGCGCGCACGGTCGAGGATGCGGCGCGGGTCCTCACGGTAGTGGCCGGGCCTGACCCGAGGGACCCGCTGACTGCGCTCGACCGGCAGCAGCCTGTACTCGATTACACACGCTTTCTTGACCCGCATGGATTGCGCGGCGCGCGCATCGGGGTGTTCCGCCAGTATTTTGAGACGCCCACAACCGATCCTGAAGTCAAAGCGGTGACTGAGAACGCCCTACGCGAGTTGCAGGCGCAAGGGGCCGTCCTGGTTGACCCATTTACCGTACCCGGCTACACAGCCCTGCTCAAAAACCTATGGTGCGGCGACTTCAGAGCCGACCTTGATCGCTACCTGGCGCAGCACCCGAACGCTCCATACGGCTCGCTACAGGCGATCGTCGGGTCCGGCTTGTACCTGCCCTCCAATGAGAAGCAGCTGCGCGGTGCGCTTGCACCGCCCGGCAAGGACGACCGGCGCACTCCCTGCCCGGACGTGTACCACGATGCGCCGAAAATCGCGTTCCGCAATGCCGTGCTCGCCGCCATGGACCGCGCACACCTGGATGCCGTGGTGTACCCGACCTGGAGCAACCCGCCGCGACTGGTTGGCGATACCAAGAGCCCGGCAGGCGACAACAGCCAGGTGCTTTCGCCGCAAACCGGCTTCCCGGCGATCACAGTGCCTATGGGATTTACCCATGGAACGTTGCCTGCCGGGCTTACGTTGCTAGGGCGTGCATGGAGTGAAGGTACGTTGCTCCGGCTGGCGTACAGCTACGAGCAGGCAACGCACCACCGGCACCCGCCTGCTCAGTTTGGGCCGTTGAGCGAGGCGGGTTCGACGCGGTGACGGGTGTGTTTTTTGAGTGAAACGGGAAGAGCAGATCCTTCGCTATGCTCAGGGTGACCCTTTTTCTAGGATGACCCTTCTTCTCGGTTGATTCCTGGGCGTCACCTTCTCGGTTTATTCATGGCTACTTCCGGCTGGTTTATGAGCTCCACACTCCCGCTTGCTCTAAAACTCGTACTTGAGCGCAAACTGGATGATGCGGGGTGCAACTGCGCTGCTCAAGATGACGCCGAAACCGGCAGAGTCGAAGCCGGTGGACGGATCAGCATATTGGGCATGGTTGAAAGCGTTAAAGAACTCGCCGCGGAAGTCAACCGAGTGCCCTTCACGCAGGCCGCGAAAGTCACGGGAGACTGTGATGTCCGAGTTGTCCTGGCTGGGTCCGCGAACCACGCCGGTGCTGCTGTTACCGTAGCCGGTGCCGTCGCCGATTACCGGGTAAGGGCAGGCTGCATAGGCTGCCGTGCCGGGGGCGGTGCTGAAGGAGCAGAAAGCCGACGTGTTGAAGTAACTGCCGAGGCGGCTGTGGACGCTGCCCTTGCTTTCAATTTGCGCGTTGGTGGTACCGGGGCGCAACTGCGCGCGGGCTGTACTGGCGAAGCCGTAGATGGAACCACCGGACGCGTCTGTGATGGTGAGCCGGTCACCGTCCTGAATGATGGTGACGCCGGAAATGGCCCAGCCGTTGGCAGCAGTGCGTACCAGGCTGTTGCCGCCGTGCAGCTTCGGCAGCTCCCACCGGTAGAAGAAGACGAAGCGGTTGGTGCGGTCAAAGGCGGCGGGTCCGAAACGGTCGAGTCGGTTGTTAGGGTCGTTGCTGTCGCCGCTGCCTCCGGTAAAGACGGCGTTGGTGCCGAGGCCTTGCACATCGGTGAGCGCGCGGCTCCAGGTATATGCAGCCTGGAACAGCACACCGTGGCTGAGCTGGCGGCGCAGAGTGGCCTGCAGGCTGTTGTAGCGGGATGTGCCATAGGACTCAATGCGAGAAAGCCCGGCCGGAGAAAAGCCTGCATACGGGACGCGAAGATAGGCGTTGATCTGGGTGTTGGTGGTGATCCCATTGATGGGAGCGCCGGGGCCGGCGAGCAGGGCCGAGTTGATATTGCGTGACTCAAGCAGTCGGGTGGCACGAGTGCCGACGTAAGCAATGTCGAAAACGGTAGAGCCTGAAAGCTGCTGCTGGATGTCGAGGTTGTATTGCTGGGTGAGGGGCGAGTCATAGTTGGGCGCGATGATACTGGCGCCAAGCTGCGAATTCGGAGTGCGGGGTAGGAAAGCTCCCGGAGTGGGCGCGGGGTTAAAGGGATTCTGAAAAGTGGCGGCGGTGTTGTCCTTACCGGCAAGCACATGGACGGAGACAAACGGCGGACTGGTAAGGACCTGTAGCGTGGCATTGCCGTTGGGCCGCGTGTAGTAGACGCCGTAGCCACTGCGCACAGAAGTTTTGCCGGAACCGAACGGCAGCCAAGCCACGCCGATGCGAGGACCGACATTGTGCAGGGGTAGGTCCTGCGTTGTGAGCGACTTGCCGGAAAGACGGGTAACGCCGGACGGCACAGGTCCCGGAAAGTTGGAAGGTACAACGTAGCCGGTGTAGGTGCCGCCCGCGGTAGCCGGAGCGCTGCTGCCGATCAGGTTGGGAAAGACACTGCTGATGTCTCCGTGCGCCTCGCCGATGTTTCCGTTGATCTCCCAGCGAAGGCCGTAGTTGAGCGTCAAATTAGGACTGACCTTGAAATCATCCTGGATGAAGCTCGCCATATCGATGGCGCGGAAATCCTTGTTGATGTTGCCGCCGATACCCTCACTGAGGAAGACGTTGCTGTGACCGCTGCCGTTCTGCGTGCCGCTCTGTCCGAGGAGGAAATCGGAAAAGGTAAGGAAATCGAGAAAGCCGCGACGTGGACCCGGGTCTGTGAAGTTAAACTGCTGACGCTCAAACTCATACCCAAAGCGGAGGCTGTGCCGCCCGCGTGTCCACGATGCCTGGTCGGAAGCCTCGTAAGTGTTGACAGCCGAGTTTGAGAAGTCGTTAAAGCCGCCGCTGAGGCTGAACAAGCCGGAGATGGATGTGACGGGAAGGTAGGGGAAGCCGGGGTCGCCGGGGGTGATGCCGAGCGAAGCGTCGGTGATCGCGGTCTGGCTGTTCAGTACGCCGGTGTTGCGGATAAAAGCTACAAAGGCTTCGTTCAGGAAGTTGGGAGAGAGCGTCGAGGTGAGCTTGAGCAGGCCGATGTCATTGGTAAATTGGGTATTGAGCGCGAAACCGGGCGGGCAGCCGGGGCTGCAACTGCTGAAGGGGTTTTCCTGCGGGTCGCGCGAGTAAAAGTATCGCTGGCTGAGGCGGTGCTTCTGCGAGAGCTGGTAGTCGGTATTGACCAGCACCTGGTCCTCAGTAAACCTGCCGGGCAGGCTGTAGGACGAAAAGCCGAACGGGGTGCCTGGAGTAAGCGTGCGCGGCGAGGGCACAAGATAGCTGCCGTCGGCAATCTTCTGATTGAGCAGCGCGAGCGATACCGGGTTGATGTTAGAGCCGTTGCAGGCTACCTGCGTGCCGCCGAACTGTGTAGGCTGCGTGCAAAAGAGCGCACCAATAGCGGCTGCTGAGCGATCTCCGGTGAGTGCAGGTAGGGTGTTGCTTGAAAGCGAGCCGGGGCTGAGCCCGTTAATCTGCCGCGTGCCCTGGTAGGAGCCGAAGAAGAACGCGCGGTCGCGCAAAATCGGGCCGCCGATTGCGCCGCCGAACTGGTTCTGCTTCATGTCGGGTCTGGGCTGATTTTCAGCATTCAGAAATGTGTCGTTAGCATTGAGCTTGTTGTTGCGGAAGAACTCGAACGCCGAGCCATGGAACCTGTTACCGCCCGACTTGGTGACTACTTCTACATTGGCACCGGCATCGCGGCCAAAGCCTGCATCGTAGAGCGTGGTTTGTATCTTGAATTCTTCAATCGCATCAGGATTCGGGATTGGAATTCCGCCTTGCTGGACGAAATCGCCACCCCGGCCACTGCCGAAGTTGTTGATGTCAGCACCATCCATGACGAAGTTATTGCTGATGTTGCTGGCACCGTTGACATAAACGTCGATGGTGCCCCGGCCAAGCTGCGCGGCATTATTGACATCGCCGGCAACACCTGCCGATGTGGTCAAGACCTGCGTGTAGTTGCGTTCTGTAAGTGGCAAAGCCTGGATGGTTCGGCCCTGCACGGTTGTACCGAGAGTTGCATTGTCGGTTTGAAGAAGCTCTGCGCCGGAGGTGACCTCCACAGTCTCCTGCTGGGCACCGGGTGACATGACGAGGTTGACGGCGCTTGTTTCTGTAACTGTGACTGTGACGGACGACGGGATTTCTGTCTTGAAACCCGAGGCAGAGACCCGCATGTCATAGCTGCCGGGCGGTAGAAGCCCGAGACGATAGTTTCCACCGGCATCCGTCTTGATGGTGCTTTGCACGCCGCTGCTTTTTGATGTGAGGGAGACAGTGGCCTGCGGCATGACGGCTCCGCTTGTGTCTGTAATCCTGCCGGTGACCGCGCCGGTCGTTTGCGTTTGCGAGAGAGCCGATACCGCGAAAAGCGGCAGAGCTGCGAGTGCGGGATACATGCTGCTGCGTAAGACCATGGCGTCTCCTGGGGGTGAATGCGGATGTCAGCAGCTAGAGAGTTTGTCCCCTCAATGGAAGCAAAGTTGCACTACCGGATGCGGCTATTTATGGAGAAAAGCCGTCTGCAAAGTATTCAGTTACAGCAGGGGGAAAGATGCTCTGGAGCAAGTGTTGCGAAGCAAAGCATGATTTTTGAACGATGAATTCGCGAATATTTGCGGGTGCAGATCACCATAACCTATGAAAAGCTCGGCAGCGGCGGTATAAATTTCTTTTATTTATGCAATTGCGGAAGGGCTCTTTCGGGTTTCTGCATGACGGAGACAGCCGACACCCGAATAGATTGTGTTTAACCGGTTAGTGCAACAGGGCTGCACAAAAATATCGTACAAAAGAAAACCCCGTTCGCACGAAGTGAACGGGGTGGGTTCTTCAGCGGCACCAGGTTGCTACCAACCTACGGTGAATGCCATATGCTCCGGCTGCCCGGTAGTAATCGTTGAGCTCTGTCCCGACACATCGTCATAGGCAAAGCCGTAGGCCACGCCGCCGACGCTGTGCCGATGCCAGAACGCCGCATAGTAGTTCGCCGGTGCCGCCTGGTAATAGGCTGACGGCGTACCCCATTGCAAGACGTTTGTCGCTACGTGGCGATTGATGGCTGCGCATAGCTGCGCCTCGATAGCCAGCTCCACAGAATTGCGATCGGGGTTGTTAGGGTCTCCACTGGCAAAGGCACCATTGCACACCAGCACCTGCTGCGTCGTCGGATACCCGACAACATACCCTGTGCCGCCCTGGAAAGCCCCATTCTCCGTATTCACTTCACTGAACGTGAATGTATTGCCGCCGGTCTGGCCCGTAAAGCTGCGCGCCCCTAACGTCACATTCAGCGGATTGTTTGCGTAGTAGCTCCAGGTCTGGTTGATGTAGTTATCGAAGTAAGTGCCATCCGCCTGCCCGGCACCGAAAGTTGTCTCCGCAGGTGAAAGGATTCTGTAGTTGGAGATCGGTGTCGAAGTGAAGTTGCTCGGCAGCTCTGCATTCCACTCTGAATCGATCTGCGCAATTGTCTCGGTTATGCCTGTCTGCTGATGGAACGTTTTGTTGGCTCCATATACGTCCAACAGCAGCGGCAGGCCAAATTGGTTTACCTGCGTCGTGTTGATGTACACACCCGATGCGTTGTAGGTGAACTCATACCAGTCATAGTGCACATCATTGTTGGAGTCGCTCGGATTTTGCGAGTTAGGACCCGCATACCCTGCATCCACACCCGAGCCCACAGCCTGTATATACATGGGTGACCCAAGCGAGATATAAATCCGCCCTGAAAATAACTGCGGCAGTTTTAACAGCTTGGCCTGCGCTAGGGTGAACGAGTAATTTGGGTAGTTTTGGCCGTTTTTCGTCAGATGCCCCGGCGCGGTATTGTCGGCAGTACTAATTTCTGTGATAGTGCCATCCGGCTTTACCCAGCTAAATACATTAGTATTCGGGTCCTTCGCCAATACCTCAACGTAGACCTGGTTATCGCTATATGCACCATGTGTATTGTTAATTAGGTCGATCCCGATAAAACCGGGATATACCGTGTAGTTGAAGCCCCCGCCTGCACTTGTAGAGCTACCGTTAGTTGTCGTATACAGAATGCTGCGCGAATCATTCGCCTGAAACCCGATCGAGAGCCCTGTGCCGAACGCCGCCGCAGCCGTCGCGCCACCTGTGGTCGTCGCGCCGTAGCCGGTGGCCGCCGGGAAGTTGGTACCGCTTGTAGAGGAAGTCACAAACAACGAATTGCTTGAGTCATTAGCCTGAAAGCTGATATACAGCGCACCGTTTGCAGCAGCCAGCGTCGGTGATGTTCCCATCGCAATGTTGGGATACGCTGTGGCCGCCCCCAGGCTGCCGGTGGTCATTGAAGCCACATACAAAATGTTGCGCGCGTCGTTCGAACGGAACCCCACATACAGTGCGTTGTTAAACACGGCCAGGGAAGGCGAACTGCCTGTGGTATCGTTTGCATCGATTGCGGTTGTAAAGTTCACACCGTCCGATGATTGACCGATCCACAGCGCATGGCCGGTATCATTCGCCTGAAACGCTACATACACCTTGCCGTTATAGGCCGCCAGCGACGGCGTACCGCCGATCTGAATATTGCCGTATCCCGTTGCAGTTGCGAACGTCGAACCGTCAGTTGAAGAAGTGATGTACAGCTGATGACTCGCATCATTTGCCTGAAACGCTACATACAGCTTGTTGTTGAACACCGCCAGCGACGGCGCGGAACCCATTGCAAAAGTTGGATAGCCTGTTGCCGCGGGGAAGTTCACTCCATCTGTCGATGAGGTAACAAAAAGGATATTGCGTGCATCGTTTGAGCGAAAAGCCGCATACAGCTTGCCATTGAAGCTAGCAAACGAAGGTGCCGACCCCATGGTTACATTTGGACTCGCAGTCGGCGTCAGAAAGTTCATACTCTGCGCCATCGCCCTACCGCAAACTGCAAATCCGGAAAGCCCTAGAAGCAAAACAAGCGTGAA
>CAXSFX010000027.1:0-29313 GCA_964236655.1 uncultured Acidobacteriaceae bacterium | reverse complement strand
TGCAAGAGGGTGCCGTATGCGGTGCCCTTTTCGTATGTTTGAAAGACACTGCTCTCGGCAAAGTACACTGAGAGAGCCGATCATTTATGAGCGCTATTTCAGCTCCAGGAGACTTCCAATTGCCCCAACGCACATTCAGCATCCTCAAGCCAGACGCCGTCCGCAAGGGCGATTCAGCCGCTATTCTGGCTACTATTGAAAAAGCCGACTTCAAGCTGGTTGCCATCAAAAAGATTTCTATCTCCAAGCAGCAAGCGGAGGGCTTTTACCATGTTCATGCGCAGCGGCCGTTTTTTGCTTCGCTGACCGAATTTATGTCTTCCGGGCCTATCTTCCCCATGGTGTTAGAGAAGGACAATGCCATTGCTGATCTGCGCAAGCTGATGGGTGCCACCAACCCGGCCAACGCAGAGGAAGGTACGATCCGCAAGCAGTTTGCCGCCTCTATTGAAGAAAACGCTATTCATGGTTCAGACGCTGAGGATACCGCTGCGTTTGAGATCGGGTACTTTTTTGCCGGGTACGAGCTGGCATAGAACTTTAAAACTATCAGTATTCCTCGGGGTTGCCTTGACCGTGATCCTGCGCTGAACACAACCGGCGCAGGGTTTGGCATTATCTTTTTTATGAATACTGTTCCAGACGCTGTTACCTGATGCCACATTGAAATATATGGATGTGAGCATGGGCTTACGGCCATGAAGATGTAGGGTGGCATCCATGCGCATCGCAGGTACCGCCTCCAACATCTTATAAACGAGAGCGGAGGAGGACAGGCATGGAGAAAGCAACATTTGGTGCAGGCTGTTTTTGGGGGGTTGAGGTAACACTTGGACAAATCCCCGGCGTCATAGAGACCGCAGTCGGCTATGAGGGTGGAGCGCTGCGCAACCCTACCTACAAGGATGTGTGTACAGATCGTACCGGCCATGCTGAAGTAGTGGAACTGACCTTTGACTCGGCCCGTGTGAGCTATACCGCATTGTTGGACAAGTTTTTTGAGCTGCACGACCCTACCCAGCTTGACAGGCAGGGACCGGACTGGGGAAATCAGTATCGCAGTGTGGTTTTCTTCCACTCCCCTGAGCAGGAAGCAGCGGCACGTACTACCATCGAGCGGTTAACAGAAGCGAAACGCTTTCGCAAACCCATTGTGACGCAGGTAGTGCCGTCAGAAACCTTTTGGCGGGCTGAGGACTACCACCAGAAATATTTGGAGAAGCGCGGCGCTGTCAGCTGCCATATCTAGTCGGGTTAAAAATCCGCATTGTGTTCTTTGTTCCAAGCGCCTTAAACGCCGGTGCGGATTTCAAGCTCACTCTTCATCAATTCGAGACGTTCTTCCAGCATTTCACGTTGCGTTAAAATCCCATTTCCCTCTGCAAGCAAGGCTCGCAGCCGCCGCATGCGGGCTTCCAGTTGCAAGTTGGAGTACAGCTGGATGCGATGGATTTCGCGGCTTCTCTCCCCCATAGCCGTGTGGGCAGGGGTAGTCTTGACGCGCAAGGCAGGAGCAATCTTGTCGCCCTGCAATATGAGTCGAACGTTTTCAGCCACAAAATCAAGGTTGGCGCGGATTTCCTCTTCATTGCGGCAATGCGGCCCCGGCGGCAGCATGATTCGCAGCAGGATGCTGCCGTCCGGCTGTAGCTGCGTGAACCACATCAGGATGCGTGAGTTCATCTTGCCCACAAAGCGGAAGATGTTCGAGGAAATGAACTCCCCCTGTTCCTTATCCACTGCAAGCATCAGGCAGCCGTTCTGGCGCAGTAGTGACCGGGTATGCAACAGCACGGCATGATCGGTGCGAATAGCTTTCCAACGCTCATCGTTCCAGGCAGAAACCTCGTTGTCACCTACCGGCTCGCGTGCAATCACACGCAGCTCGCGTTCTTCCCCTACCAATCGCCGAACCAGCGGGAGGAAGAGCTTGACGAAGGGGATGTGAGCGGAGCAGCAGACAAAACCGCCGGGCTGCGCGATGTAGTCGCGCAGGTGTTCTTCACCCACCACAACTACAGGAATGGGAAAATACTTTTTATGGGTGGAGAGCAGATCGAGAAAACGGTGCAGAAGCCGCGGCACCAGCGATGCTGGGGAAACCCCATGGGATGCAGGGGCAAGCCAGCCTGCGGTACCCGCCAACAGGCGCGAGAGGGCGAGCACAGTAGGGTACCAGCGGCTCTCCGGCAACAGCTTGGAGATTAGCCAACAAGTAAAAATAAACAGTTCTGACGTGAACCACCGATTTGCCGCGCCCAGCTTTCGTTTCAAAGCCATGCCTTTACCACTCGACTCGCTAACTCATCCCAAGATAAAGCAATCAGAGCCGCATCGGCGCTATTACTAACACCAATTCAGTAACGCATTCCAACGTGTGCCGGATTGGGACAAACGTTCAAATTTGGGAATACAGACTAGATAGCCACAGAAAAGGCTGAAGATGGTGCGCCCGGCAAGATTCGAACTTGCGACCTTCCGCTTCGGAGGCGGACGCTCTATCCAGCTGAGCTACGGGCGCGCGTCATATAAGACGGCAGCACCAGATTACTACGCTTCGCTTTTCTCCGCGAGTAGAGCCATGGTGGACTGGATCAGCTCCTTGGCACCCTCAATACCGGCAAGCACTGCCTGGAGGTCAAGCGCCGGCTTGCCGGGATTGCGGTTGGAGACGCAGTACACGCCGTGCTGGCCGACCAGGATCAGGGAGTCGGTCAGTACATCGAGCGCAACTGCGAGACGACCGCGCTCCTGCCCCAGCATAAACTCGTACTTTTCCAGCTCATCGCGGCGCTCGGCAAACACACTGGCAGCCATCACCACTCCTTCGCGGGCGAGTTGTCCGGTGTAAGCGGCGTACCGCCGGGGATGACAATTGGCGGCGCTTTCCAGCGCAGGATGGGCTTGCGAGCGGCTCCGGTTTCGTCCAACCGCGATATGCGGGTTGAGTGGGGCGCGGCCAGGATGACTGCCGGGTTCTCCTCGGCCTCGCGCGCGATCTGCCGCATGGCATCGATGAACAGGTCAAGCTCTTCGCGTGACTCCGATTCTGTCGGCTCGATCATGAGCGCGCCGGGCACGATGAGCGGGAAGCTGGTGGTGTACGGGTGGAAACCGTAGTCGATGAGCCGCTTGGCGATGTCGCCGGTTTTGACACCATTGCGGGTCTGGCGCTTGTCGCTGAAAACTACTTCGTGCATAGAGGGCGTTTTATATGGCAGCTCGTAGACGTCTTGCAGCTTGGCACGGATGTAGTTTGCGTTCAGCACGGCGTCTTCGGTGGTCTGGCGCAATCCGTCTGGACCGTTAGCCAGGATGTATGCCAGCGCGCGCACAAACATGCCGAAGTTGCCGTAGAACATGCGAACGCGGCCGACGGATTGCGGCCGGTTGAAGTCGAGACGGTGGATTCCATGCTGGTCGGTGCGGACGATAGGTGTCGGCAGAAACGGTTCAAGAATCGCTTTGCAGGCGACCGGGCCTGAACCTGGACCGCCGCCCCCATGCGGGGTGGAGAAGGTTTTATGCAGGTTGAGGTGCATGACGTCCACGCCGAAGTCGCCGGGGCGGGTCTTGCCCACCAGCGCGTTCATATTCGCGCCATCCATGTAGAGCAGTGCACCTTTGGAGTGCAAGATCTCCGCAACTGCGGCAATTTCGTTTTCGAAAACGCCGATTGTCGAGGGATTCGTAAGCATCATCGCTGCCGTATTTTCATCTACCAGGGCGCGCAATGCTTCAAGATCAACGCCGCCGTCAGCGTTCGACTTGAGGTTGACGACGTCGTAACCGCAAACCGCTGCCGTAGCCGGGTTGGTGCCGTGGGCAGAGTCGGGGATGATGACGGTTTTACGCGCGTTGCCGCGGGACTGGTGGTAGGCGCGCACCAGCAGGATGCCGGTGAACTCGCCGTGCGCACCGGCGGCGGGCTGCAGCGTGATAGCGTCCATGCCTGTGATTTCAAGCAGGCAGGCTTCAAGGTCCTTGAGGATGGAGAGCACGCCCTGTGAAAGTGACTCCGGCTGGTAGGGGTGCGCTTCAGCCAGCCCCTCAATGCGAGCCACGTGCTCGTTAACGCGCGGGTTGTACTTCATGGTGCATGACCCGAGCGGGTACATGCCGAGATCGATCGCGTAGTTCCAGGTAGACATCCGCGTGAAGTGGCGGATGATCTCGATTTCGCTCAGCTCGGGCAAGCCTGCGGTGCCCTCGCGTGCCGCGTCGCCCAGCAGGGCGTGTGCGTTCACTTCCGGCACGTCAAGCGGCGGCAGTTTGTAGGCGCGCTTGCCGGAAGAGGATTTTTCAAATGAGAGCGCTTCGTTCTGCGTCTGGTGCGCACGAACCTTGCGCGGGGTGCCGGTAAACGGTGCTGCCGTGTCGGGCAAGTACGTTTCGAGTTCAGGAGTAGCTGTGCTCATTCTTGCGTTCCTCTGGGATTGCTCTCGGCGCGAGCTCCCTGACAAGTATTTTAGAGCCGTTGCTATCCAGGTGTGTAGGTCCCCGGCTTGCATGTGACTTTTGTTACCGGATGAACCAGGGCCAGAGGGCTGCCTAGACGCTGCTCAGACGCTGCTTGCGAGCTAGTTTGCGACGATTGTCGGCCTCAATGTCACCGCAGTTCCCAGGGATGCAACCATGATCGCGGTGATGGCAACCATTTGAACAGGCGTTAAGTGTTCACGGAGAAAAAGCGAGCCCATAACCGCGCCAAGCGCCGGTTCCACGCTGGTCAGCGTCCCGTAAGCGCGGGTGGGCAGGCGCGTCAATGCAACAATCTCCAGGGAAAACGGCAGTGCGCTTGAGAAGACAGCAATCAGAATTGCCGGCAGCACGATAGAAGGATTGAGCAAAGCAGTGCCCGCTTGCGCGATCCCAAACGGCACCACCAGCACGGCGGCGATGGCCATACCCAGGGCAGCAGTAGAGGACCCGTGATCGCCGCCTGCCTTTTGCCCAAATACGGAATAGAGAGCCCAGCAGACACCGGCACCAAGTGCGCACAGCAGCCCGACGGGATCAAGGCTGTGCCCTGACCGGCTGAGGGGCAGCAGAAAGCCGATGCCGGCGATGGCCAGGGTGGCCCACAGGAAGTCGGTCCACCGCCGCGAGAGCGCAACGGCCAGCGCCAGAGGCCCTGTAAACTCAAGCGCCACGGCAATGCCAAGCGGGATCGTGCGCAGTGCAAGGTAGAAAAGCAGGTTCATGCTGCCCAGCGAAAAGCCGTAGCCCAGCAGGGCAGGCAGAGTACGTCGTGAGACCTGAATGCGCGATGGCCGAAGGAAGGGCAACAGCAACAGGGTGCCGAAGCCAAGGCGCAACGCGGTAGCGCCGGATGCGCCTACGACCGGGAACAGGCGCTCGGCAAAGGTTGCACCGTACTGCATGGAGACCATTGCAATACATAGTGCGCCGACTGGAAGGAGAACCCCCGCGCCCGGCCTTGCACTCTCAACAGGTGAGTCAGTCAACTGCAACGCTTCCGGCAAGCATGCATGCGGTTAGTGCGCGCCCACTGCCATGGGCTCAGCTACGGCAACCCGCGTTGCAGCATGATCGATCTCCTCGCGCGTGGTCAGCTCGGTGGCGCACCATAGGGTTGCGTTGCCGAGCTCGGGGTACCACTTCTTCAGGCTGAGGCCACCGATAATCTTGTCTTCAAGCAGCCGCGTGTTCAGTTCATCGGCTGTCTCTTCGGTTCGCAGAACAAACTCATGAAAGCGCGGAGTGCCTGCGAACAGCAGCTTGCCGTCCTGTGCATCTTGTGATTGCCCGGCCAGTGTGCGGGCGGCGTAGTCGGCTTTTGCGAGGTTGTGCATGGCGAGCTCGCGGATGCCTTCGCGCCCATACACGGTCAGGAAGATTGTCGCCATGAGCGCGACGAGTGCCTGGTTCGTACAGATGTTTGAGGTGGCTTTCTCGCGGCGGATGTGCTGCTCGCGCGTGGAAAGCGTGAGTACGAAACCGCGCAGCCCGTTCTTATCCTTGGTTTCACCGACAAGGCGGCCCGGCATCTGGCGGAGGTACTTTTCCTTGGCCGCGATAACGCCGCAATAGGGGCCGCCATAAGAGAGTGCAACGCCGAAACTCTGCGCTTCCAGCGAAACGATATCGGCCTCGACCGGCGGACGCACCGCGCCGAGCGAAACGGCTTCCGCGATGGAAACGATGAGCAGCGCACCTTTAGCGTGAACGACTTCAGCGATAGCGGGAATGTCCTCAACGACACCGAAAAAATTGGGCGACTGGACCAGCACACAGGCAGTCTCGGTTGTAACTTCAGCGGCAAGCGCGGCCAGGTCAACCCGCCCGCCATTTTGACGACCATCCGGCGTGTAATCCACTTCCGTTTGGCGAGTTCCCTGGTGTTGGGCGTAAGTCGCCATTACCTCGCGGTACTCCGGGTGCACCGTGCGGGCGACGATAACGTGGTCGCGCCCGGTGACGCGGATCGCCATCATTGCGGCCTCAGCCGCGCCTGTGGAGCCGTCGTACATGGATGCGTTGGCGATCTCCATGCCGGTCAGCTCGCAGATCATGGTCTGGAACTCAAAGATGGCCTGGAGCGTGCCTTGCGTGATTTCGGCCTGGTAGGGCGTGTAGGAGGTCAGGAACTCGCCGCGCTGGACCAGCGAGTCGATGACTACAGGCCGATAGTGACGGTAAGCACCTGCACCCAGAAAGCTTGTGTAGCCGGTGGCGTTGCGTGCGGCGGCTTGCTTGAAGTAACTAATGATTTCTGACTCGCCGTGCTGACGCGGGATGTCGAGGTCGCGCGTGAGGCGGAACTGCTCGGGCACTGTCTCAAATAGAGTATCGATAGAAGACGCGCCGATTTCGGCGAGCATGGCGGCACGTTCGGCGTCGGATTTTGGCAGGTAGCGCATCGGGCGATTCTCCTTAACTCCTAGTGACCAGTTTCTTCCGATACAAACTTCTCATAATCGGTCGCTGACAGCAGACCGTCAATCTCGCCGAGTTCGCTCAGGTGGATACGCATGATCCAGGCATCGTGAGCACAAGTATTGAGTTTTTCAGGAGTGGCACCGAGCTCATCATTGATCGATACAATTTCGCCGCTTGCCGGGGAGTACAGGTCTGAAACCGCCTTGACCGACTCGACGGAGCCGAAGACCTTGCCTTTTTCCACCTTGGTGCCGAGCTTCGGTGTCTCCACAAACACGATATCGCCTAGTGTGGATTGCGCGTGGTCTGTGATGCCGATTGTGCCAATGCCTTCCTGCACATGGATCCATTCATGTTCGCGGGTGTAGCGGTACTGCTCGGGATAGCTCATGCTTGTCCTCCCACCGGCAGCGTTACGGCTGCAGTTTTGGCTCGCTTGTAGAAGGGTATCGGCGTGGTTTGCGCTTTTACCATCGCACCGCGTATTTCAACGAAGACCTCGCGGGGCGGCGAAACGTCCGCGTAGGCAGGCGGCAGGTAGGCCAGCGCGATGTTCTTTTTGAGAAATGGCGCGGGCGAACCGCTGGTCACTTCGCCGATTTGTTGACCGGCTTCATCAAACACCCGGTAGCCGTCACGGGCGATGCCGCGGTCCACCATCTCTAACCCGACGAGGCGGCGTGTGGGGCCTGCTTCTTGAACCTTGCGCAGGGCCTCGGCACCGGTGAAGTCAACACCTTTGTCAAGCTTGGCGTAACGGCCCAGACCGGCTTCGTAAACATTGATGGAGTCTGAAATTTCATGCCCGTAGAGCGCCATGGCAGACTCAAGCCGCAATGTATTTCGTGCGCCTAACCCGCAGGGGACAATGCCGAACTCGGCACCGGCTGCCAGAATCTCATTCCACACGCGCGCACTGGTCATCCCGTCCGACGGGATGTAAATCTCAAAACCGTCTTCGCCGGTGTAGCCGGTACGCGCCACCATGGTGTTGTACAGCCCGCATACCTTGCCCCAGCGGAACCAGTAGTTTTTAATCTCGGCCAGCGGCAGGTCGGTCAGCTTTTGCAGCACATCAATCGCGCGCGGGCCCTGGATGGCCAGCTGCGTGTACATGTCAGAGTAATCGGAGACGTGGCACTTGAACGGCTGTGCCTGCTGGCGAATCCACTGGTGGTCCTTCTCACGGGTACCGGCGTTGATGACGATCAGGTAGTCGTTATCGGAAAGCTTATGGACAACGATGTCATCAACGAAAGTGCCCTGCGGGTACAGCATGGCCGAGTACTGCGCCTGCCCCACTTGCAGCTTCGAGGCATCATTCATGGAGAACTGCTGAACGGCGGCAAGCGATTGCGGTCCGCGCAGCTGAATATCGCCCA
Source organism: uncultured Acidobacteriaceae bacterium (assembly GCA_964236655.1). GTDB lineage: Bacteria > Acidobacteriota > Terriglobia > Terriglobales > Acidobacteriaceae > EB88. Next base: position 21,028 of record CAXSFX010000027.1, on the reverse strand, counting down.
TGTGGCTTACATCGAACAGGCCGACGCCGGTACGCACCGCCATGTGCTCGGACGTAATGCCGGCGTACTCGACCGGCATGTCCCAGCCGCCGAAGTCAACCATTTTTGCGCCGAGCGCGCGGTGCGTAGCGTTAAGGGAAGTCGTGCGAAGTGCTGTTTCAATCACGGGCGGCAGTTCCTCGCCGGGGTTTATTGGCTACCCCAAACAACTTAACGGTACCATGTTGCACGGCGGTCTTGAACCGACGGGATTGCTCCCATAGTGAATGCTCGTCGCTTCGTTCCAGTGCAAGATGAGCGAAGCAAGGTGCATTCCAGGGTTTGGCAGGAGAGACCTATTGAAGGTTTTAGAAGTCATTGGCATGCGTAGAGGCCGAAGCAGGAACTCCACTGCGACATACCGGGGGATGCCGCAGGAATCCTTGCAAAGGCTGAACCGGCCGGGCGTTGTTCGCATGCAACAAACAGTATTTGCATGCCCGCCATGGAGAGTGCCTGAACGCTTGTCAATTCTTTTGAGTGCGCTCCTGTTTTTGCACACGGCTGGAGCTTATGCAGGCCAGCGGCCGTGCCCAACTTCGGTCTCTCACATCTCTATGGAAGCCGGCGAATACGGTTCAACGCCCGACATAACTTTTCAACTGCGTCATTTTGCTGCCACGCTGGAGCCGTTGGGCAAAAGAGCTCCATCCTGTTACGAAAGACTGACGGTTGTGTCTCATGGCGAAATCTTTATCAGCGATGAAACCATGACAAAGATTTTCGTGACCAAACTCGCAAACTCCGACAGCAAGATCAGGGATCTTCAAATTCAAAACAGCGAATCTGGAGCTACGCTGAGCGGATCGGTAATCAAGTTAAAGCTGATTCCCATTCACTTTTCAATTAGCGGCCCGGTAACAACCGATGGAAAACGAATTCGGCTGGAAGTGAAAAGTATCAAGGCCGATGGAATCCCAATTGAGGATCTACTGGCGATACTAGGGGACCACCTGAATACCCTGTTTCATATCAGCGGGGTACAAGGCATAATCATTGAGAAAAACAGCCTTTCCTTTTCGCCGAAGCTGGTGGCTCACCTCGAAGGGCGCATAGCCGGGGTGTCAACACTGCACCATGGTTTGCAGCTGCGCTATGAACCGTAAAGAGTGCGTACTTCGAATAAGTGCACTCAATCGTGTGACACCTGCCAACCATCATTGGTGTTGATCAGCGTTGCTTTATCCACCTGCGTCGTTGCCAGGTCCGCCTGCACGGTTGGAAAAGCGGTCTTCATTTCTGCCGTCTTGGCCCAGTCTGCTACACCGGCGATGTTGTAGTGATAATCGATGTTAGCCACCACCGCGCCGCTGCTGTCATTGGATGTAGTGTAGTTGTCGATGGCCATAACTACGCGATGACCGAAGCAGAAGTTGCCGTAACCGGGCTGTGTTTGGTCCGGGGTCCAGGTGGAGCGGCCTTGCGAGGACAGGTCATAGTCGTTCACCTGCTTGGAACCGAAGATGAAGACCTTCTTCTGCGCAGAGGTCCGCGTCAGCAGCCCGGCATCGGTCAGTGCGTCGTACCCGGCCGTCTGGTCGCCTGCCTTGGGGTCGGCCTCAACCGGGAACTTGACCGGGCTGGACCACACGCAAACCGGATGCGCGTTGTAGTAGTTGCCGATGGCGGTTTTGAAATTCTCCTTGGACGCAGCCTTCTTGCCGGAGCAGCCTGCGGAAGCAAACAAGGCAGTGCAAAGCAGGGTAGATACAACTCGTTCTATACGCATAAGGTTATCGTTTCTTTCTCACGCGTATGGGATGCGGAAGACGCAGCCCTTGCGTAAAGATGCCGCCGAAACTGTGAGCTATACTAGACCGTCTTCAAGCTTTTAAACCAATCGGAGAAGCCGAGCAACGCCGCAGCCTATGGCCGACACCGATTCCTCACTCCCGCCTTCTGCCCGCTGCACGATTGTAGTGCCCTGCTACAACGAAGCCGCGAGGTTGCGCACTGATGCATTTGCGCAATTCCTCAGCAGCCCCGCGAGCCTCGGCATCCAGCTTCTGTTTGTCAATGACGGAAGCCGCGACGCGACTCTGCCCATTCTGCAAGCCTTGCGATCGCGCTTCCCTTCGCAGATCCGCGTGCTTGACAAGCAACCGAACGGCGGCAAGGCAGAAGCGGTGCGGTACGGGATGCTGCATGCGTTGGGCCTGGGCGGCTGCGAGATGACCGGCTTTTGGGATGCCGATCTGGCTACACCGCTGGCTCAGATCCCGGACCTTGCCGCAGTGCTGCTGCGCAATCGACAGCTGACCATGGTGTTTGGTGCCCGGGTGCGCCTGCTGGGCCGTGAGATCCATCGGCAGCCGGTGCGCCACTACCTGGGCCGCTGCTTTGCAACGCTTGCTTCCCTGCTGCTGCGCCTGCCCATCTACGACACCCAGTGCGGGGCCAAGTTGTTCCGTGCCACGCCGGAGTTGGCCGCGGTGCTGGCAGAGCCGTTCGAATCCCGCTGGATTTTTGATGTGGAGCTGCTGGCTCGCTACATGGTGCGGCATCGCGGCGACTCGGACCTGGTGCGCAACCATATTTACGAGTACCCGCTGCCGGAGTGGACCGATGTGGCCGGCTCCAAGGTGCGACCGGATGACTTCTTCAAGGCGATAGGCGAGTTGTACCACGTGTACCGGCGTTACCTGACCCGCTGAAGTAACACGTCACTCGCACGCATGCGAGCTAATAGAACCAGTGACAGCACGATACCTGTACCGGGAGCCAGGAACGCGAGCAAACCCAGCACGGTTCCATGGGTGAGCTTGACGGCGACCGAATCGAAAAAGAAGCTGCCGAGCTCAACCGAGCAGAAAGTGAGCAGGAGCAGCGCAGGGGTTGTTACTTGCTTGCGGAACACATCTGCCCACAGCAGCGCCAGGGGAAACAGCGCGACCACGTAGGCGTGCTTCCACGAAATAGGCGCGACACAAACACTGAGCAGGGCAAACAGGGCCAGGGTCATGCGGCGGTCCGCAAACGCCATACGCCTGCCCAGGCGGGCGACTAATGCCAGTGCGATCAACAGGATAGCCAATGCGACGGCTTTTGCCGCTGACACCAATGCCGGGGGCGTCGGTATTGCAACATGCTTGACTACGCCTCCGTGCAGGCCGACATACAAGAGCTGCATGGACGAGAGCAGCGATTTGTTTTCAAGATCGGGCGTGCCGCCGCCTGACATGGACGGGATAACGTGCAGAAAATAGTCGGTAAGCGAGGCTGGGGTGTTAAGCAGGCAAACCACGCCCACCAGCACCAGCAGAGACACTGCATAGGCACGCAGCCAGCGCCACTCACGCCAGAAGAAAAACGGCGCTACCACCAGTAAAGGTGTGAGCTTGATAAGCGTAGCCAGCGCGAATACAAAAGCCGATGCCCCCTGCCAGCCGCGCTGGTACGCAAGCATGCCAAAAGCCCAGAGAAGCAGAAGCAGGATGGTAATTTGACCCCATAGCAGCGCCATGCCGGTTGAAAACAGCAGGAGCGCGCCAACCACCAGCGCAGCCGAAGGCAGACTGAGCATGGGCACTTGCAGCATCCGTGCCAGCAGCAGGGCGGTAACTACCAGCGCCAACAGGTTGAAGGCGAGCCAGAGCTTGGCTGCCGTAACAGCGGGCACAAAGGTTAGCGGCAGCAGGATGTCGGCAAGAATCGGCGGGTAAATGTAAAGTCGTACCCGCTCAATGCCGATATGGTTGGCAGCCTGCGCCAGGGGGAGCGCCGGGTTTACAAATTTGAGCTCAAAAAGCGCACCGGTGTCTGCGTCGTCGTACATGTGGACGCTTTTGCCTTCGTGCACGACTTCTGCTGCCGCGTCATAAACCTGGAAGTCGGCAAAATCAGTCCGGTGGAACTGCCGAAAGGTCATGCCGAAGCAGAGGAGAAGCGTCAGCAGAAAGGCGATCCTAGTGCGCTGCATGAGCTAACGGTAGCATGGCGAAACAGGCTGCAAGCGTACGGCTACGGTACCGGCCCGGCATCAATGAAATGTTTCCACCCGCTCACCGATGGTCCTGGGCATGGTGGACAAGGCACTTCGCCCCACGGTGAGCGAAGCAAATATCAGCCCCGCCATGCAGACAAGCCCGCTGAAAAACTGCGCATGCACAATGGGGAACAACTCAAACCTCTCCAAAATGCCGCCAAGCGTCTGGAAGTCGAAGTTGAAGGCAAGCACAAGCAGCACCGTTGCCAACAGGAGCCGGGATTTGGCTCTCATCTCCGCATCCAGCAGCAGCATGAGCGGGAAGATCAGGATGACGTAATAGTGCGTCCAGGCGATGGGAGTGAAGATAGTAGCTCCAAGGATCGCCAGGGCCGCTCCATAGGGGGGGTGCGCGGCCAGCGAGGGAACAGCCATGTCCGGCGAGTTTGACGAGTCGGTTCGCCGGTCTGCCCGGCGATCCAGGTAGCCGCCAAGAAGGGTAACGCCTACTAAAAGCAGGGTGCAGACCAGTTTGAGCAGGGGTGGCAAAGGCAGGCTGTGCCAGGCTTGCTGCTCGCCTACCGGGTAGCTTGAGCCCATCCATAGCCCTGCGAGAGACTGGTTGTTCCAGGCTACGAGCAGGATGTTTGAGATTTGTGACAGGTTGTGGAGGAACTCCACATTTAACGCCAAACCCGTGGTGAGCACACTGGCCCCGGCAAGGGCGGCGGAGAACCCGATAAAGCTGAGCGAAGCACGCCACTGGCGATTCACAAGCCAGTAGAGCAGCAGGAAGCCGGGCGTGATTTTGACCGCTGCCGCCAGTGCAAGCAGTGCCCCGGCCCAGATAGCATGCTCCCGGCGCGCGCACACCAGCGCAAGGAGGGTGAGCAGGGTAAAGATGATGTGGGTCTGGGTAAGCACCATGGCATATTTGTAAGCCTCAGACACGTACAGCGCGGCGCAGACCAGTGCAATCCAGCCGGGATGATACAGACGCGGAACCCAGGTTCGCGCTACCAGCCAAATGGTTGCCGAAAGACAAAAGGAGACGAGGCATAGAAAGATGACATTGAATGCCGGGAACTTCATGTGTGTGCACAGCGGCTGAAGCGACCAGGCCCACAGCGGCGTCTGCACATAGGGATGAATTTGCTTCTCATGGTACAGACCGGCATCCAGGCCGACCTTTGTCCATATGGGGGTATTGACCTCGTCGTAGTTGCGGGGATCCCGGTCGTAAATATGGTCAGGCTGGCCTGATGCAAGAAGGCTGCATGCGCAGTAAGACGAGGACAGGTCAGAACCCAGGGACCCCAAGTGGCGCACAGTGGTCAACATGGCAAACAGGAACAACACAACTAGAATCAGAATCTCGTTTTTTCTTTGCATGATCCCCCAACCTCAAATCGATACAAGCCTAACGCATGCGCGCAGGCGAAGTGCTGTCTCCTTTTCGGACACACAGCAGCGACCAGCTTTGCGGACGCCTGCAGGTGAACTCAGCCGCATCATGCGGCCCCAGGTAGTCGACCAGGCCGTGCCCCAGTTCTTCATCCGTGCCTGCATAAGTGACGATGTCGCTTCTTCCGATAAGTTCACTGACCGGCTCGGCAGGCAGCAGGATGTTGAGACGAGGCGGGGGATCCTGAGCGATCAGTTCAATGATGGCGGAAGGGTCCCTGGCGACCACTGCTCCCGGCGTGACGCGTAGTGGAAATGTGGAGAGCTGCAGCCAGGGCGCATCCACGGCCAGGTCATTCTGCTGAATGATGGGCAGCAGGTTTGCCCACATAAAGGGATTGAAGGCGAGGTCGTAGTGGAAGCGTAAAGTTGGGTTCAGCATGGGGCCGTTGAGCAGCAGCGCACGTGTGTGCGCGGGTAGCGGCTCCCACTCCATCCGGTGTACGCTTTCGGCAATTGGGCGCAGGGTACGTTCTGCGGGCACAAGGGTGAGCACGGTAAAAACGGCACCGAGAGCTATGCAAAGTCGGGGCAGGTTGCCGCCGGCCTCGTTGCCGTTTGCATTGCTGATCGCATTACCAGTCGTGCGGCCTGCCGCAGCCAGCAGCGCGAAAATCCATACCAGAATGACCATGCGCATAGCGAAGAATCCCCCGCCGCTAACGCGGTCCGGCAGAAACGGCAGCAACACGGCCAGCAGCACGGCGTAGACGAGAAAGGCCGCACCCGCGGAAAGCCGGCGTTCGGCAAGACTGCGCCGCAGGACTTGTACCCCCCGGACGAACGCAAGAATGAGCAGGGTGTACAGTGCCAGCCGGTACCCGTTGACCCACAAACTATGCGAGCGCGTGTTGTAAGGCGACAGCCCTGTAAGCAGAAGCACAGTACGCAGAAATGGGAGATGGAAGCCGATGTCGTGAACTGTGGATGGGTTCTGCGAGTGGTCAAAAGAGAGCGACGGAAGCAGCGAAATCGTCAGCGCATACAGGAACCCGACAAGCTGCTTGATATTTGCCTTGAGCCAGCCGACCGGCGCGTGCGGAGTTAGAAAGCGACGTCGTAAAAGGTCACCGGCAAGGAACGCAACCAGGAGGCCCAGCGGAACCGGATGCGAAAAGGAAAGCACAAAACCGGCTGCCGCAAAGCCCAGAATGGCCCAGTTGGACTTGTCAAAGCGAAGCCAGAAGCCTGCCGCGAACAACGCCAGCCCAAGACCGATGCTGTAGTTGTAAAAACCCATCATCAGGTACCAGGGCAGGAGCAGGGGCGCAACCAGCAGCGACACCCAGGCCCCGGCTGGACCGACCGCGGTAGCGCAAAGACGAAGCCCATATGCGAAACAAAGGATCTCGGCGCAGGTAAAAATCTTCTCGGCCAGATCGAAGGAGAACACGCGCGAAAGCGCCAGAAGCGTGATGTACTGCGTGGCATACGGAGGAAACGGGTGCCGGATCGAGTACACGGAGTATTGCGGCTGGTGCGCCATGACCTGCCCCAGCGCGTGCGTGTAGTAGCGATGCATGGGGCTGTCCTGCGTTGGGAAAATGGGAAGGCTGAGAACCCAGGCGCACACTATGCCGACAAACAGGGCAAACCATAACTGCGAAGATCGGGAACGAAAACTATAGGTATTTGCGTACATGCTCTCCCGACTGTATCCAAAATGAGCTTGAACCAGGTACATCCTAGCGTGGAATTTGAAAACCGCTATAGCGAATTCCATATCCCTGGACTGTTTCTGAACACAGAAAAGCCCGGCTTGCACCGGGCTCTCCAGTTTTGCATGGAATTGCACTGGATCTTACGCGAAGTGTAGCTGCCTGGACGGCCAGTCCCTACTCGGAAGCTGCCAGCTCTTCCGCTTCGCCCTCTTGCCGCATGATTTCAAGCTCGCGCTCTTCAGCCTCATGCTGCGCCTGGACTTCTTGCTGCACACGCTCTGCCGCTTCCTCAAGCTCCGGAGAGAGCTGGATATTGCGGTAGTACTCCATGCCTGTGCCTGCCGGGATCAAGCGGCCCACGATAACGTTTTCCTTGAGCCCGCGCAGGTTGTCGACAGCACCGTTGATGGACGCCTCGGTCAGCACACGCGTGGTCTCCTGGAAGCTTGCGGCCGAGATGAAGCTATCGGTCGAAAGCGACGCCTTGGTAATACCCAGCAGCAGCGGCTTGCCGGTGCACGGACGGCCGCCGTCGATGGCGACGCGCTCATTTTCAGCACGGAAGCGGAACCGGTCCACCTGCTGCTCCAGCAGGAAGTTCGAGTCGCCCACCTCGTCGATCTTGACCCAGCGCAGCATCTGCCGGACGATCGTTTCGATGTGCTTGTCCGAGATGGCTACGCCCTGCAACCGGTAGACTTCCTGGATTTCGTTTACCAGGAAGGCTTGCAGCGCATTCTGGCCGAGTACGGCAAGAATGTCATGCGGGTTCAGCGGACCATCCATCAGCGGATCGCCTGCGTGCAGCTTTTCACCTTCCTGCACGTTGACGTGGGTACCGCGCGGTACGGAGTACTCCTTCTCCGTGCCGTCGTCAGCGGTGACATAGATCTTGCGCTGACCCTTGGCAACTTCACCGAAGCGGACCACACCTTCAATCTCCGAGATAATGGCAGTCTCACGGGGCTTGCGTGCCTCGAAGAGCTCAACCACACGCGGCAGACCGCCGGTGATGTCCTTGGTGCGGGTGGTCTCACGTGGAATCTTCGCCAGGATGTCGCCCGGGAAAACCTCCTCGCCGTCCTGCACCATCAAGTGAGCGCGGCTGGGCATCAGGTAGCGCTTGTCCTTCTTGCCTTCTACCTTAATCAGGATCGTCGGCTGACGCTTTTCGTCCTGCGCGTCGGCAACTACAAGCCGGGACAGACCGGTAACTTCATCGATCTCATCGTTGAGCGTGATGCCTTCCTGCAAGTCCTTGAACTGCACCGTGCCGCCGATTTCCGTCAGGATGGCGAACGTATACGGATCCCACTCAGCCAAGTCTTGACCAAGCTGAACCTGCTGCCCGTCGGTGACCTTGAGCTTGGCACCGTAGACAACCTGGTAACGCTCCTTCTCACGCCCACGATCGTCAATGATGGCAATGGAACCGGACCGGTTCATCGCTACCATGTCGCCGATCTTGGACTGCACGGAGACAATGTTGATGAAGCGGACGGTGCCGTTGTTTTTTGCGTCCAGCTTCGACTGCTCATTGACGCGTGACGCGGTACCGCCGATGTGGAAGGTACGCATGGTGAGCTGAGTACCGGGCTCACCGATAGATTGCGCCGCGATGACGCCGACTGCTTCACCGAGCTCGACCAAACGCCCGGATGCCAGATTGCGCCCGTAGCAAAGAATGCAGACACCGCGCTTGGACTCGCAAGTAAGCACCGAGCGAATCTTGACCCGCTCGATACCGGAGGCCTGAATCGCGGAGGCCCAGTCTTCCGAGATTTCCTGGTTGATGTCGACAATCGCATTGCCTTCAAAATCCTTGATGCGTTCGAGCGAAACACGACCGATGATGCGGTCACGCAACGGCTCGATGATCTCGCCCGACTCGACAATCGGCCCGACGTAGATGCCGTCAGAAGTGCCGCAGTCAAGCTCGGAGACGATCACATCCTGCGCCACGTCGACCAGGCGGCGGGTCAGGTAGCCTGAATCCGCTGTCTTGAGCGCCGTGTCGGCAAGGCCCTTGCGAGCGCCGTGCGTTGAGATGAAGTATTGCAACACGGTCAAGCCTTCACGGAAGTTCGCCGTGATAGGCGTTTCGATGATTTCGCCCGAAGGCTTGGCCATCAAACCGCGCATGCCGGAAAGCTGGCGAATTTGTTGCTTCGAACCGCGGGCACCGGAGTCGGCCATGATGTAGATCGGGTTCATGGTCCCCTCCTTGTCCGCATTCTTCATGTTGTTGAACATCTCATCAGCCACCCGTTCGGTGACAGACGACCACAACTGGATCACCTTGTTGTTGCGCTCGCCGTTGGTGATCGCACCGTCAAGGTACTGCTGCGTGACGGAGACAACCTGCTGCTCTGCTTCGCGCACCACCGGGTATTTCGACTCCGGGATGACCATGTCGTCAAGCCCTACCGACAAGCCGGAAAGCGTGGCGTAGTGGAAGCCCAGGTCCTTGACGCGATCGAGCATCTTGACCGTGGTTTCAAGGCCAAGGTTCAGGTAGCAGTAGTTCACCAGCTGCCCGATACCCTTCTTCTTGAGCAAGCCATTGACAAACGGCATGCCTGCGGGCATGGAATCGTTCAAAATTGCCCGGCCCACCGTAGTCGAAATGTACTGGCGGTCGTACTGCACCGGCTCTGTGTGCGTCAGGTCCTGATCGTCGTAGGCGGTCGTCATGTCGAGCACCGGCCCCGTGTAGCGCAGACGAATCGGCGTCAATGTTTCGACCGCCTTCGCTTCAAGCGCCATCAGCACTTCTTCAGTATTGGCGAATGTGCGGCCTTCGCCCACGCCGCCCTTCTTGGCTTTTGTCAAGTAGTACAAGCCCAGCACCAAGTCCTGCGTCGGCACCGTGATCGGCTGGCCGGACGCCGGTGACAGGATGTTGTGCGAAGCCAGCATCAGCACGGACGCTTCAACCTGCGCCTCGGGTGACAACGGGATGTGCACAGCCATCTGGTCGCCGTCAAAATCGGCATTGAAGGCGGTGCAAACCAGCGGGTGAATCTTGATTGCCTTGCCTTCAACCAGCACCGGCTCAAATGCCTGGATACCCAGGCGGTGGAGCGTCGGCGCACGGTTCAGCAGTACCGGGTGGTCCTTGATGACTTCCTCAAGGATGTCCCAGACCACAGGCTCCTGCAGCTCGACCATTTCCTTGGCCTGCTTGATGGTGGTGCAGTGTCCGGTTTGCTCCAAGCGGTGGTAGATGAACGGCTTGAACAGCTCAAGCGCCATCTTCTTCGGCAAGCCGCACTGGTGCAGCTTCAGCTCGGGGCCAACTACGATGACGGAACGGCCCGAGTAATCCACGCGCTTGCCGAGCAGGTTCTGGCGGAAGCGGCCCTGCTTGCCCTTGAGCGTGTCTGAAAGTGACTTAAGCGGACGGTTGTTGGCACCGCGCAGCACACGGCCGCGGCGGCCGTTATCGAATAGCGCGTCAACAGCTTCCTGCAGCATGCGCTTTTCATTGCGCACAATCACTTCAGGCGCATGGAGGTCCATGAGCTTCTTGAGACGGTTGTTGCGATTTATGACGCGGCGGTACAGATCGTTCAAATCGGACGTAGCAAAGCGGCCGCCATCAAGCGGAACCAATGGGCGCAGCTCAGGCGGGATCACCGGGATTACATCGAGAATCATCCACTGGGGCTTGTTGCCGGACTTGCGGAATGCCTCGACGACCTTCAGGCGCTTCGAATATTTCAAACGCTTCTGGAGTGAAGTCTCGGTCTTCATCCGCTCGCGCAGCTCAATCGAGAGCTCCTGAATCTCGACGCGCTTGAGCAGTTCCTTGATTGCCTCGGCACCCATCATGCCCTTGAAGCCGGAGGGGCGGTACTGCTGATCGAGCTCGCGGAACTTGGTTTCGTCCTTGATGATCTCGCGCTCTTTGACCGGTGCATCGCCTGGATCAACGACAACGTAGCTCTCGAAGTAGAGAACAGACTCAAGATCACGCAACGAAATGTCGAGCAGGTGGCCGATACGCGACGGCAGGCCCTTGAAGAACCAGACGTGCGAGCAGGGCGAAGCCAGCTCGATGTGGCCGAGACGCTCACGGCGGACTTTCGACAGGGTAACTTCAACACCGCACTTGTCGCAGATCACGCCGCGATGCTTCATGCGCTTGTACTTGCCGCACAGGCATTCCCAATCAGTAACGGGGCCAAAGATGCGGGCGCAGAACAAGCCGTCACGCTCCGGCTTGAAGGTGCGGTAGTTGATGGTCTCGGGCTTGGTAACTTCACCATGCGACCAGGAGCGAATCTTTTCTGGCGAGGCCAGCTGGATGCGGATGGCGTCGAAATCGGTGATGGGGCCGGTCAATTCAAATGGGCTGGAACGATACAAGGGTGTTCCTCCTGCGCCTTGGGGCGCTTTCGGTCCCGGGGCTTGTTTATGGTCGAGCCGCTGTTCGCCCCCGGGAGCGCTTGCTCGCGGAACGGCGGCTCTTTTTCAATCTTCCTGTCTAGCGGCATCGCCGCCAAACCAAAAAAACGGTGTCATTCTGAGGAGTGCAGCGACGAAGGACCTGCTTCTGCCTTCGCCGCGCGCCCTGGCAGTTAGTCCGCGGCTGCCAGCAGCGGCTCCGGCGCAGGCAACTTGGCCGCGTCCAGATCCGACTGCTTCATCAGTTCGACGTCAAGACACAACGCCTGCAGCTCACGAATCAGCACGTTGAACGACTCCGGCACACCCGGCTCGATTGCCGCCTCGCCCTTGACGATGGCCTCGTAGATCTTGGTACGGCCAAATACGTCGTCAGACTTCGCGGTCAGCAACTCCTGCAGGATGTACGCGGCACCATAGGCTTCAAGCGCCCACACTTCCATCTCGCCGAAGCGCTGGCCGCCGAACTGCGCCTTGCCGCCCAGCGGCTGCTGCGTGATAAGCGAGTACGGCCCGATGGACCGTGCATGGATCTTATCGTCCACAAGGTGCGACAACTTGAGCATATAGATGTAGCCCACCGTTACCGGCTGCTCGAACTGGTCGCCGGTCATGCCGTCAAACAGCGCCGTCTTGCCCGAGCTCGGCAGCCCTGCCGCCTTCAGCAGTGCCTTGATCTCGGTCTCGCGCGCGCCGTCAAATACAGCCGTGCCGAACCAGATGCCGCGCTTCATGCCGAGACCAACACGCATTACTTGCTCGTCATCAAGCTCCAACAACTGCCGCAGTGCCGCCGTGCCCGCGAATGCTTCTTTGAAGACCTCACGGACTTTGTTCGCGCCATCTGTCTGGTCCTGGTGCTGCTTCACCAGCTCCGCCACCTTGGCACCAAGCGTGTGCGCGGCCCAGCCGAGATGCGTTTCCAGAATCTGCCCCACGTTCATACGTGACGGAACGCCGAGCGGGTTCAGCACGATCTCAACCGGTGTGCCATCGGGCAGGTACGGCATGTCTTCTTCAGGAAGAATGCGCGCAATCACGCCCTTGTTACCATGGCGGCCCGCCATCTTGTCGCCGACAGACAGCTTGCGCTTCATGGCGATGTACACCTTCACCAGCTTGATAACGCCCGGAGAAAGCTCGTCGCCCTTTTGCAGCTTTGCAATTCTGTCGTTGGTGATCTTGCGCAGCACATCGATCTGGCGCGAGGTCATCTCCTCGATCTCGTCGATCTGCTCATTCACCCGCGGGTCTTTATCGTTGTAGCGGATGCGCTTCAGGTTCTTGGTTGAGATCAGTTCAATGGCTTCGCGGTCGAGAATCGCGCTCTTAACGAGCAAACGCTTGTTGGTGCGCTCGTCATGGAGATCAGACTGCACTTCCTTGCCGCCCAGGATCATCTCCAGGCGCTTAAGCCGCTCATCGGTGAGAATACGAATCTCATCGGCAAGATTCTTCTCAAGCTTCGCAATCTGCTCCGACTCAATCTGCAGCGCCCGCTCGTCCTTATCCTGCCCCTTACGAGAGAAGATGCGAACGTCCACCACGGTGCCTTCAATACCCGGAGGGCATGTGAGCGAAGCATCGCGTACATCCCCGGCCTTTTCACCGAAGATGGCACGCAGCAGCTTCTCTTCCGGCGTCAACTGGGTCTCGCCCTTGGGCGTGACCTTGCCGACCAGGATGTCGTTGTGGCGAATCTTGGCACCGATCCGGATCACACCCGACTCATCCAAGTCGCGCAGCGCATGCTCGCTGACGTTCGGAATGTCACGCGTGATCTCTTCCGGCCCCAGCTTCGTATCGCGCGCCTCAATCTCGAACTCTTCGATGTGCACCGACGTGTAGTAGTCGTCACGCACCAGCTTCTCCGAGATCAGGATCGCATCCTCAAAGTTGTAACCGCGCCAAGGCATAAACGCGACCAGCACGTTCCGGCCCAGGCCAAGCTCACCCTGCTCCGTGCACGGACCGTCCGCGATCACCTGCCCCTTGATCACCCGGTCGCCCTTGCGGACAATCGGCTTCTGGTTAATGCAAGTGTTCTGGTTCGACCGCTTGAACTTGATGAGCTGGTAGATATCAGACCCAACCTCACGCGATAGCTGCGTGGGGTGGTGCTCGCCTTCAACGCGGATGATGATGCGCTCGGAATCAACCGAATCGACGACACCGTTACGCCGTGCGGAAATAACCGCGCCGGAATCGCGCGCCGTCACACCCTCCATTCCGGTGCCGACAAACGGGGCTTCCGCAACCAGCAACGGCACAGACTGCCGCTGCATGTTCGCACCCATCAACGCACGGTTCGCGTCATCATGCTCCAAGAACGGCACGAGTGAAGCAGCGACGGATACAAGCTGCTTCGGCGAAACATCGACATAATCGATCTCATCCCGCGAAACCAGGACGAAGTTGCCTTGACGCCGCGCGTTCACCAGCTCGGCGGTAATCTTCAGCTCGTCATCCAGCTCCACATTCGCCTGCGCGATGGTGTGCCGATCCTCTTCCCACGCAGACAAATAGAACGAGAACGGCTCAAACTCAATAGGCCGCTTGCCGGCTACAACTGCTTCTTCATTCTTAGCAATTGCCTCCAGCTTCTCCAGGTGATCACCGACACGCAAACCGCTTTCGCCTGCATTGGTCACCTGCACATAGTCCAGCAACTGCGCATTGCGCACGCGACGGTACGGCGACTCAATAAAGCCGTACTCATTGATACGCGCAAAGCATGAAAGTGACGAAATCAGGCCGATGTTCGGGCCTTCCGGCGTCTCAATCGGGCAGATGCGCCCGTAATGCGTCGGATGGACGTCACGAACCTCAAAGCCTGCGCGCTCACGCGACAACCCGCCCGGCCCAAGTGCTGAGAGACGCCGCTTGTGCGTGATCTCGGAGAGCGGGTTGGTCTGGTCCATGAACTGTGATAGTTGCGAGGACCCGAAGAACTCGCGGATCGCCGCCATCACCGGCTTGGCGTTGATAAGGTCGTGCGGCATGGCCGTCGACATCTCCTGATACACGCTCATCTTTTCCTTGATGGCGCGCTCCATGCGCACCAGCCCGATGCGGAACTGGTTTTCCATCAGCTCGCCGACCGCGCGCACCCGGCGATTGCCCAGATGATCGATATCATCAACCGCGCCGATGTTGCGGCGCAACTTGAGCAGGTACCGAATCGTCGAGTAGAAATCATCCGGAGTCAGCGTCCGGTGATCGAGTGAGGTCGCATCCTGGTTCTCATACAGCTTGATGTTGAACTTGAGCCGGCCCACACGCGAGAAATCATACTTGCGCGGATCGAAGAACATGCCCTCAAATAGTGCTGTTGCAGTATCAAGCGTCGGCGGGTCGCCCGGACGCAGCTTGCGATAAATCTCGATCAACGCTTCTTCCGGCTTGCGCACCGAATCGCGTCGCAGTGTGTTGGTGATGATATTGCCGACTTCATCCCGCTCCGGGAAGAAGACCTGGACTTCGGTAATGCCCGCCTGCACAATCTTGTGCAGCTTGTCCGGAGTCAGCTCCAGGTTGGCTTCAAGAAACACCTCGCCTGTCTCTGTGTCGAGCACGTCGGCCGCGATCATCGCGCCGTCGAGCTCCAGGCTGTCCACTTCAATTTCTGTCACGCCACCGGCACGCAGGTTCTTGAGCAGTGAAGGAGAAATCTTGCGCCCGGCCGGAACAATTTCTGTACCATTGGCCGATGCTGCAGCCGTCGGTTTGACACCAAGCAGGTTGGTCGGCACAGCCGCATCACCGCTCAGTGCCCAGAACATCTTGCCGTCGCGCAGCGCAATTGTATCTACCGTATAGAAGCTCTTCAAAATCTGCTCATCTGTACGCAGTCCAAGCGCGCGCAGGAAGATGGTACCCAGGAACTTGCGCTTGCGATCAATGCGGACGTACAGCGTGTTCTTCTGGTCGTACTCGAACTCTACCCATGAACCGCGATATGGAATGATCTTGCCCAGGAAGTAGGTACGGTTGTTCGCCGTCTCAAAGAAGACGCCCGGCGAGCGGTGCAGCTGCGATACAATCACGCGCTCCGTGCCGTTGACAATGAAAGTACCGTTCTGCGTCATCAGCGGAATATCGCCGAAAAATACCTCCTGCTCCTTGATGTCGCGCACGGACTTCGCACCCGTGTCCGGGTCCTTGTCGTAAATCGTCAGCCGTACAGTTACCTTGAGCGGTGCCGCATAGGTCATACCGCGCTCTTCGCACTCTGCCTGGTCATACTTCAACTGCAGCCCGACCGGATCGCCGCACTTGTTACAAAAATCAGGTGTGTTCTTGTTGTAGGTACCGCACTTGTGGCATAACACGTCACCCGGGTGAAACGGGTCTGTAATGACCATGGCTCCGCAGTTGCAGCAAGCCGTACGCAAGTGGTGCAACCCCTTCAGGTGGCCGCACTTGCACTCCCAGTTACCGATCGAGAAATCTACAAAGTCCAGTTGCGAAATATTGCGAAAGTCTGTAATCGGAAAGACAGACGTAAATACCGAGTGGAGACCATTATCGTCTCGTTCGCTCGGCAGTTTATCCATCTGGAGGAAGCGCTCGTAAGAGCGGCGCTGCACTTCAATGAGGTTAGGGATCTGGATCGGAGTGGGTATCTTGGAAAAATCGAGTCGGCTGCGCAGGGCGCGGGTCTCGTTTGGCATGGTGGCTCCTCATGGCCCGGAAACACGAGAGCGAAGCAGGCTGCCCGGGACCGCGCAGTCTGCGTAAACTTGCTTGATACGGAGCGCATCCTATTGCCGACTGCCTCGTTCCGCCGGAAACCGCTACCGCAAAACCTGCCCTGTTACGGGCTAATAATGTTAGCTACTCGTTAGAGCCAAAGTGCTATCGACGCGAAAACGCCTGCGAGCCTGGGGCTCCACAAGCGCGAGACGTTCGACCTCTATAGAGTTACAACGAAATTGCAATCTCCTGCCGCAAGGAGTGCGGCTTGTATGTCCATCGCGAGCGCGAAAGAACAGAGAATCTCAGCTTGCCTGAAGTCCGAAGTGTGAAATTGCAGGGATGATGCAAAAGATCAAGCAATTGCCTGGAAGATGCTTGCACAGGATTTAATGTACTGCATTTCTATGGCCATAACAAGCAGGTCCTGAAAAGAACTTCCTTTCGCAGGACCTGCCATGTGGAACTACTTGATTTCGACTGTCGCAACACCGTCGAACTTCTTCTTGACGGTCTCTGCTTCTTCCTTGCTGACATTCTCCTTGAGCGGCTTCGGAGCGCCGTCTACAAGATCCTTCGCTTCCTTCAAGCCAAGTGCTGTCACTTCACGTACTGCCTTGATGGTATTGATCTTATTGGCACCGGCATCCTTCAGGATGACAGTAAACTCTGTCTGCTCAACTGCGGCTTCTGCTGCTGCCGCACCACCGCCGCCGTCCGCTGCTACGGGAGCCGCTGCTGCTGCGGAAACGCCGAGACGCTCTTCAAGCTTCTTCACCAGGGCTGCTGCATCCAGCAAAGTCAACCCGACGATCTGTTCTTCCAACTGCGCTAGATCTGCCATATACCTTCTCCTTGAAACTTATTCAATTCACCATGGCCATGGGCTAGGGTGTTCCTGCGTTTTCAATCACCAGTTACCTGGCCGGTGTTGCAGTGCAATCCGGTTTCCGACGTGCCAGACCAGCACCCCGGTTTACCTGCTTCACACAAAACTTGTTCTTACAAAAAATAATGGCAACTACGCGCCTTCTACAGGCGCCTCGTTCGAGGCAGACTCAGTCTGCGACTCATCTGTGAGTTCAAGATCAGCAGGCGTCTGCGTTGTTTCTGACGTCTCCGGCAAGGCAGGCACTGCAGCTGCTTCCACCGTGGAGGACTCGATGGCAGGAGTAGCTTGCGGTTCAGAGGCAGCTTCGGGAACCGCTTCTTGAGAGACAACTTCAGGCGCAGGCACGGAAGCTTCTTCTACAGGGGTCGCTGCCGCCATTTCTACAGGTGCTGCTGCTTCTGCCAGCACCGCTGCTTCTACAGGCATCGCTACTTCTGCCGAGGAGGCTGACTCTACCGGTGCCGCCGCTTCTGTCGGAGCAGCTGCATCGGCAGCAAACTTTTCCTTCTCAACACCCTGGTTGAGCACTACAGCCAGATCTCGACCTGTAGCGGCCATCACAGTTGCCAAACGTTGCGCCGGTGCACTGATCAGGAATAGCAGCTTGGCAAATATCTCTTCCTTGGCCGGCATCGTAGCAAGGGATTGAATCTCTTCAATCGTGATGACTTTGCCGTCAACGATACCGAGCTTGAAAGTAAACTCCGCATTGTCCTTGACCCAGGCTGAAAGCGCCTTGGCAAGTGCCACAGGGTCGCCGCTGGTGTACGCAACAGAGGAAACGCCCTTGAGTCCCTGTAAAGCTTCTGCGATCCCGGTACCTTCCGAGGCGCGGCTTGCCAGCTTGTTTTTTACCACCCGATAGCGACCGCCAGCATCACGCACCTTGCGGCGCAGGTCAAAGTCCTGCAGTACTGTCAGCTTGGTAAACGTACCTACAATCGCGCTGGTTGAACCTTGCAATTCCTGTGCAAGCTGCTCTACCTTCTGCGTTTTCTTTGCTCGTGTCAGTGCCATTTCAACTCCCTCGTTCACTCTAGCCGACTCTACGTGTGCCGCTCATCAGCAGCGCGGCTAGCAGCTTGCGATGAGCCGTTCTTCTTGGGAGGGACTAGGCCTTGGCTGCGGTATCTGCAACTGAGCTGTCCAGGGAAATACCGGGCCCCATCGTGGAGCTTAATGTAATACCCTTGACGTACTTTCCCTTTGACGCAGAAGGCTTGGCGCGCATGACGCTTGAAATAACGGTCATCGCATTCTCAATTAGTTTTTCAGGAGGGAAGGAGACCTTGCCGACCGGGCAATGGACCAACGCTGTCTTGTCCGTGCGAAACTCGATTTTGCCAGCCTTGATCTCGCGGATTGCAGCTGTCACATCACTGGTGACGGTACCTGTCTTGGGGTTCGGCATCAACCCGCGCGGCCCCAACACCTTACCGAGTCGGCCTACAGAACGCATCATGTCCGGTGTTGCGATCAAAGCATCAAAGTCGGTCCAGCCTTCTTTCTGGATCCGCTCGACCATTTCCTCGCCACCTACAAAATCCGCACCCGCAGCTTCAGCTTCCTTCAAACGCTCGCCTGTAGTGATGACCGCTACGGTCTTGGTTTTACCCAGCCCGTGCGGCAGAACTACGGTTCCGCGTACCATCTGATCCGCATGACGGGGGTCCACACCGAGGCGCAGAGTCAAGTCTACAGTCTCGTCGAACTTGGCAAACTTGATCTTTTGAAGGAGCGGTACCGCATCCGTAAGGGTGTAAGGGCGCGCTTCAACCTGCGCACGTGCGGCTGCCATATTCTTAGTAACTTTTTGTGCCATAGTATCCCGTCTCCCACCGCTCAGCGTCACTTTGCTAGCCGTGGTGTTGTTGACATTACCTGTATTTGTTGCCGAGGCAATCTCTTAAGTATGCTTAAAAAATCTTTGCTGCGCAAGTGCCTTCAAATATCCAGCCGAGGCAAACCTAGGCAGTAACGTCAATTCCCATGGATCGCGCCGTGCCTTTGATACTCCGAATGGCACTATCAACTGACATTGCATTGAGATCGGGCATCTTCTGGGTTGCAATCTCACGAATCTGTGCCTCCGTGACCGTGCCCACCTTCGTCTTGTTCGGCACACCGGAACCCTTGGCAAGCCCTGCCGCTTTCTTGAGCAACACAGCTGCAGGAGGCGTCTTGGTCTCAAATGTGAAGGTACGATCCACATACACCGTGATTACCACGGGAATGACGAGCCCTTCCATTTCCTTGTTCGATGTGCGCGCATTGAACTGCTTGCAAAATTCCATGATGTTGACCTGCGCCTGGCCCAGGGCAGGGCCAACCGGTGGTGCGGGAGTCGCTTTTGCAGCAATGATCTGAAGCTTGACGTATGTTTGTACTTTTTTTGTTGGAGGCATATTCCTGATCCTTATCGTGTAGCTCTAGCTTTGAACGCTTATCTAACCATGCATCGGACGAACTTTAAACTAGGCCTCAACCCGTTCAACTTTACCGAATTCAAGTTCCACTGGCGTAGAGCGTCCGAAGATGGTTACCATGACCTTAACTGTCTGGCGATCCTCATTGACTTCATCTACCAGACCGTTAAAGTTCGCAAACGGTCCTTCAGTAATGCGTACAGACTCATTCTTTTCAAACTTGATTTTAAGCTGCGGTCGCTCCTTGGAAGCCTCAGACCTGAACAGCAGCGAGGAAACATCTTCCTCGCTCATCGCTACCGGCTTATCCCCTGTTCCAAGAAAACCGGTCACCCGGGGAGTGTTTTTAATGATGTGCCAAAGATCATTATCCAAATCCATCTCGATCAACACATATCCCGGCAGAAACACTTTCTCCGTGATTTTCTTCTTGCCGTTCACCAGCTCGGTATGCGACTCAAGCGGAATCTCAATCCTGCCGATCCTGTCCTGCAGACCATAGGAGTCTTTGCGCGTCTCAATGGCTTCACGCACCTTGCGCTCAAAACCCGAATACGCATGGATGACATACCATTTGAAGCGCTCGTTTGCCGGCGGCTGCAGCGCGGCAACCGGTTCCGCGCCAGGCATGGGCAGCATCCCTGCGTCTTCACCTGCAACCTTGGTCAAACCATTTTCCTGCTCGTCCGCCATTGATCCTCGCCTCAACACCGCTATGCTACCCAGCTATGCCCCGCCCAATGAGTGCAGCAAGGCTTGCAATACATATCCCAGTACAGTATCGACCAAGTAGAAAAAACCTGCGAACACAAATACGGCAAAAATAACAACCGTCGTAGTTGCCTGTACTTCTGCCCTTGAAGGCGAAGACACCTTTTGCAACTCGCCCTGTACATCGGAGAGAAACGCTCGTCCGCGAACGAGTGCGCTCTCACGCCGGGGGGTTGACTCGGGTACCGGCAGTATGGCTACTTTTGCCATTCCCTTTTCTCGCTCTCTCACGGCCATCAGGCTGCTCCGGCCGTCGCTGGTACGGCATGGCACCACTCTACTCTTGTTACAACATGGCGGGGGCGCTCGGATTCGAACCGAGAAGTTCGGTTTTGGAGACCGACAGTTTAACCGTTGAGCTTACGCCCCCGTTATTGACTTCAAACCTGTGCTTCTAACTAGAAAATTATCCAACTCCCTTGACGCCCACATGAAGGGCGCAAGAGTAGTTGGTTTACTTGGTTTCCTTATGAGGAGTGTGCTTACGGCAGCGATTGCAAAACTTCGAAAACTCCAGCCGACCCGTGGTCGTCTTCTTGTTCTTCGTCGTTGAGTAATTCCGCTCCTTGCACTCCCCGCACGCCAACGTCACAATTTCACGCATTTCTTTATCCTATCTGAAGGTACTTCGCTTGCCCAATGAGGAACGAACTCACAGTCCATTCCCCTATAAGCGTTATCTTGACTACTTACGCAACAATCTCCGAGATCGTCCCCGCGCCCACCGTCCGCCCGCCTTCACGGA
>CAXSFX010000026.1:0-29949 GCA_964236655.1 uncultured Acidobacteriaceae bacterium | reverse complement strand
CCATTGCAGGTTCGCCTCCTGCTAACCACCTAATTCCGAATCAGAACAAAGCAAAATGAAATTAATACAAAGCAAAATCAATATAAGGCAAAATAGATATAAAATAGAATTTGTGTAACATACAAAATTCATGTCATCCTGAGCGAAGCCGAAGGACCTGCTTTTGCCTTACTCCCCTTTGCACTATCTCCGCTCTACCCTCAGCCCGCTTTCAGCACCAGCGCCACCGCTCCCGCAAGGCGGTGCCAGCTCGCTTCTTCTTCCACCAATTGCCTGCGCCCCTTGGCTGACAAACGGTAGAACTTGGCTTCCCGCCCATTGTCTGACGTGCCCCAGTCGGCAAGCAGCCAGCCGCGCTGCTCCAGCCGGTGCAGCGCCGGGTACAGCGACCCCTGCTGCACCTGCAGCACTTCCCCTGACACCTGCCGGATTCTAAGTGAAATGCCGTAGCCATGTACCGGCCCCAGCGCCACGGTTTTCAAAATCAGCATGTCAAGCGTGCCTTGCAACAACTCCGATCTTTCAGTAGGCATGGACGCTCTCTCCTTGACGCTCTACATAAAAGCAGGCTCATGGGTAGAACGTCAAGGAGAAAAAAAGAAAATTTTCTTGAGGTTTAAAGCAGGCTGTAAATGAAATAATCGAAGCGAGTTATAAATCAAGTTGTAAGCCCGATTGCAAACCAGATCGCTAACCAAACTAAAAACACGCCGGTGCACCAATTCACAGCCAACTGGTTATCAATCTTGTTTCTCACTAGCCGGTTTTACAGCGCCCCGGCAACATAGCGAGCAATAACCGCAACCTCATCATCAGAGAAGTATTCATGCCCGGGCATATCCGTGCCGGGAAGCCCGAACTTGATAAGCCGTTCAAGCGGGAGCACGCCATCCGCGCCGGGCCGGTACTGACCGGCAAGCAAGGGCGGCAGGCGGTGAAAGCTTGAGCCCCACTGTGTGCGTGCGCGACCATGGGCATCGTGACAAGTGGCACAGTAGTCGGCAAAGAGTCGCGCGCCCACAGCAGGCGCTTCAGCCTGGCTGTCCGGGGCAGGGTGGGGCTGCCAGCTTGCGGCGGTTGCGCGCAGGTGGGCCGGGCTCCCCGCACTTTGCAGGCTCTCCACATAAGCGAGCAGATCCTCGCCTCGATCCCCCTGTGGCTCTGTAAACAGGTACCTATAGCTGGGCATGATGGAGCCGGGGTTTACGATACGCGGGTTAAAAAAGTGCATGCGCAGCCACAGCGGCGAGCGGCGGCTGCCTACCTCGCTCAGGTCCGGTCCCTGGCGGCGATTGCCGATAAGTGGCGGCTGCTGCTTGCGGATTGCGTCGATGTTCGCCGCAGCGGGACCCCACAGAAGGACGTCCTCCGTATGGGGCCGCACATACTGCGAGTGGCAGTGGATACAGCCCTCGGCAATGTAAACCTGCTTGCCGCGCGAGACAGCCGTTTGAGCGCCGACAGGTTTGGGAACGGCATGTACAAGCAGGAATGAGAAGACGGCGACCCCCGCTACTGCGGTTGCCTCACGCAGGCGCGCGCCTCGGTACCGCCAGGCAACCGGCAGCAGGAAAAGCACAGTGGCCCCCGCGATAAAAGCAGGCGGGACGCGATGGAGGTTCTGCGCCATGCCGATGCCCAGTGCCGAGCCGATCCATCCGGCAACCGCGTAGATAAGCCCGGCCTTGCGCGTGCGCTCCGTGGCTGAGGACGTCTGCAGCAGGAACGACGGGTAGGCGACAAGCGCAACCGAGTAAAAGGACACGCCCGCGGGATAGAGCAGCGCGGCAAACGGGGCATAGGCAGGCACCAGCAGAAGCAGGCACGCGCCCGCCAGGCAGCCGAAGGCGAGCAGCAATACGGGAGCAAGGCCACGGCGGCGCAGCAGAACGGCACTACCCAGGGCAGCGGCGAGGTGAAGCGCGCCGTTGCGCCAAAGGTGCGCTGTTCCTTCCCAAATGCCGTTCCAGCTACTGTTCTGGGTGCCCGCTTTGAGCACATGCGCGTTCTGGATAATGAAGAACGCGGCCGAGTCGAACCAGATAAGCGCGGTGAACCAGGCCAAAAGCACCGGGAACGGGAGCGCCGGAAACAGCCGCATGGAATACAGCGGCACCGGAAACAGCGACGCTTGCGCAACCGGCTGGTCTTCCCCCGCGACCTCAGCGGGATCACCGGCAGCTACAAGAGCAACACAGCAGACAGCCGCGGCAAAAAGGCCGAGGTGCGCAGGCCCGGCTGTAAACACCGGTGGAAGATTGCAAACAAAGTACCCCAGGCCGGTCCCAAGGCCCACCCGCAGCAGCGGATCACCTGCGCCCGCTCCTCTTCCAGTCCAGAGGCGAAGATTTGCCACAAGGGTGACAGTGAGCAAACCTAGCGAGGTGCCGATCCCGAGCGCCACTGCAATTGCGCCCCACAGGGGAAGAGAGAGTGCAGTGAGAGCGGCAGGGAGGGCGCAACCCCCCAGGGCACCGCGAAGCAGCAGCACAGGCCGTACACGGCCCACCCATCGCACCGCAACAAGACTGCTCGCCACACCGCCGAGCGCCATCGCACCCATCACCTGCTTCAGGTGTGCATCGGCCAGCCCCAGCTCTGCCAGGCGCTTGAGGAAACTGAATTGCGCGAAGATCAGGAAATAGATATATGTGGCCGCGATAAGGACGACCGCCCGCCGGCCTGTATTTCTAAAACGCATGGCCCAACCATCCGCGCTTCAGCCCTGTCCACTGCGTAACCGCAAGCACGCCATCAGTAAGCGCGACTGCGAGCCAGGCACCCTCCATGCGTCCGGTAGCAACCTCGACACATAGAAAAAGTGCGACGAGGCTGCGGATAAGTGCCGTCACCAACCATTGTGCTTCCCAACGCGCGGCCTCGCGCGGCACCGGCAGCAGCACAAGGTAGGAGATCCCGACGCCCAGCACAAAAACGCCGACAAACGAGGCAAACACAATGGGCGTCGGCGCAAGGGCAACACCCATAAGCCGCAAGGTAAGCGTCGGCGCAAATAGCAGGAGCAGGCCCGTGCCTGTGTCACCAAGCCCTACCAGCCACTGGTAAGCGATGAGCATTGGAGCCTTCATGCGGGCATCCGCATGCGAAAGCTGAGGCGCAGCAGCCAGTTCAACGAGGCTGCCGCCATGCCCGCGCCGAGCATCAGGCGCGCCGTGTAAAGCGCCTCCCGCAGCGGGCTCCCCGTCATGGTAAAACCCGGTTGCGAGCCCTCGATCCATCCCGAGGTCAGCATGACCGCCACGTAGAGCAGCGCGCAACCCTGCCAGGTTGCGAAAGCCCATTTTGAGTCGAGCGTGTCGCCGTCTTTGCCCAGCAGCACAGCAAGCAGCAGCAGGAGCAGGTTGGTGGTGAAACCGGCCATGGCCAGCAGGGAGTGTGCCACCAGGCCGTCCGTAAACTTGAATCGATCGAGCACACCGGGCAGGAAAAGGCACCAGCCCGTCGGCACAAGCAGCGCCCACCAGGTAAACGCGGCCCATCGCCAGGCGCGGGTTGAGGGCATCCAGTGAAACGCGCTCCAGTAAGCCGGGATGAGCGGGACCCACAGCAGCAGGCTGCCCAGGCTGATCCACTGCGTCGGACGATGGTGGCTCACATCGGCCCGGCCCAGGCCCAGGCACAGCAATGCTTCTACCGCGAACACACCCCAGCAGGCCTTCAGCCGGCGGCTCCCTGCGGCGTTTCGCTCGGCAAGACCATAGGGCAGTACAAAAAGGATGAGCACGATGACTAGCACCGACTCCAGTTGACTCGCGCCCGTGGGGCCGCCGCTGTCGGGGTTGATAGGCGGGTAGAGAGAAGGATCGGAGGCAATGTAAATCATCGGCGGAACCAGCGCGAGCAGTGCGAGACCGACTGCTTTTGCAGCAGAGGCGGCATGGGTATCCCTTGGCCTCGCATGCAGAAAAGCCGCCAGCAGGACGGCCCATAGAAACGCGATCGCAGCGGGAAAAAAGACGCGCGAAAATCCTGTCCAGTCGAGAAACAGTTTGCCTCCGGCACCGCCTCCTAACCAGGACGCTGCCCCGGCGCAAAGGGCCAGTGACCATAGCGTAACCCCGGCTCGCGCCGCCCAGGCCTGCGGCAACGCATCTGCCCGGTACAGCCGAAGAAGCCACGCTACAAGCGGCAAGCTCAGCCAGCCGTAGAGCTGTAGATTCAGGTGGACAGGCATCCAGCGACCGTAGCTGTACGGCGCGAGTGCGCTGCCCAACCCGGGAAAAAGCAGCAGCGCCCCAAGCCACACGCCGACCAGGTTTGCCAATGCCAGCCAGGCAAGCGCGTGCCAGGCAGCCCTGGCCACCGCAGACCTGGACCCGGACACAGACCCGGACACAAAACCAACTACGCTGGACCCGGACACACTGGACCCGGCCACAGAACCGGACGCAAAACCAACCACAGAAGGCGCTCTGCATTCCAACGCAAGCTCCGCCTCTCGCAATGATCCAGCCGCTCCAGCCGCCCCAACCAGCCTGTAGCCATGATCGGCAGCAAGCGACTCCCCCGACCGTGCGGGCTCACGTGCCGGCGAAACAGCTTCAGGCGTGAGCAGGCTCATACGTCTTCCCCGTCTTGATTCTGCCGTCCTGCATGTCCACCAGCCGGTCACAACGGCCGGCCAGCGCGCGGTCGTGTGTCGCCATGATCAAGGTAGTGCCTTCGGTCCGTACCAGCTCCATCAGCAAGTTGAAAATCTGCTCGGACGCACCTTCGTCCAGCGAGCCGGTAGGCTCATCGGCCAGCAGGATTTTAGGATGGTTCATCAAGGCGCGGCACAAGGCGGTACGCTGGCGCTCACCGCCCGAGAGCTTCTGGATATGCTGGTTGAGCCGATGCGTCAGGCCCGTACGGTGTGTGAGCTCGGCAAGCCGGGCGCGTGCTGCCTTGGGCGGCGTGCCTGCCGCTACCGCCGGGATCAGGCAGTTTTCCTCAAGCGTCAGGTCGGCAATCAGGTTGTGGAGCTGGAAGACGAAACCGATCTCATGCCGCAGCAGGTCCACCATCCGCGTGCGAGGCCCCAACTCGCGGCCCAGAACCATCACGCGGCCCCGTGTAGGCAAGTCGAGGCCGCCCAGCAAGTGCAGCAGGGTGCTCTTGCCGCAGCCGGAAGGGCCGCAGAGCGCCACCGTCTGCCCAGCCTCCGCACGCAGGTCTACCCCGTTCAGTACCGGGATTGTGCCCTCGTCGTAGCTCTTCCATACGTCGCAAGCCTCCACCGCGGCTTCAGCGGCAAGCAGGTTATTCAAAACGAAGCGCCTCCACCGCGCGCACCCGCATGGCATAGGCCGCCGGGTACAAGGCACCGGCCACGCCCGTGCAGCAGGCCAGCAATAGCACCAGGGCAATGACAGAGGGCTCCAGGTCCGCGTTTACATAGCCGTGCAGTGCCGGGATCGCCTTGAGCGTGAAAATTGCCGCGATCCCGAGCACGATGCCCGCCACCGCCCCAACCAGCGAAACCACGCCCGACTCTCCAAAGATCATCGCCGCCACCTGCATGTTTGAGAAGCCGTTGACGCGCAGAATCGCAATCTCGCGGATGCGGGTAAACACAGACATGATCATGGTATTTGCCACGCCGAGGCCGCCCAGCAGCAGCCCTGCTCCACCCACCGCCCAGGCAGTCGCTTTTAGAATCCGGAACTGCGAGTAAGAGCGATCGAACTCGGTGTTTTCCAGCGCAATCAGGCTGGGATACTGCTCCTGGACGCGCTGCTTGAAAGCAGCGATTTGAGCATTATCCTTGCCTCGCAGCTTCACCGTGATCACCGACGAAGTGCCCTGCTTGTGAAAGAATTCCTGCGCTTCCGGAAGCGGCATAAAGACCCCGCCGTCCTCAAAGCCGTTGCTCGTCCGCAGGATCGCCAGGACTTCAAAGATGCCGTGGCCGACCGCGATGCGGCTGCCTACCCGGGCATGGAGAAACTCCGCCGCCCGCTCACCCAGCGCGACCTGGTTTGCGCCGCGCCCAAAATCGGCCCTGCTGCCTGCGATCCATTGGGCCTTGGTAAGGCGGCTATCGTCCGCCGTCACGCCGAAACAGGTAATGATCGGATGGTCAAGGCTTGACACGACCCCGAACAGCACAGGATTCGCGTGCTCCACCGTCCCCCAGCCGCGTATGCGCGCAACCGCTGCATCCGGCACGCTTGAAAAGAACAGGTCCGACACATTGCGCTCAAACACCACGCACTCGCTATCCGCCGAGAGCAGCCCCGCGAACATGCCCACCGCCCCTTGCAAAATGGTGACCACGGTGAGCATGGCCGCAACGCTGAACGCGATACCCGCGATGCTTATCATGGTACGGACGCGGTGGCGTCCCAGGTTGGTCAGGATAAGTCGAAGAAACATTGCCGCATTGCTCATTGCACGCTCCCTGCCAGCTCGCCGGCCTCTCGCATGAAACGCTCACACACCGCTTCCAGAAAAAATAGCTGGGGCTCGCGTCGCTCCAGGTGTGCCGCCACCCGGTTGCCCAGCGCAAGCAGGCGGAGGAGACGCTTGAACGCACCGGTCGGTCCCAGCGTCAAGGCGATATTCGGTCGGTTCAGCGCGGAATCCCGCCCGGTGGTCTTGGTATCCGTATTTCGCAGGACATCCTTCAAATCGTCCAGCGTTTGGTAAGCCAATCCCCATGCCAGCGAAAGGCGATCCAGCAAGCGCAGGGTATGCTCTCCGGCCCCTCCCAGCATCGCCGGCAGCACCAGCGAAAGCCGGATCAGTGCAACCGTTTTGCCGATTGCAACCTGCTGCGGCTCACGGCTGCCCGCAGGCAGCTTGCCGAAGTGGATGTCCTGGCTTTGCCCGTCAAGCAGCCCGCCGAGACCTAGAAAATGCTCAAGGTAGCCGAGCGCTCGTGCCTGCCTTGCAGATCCCGCTGAGGCCTGCCACAGCAGCGCATACGCCCGGTTGATAAGCGCGAGCGAAGCCAGGATCGCCGTACCTTCGCCGTACACGCGGTGCGACGAGGGTGCCCCGCGCCGCATGGCCGCGTCATCCATCGCGGGCAGGTCATCGATAACAAGCGAAGCTGTGTGGAAGTATTCAAGAGCAGTTGCGAGGCGCACCGCCTTCTCTTCTTCCATGCCGAAGGCGCGCCCCGCGTGGAAGGCGAGCTCCGCGCGCACCATCGTGCCCGGGCGGCTCAGTGTGCTTGCCAGCGCCCCGGCCAGGTGCGGCTCCATGGCCGACGGCCGAGGCAGGCCCTGCTCAAATGCAAGTCGAAGACGCTCAGGCAGGCTCGGCTTGGTGGCGGGAAGCAGCATACCCGGTCTCCCTGGTTGACCGAGCTGATCGAGTTGATCGAGTTGCCCGAGTCGTGCGGCGACAGCCCGCGTAGGGAGCCGGCCTCCTGAGATGGGGGCACGATCAGGCGTCGGGCCGCTGCAAGGCAATGGCACGTGAAGAGGGTGGCGCAAAATCGGCGCTGTTCTCCACTGCCGCCGGGCTTCCCTGCATTTGTAAGTCAACTATGACCTCCCTCGGTACTGGTTCCCTCAGTCAGGGAGCCGGACAGGTCAAGGTTGATCTTGACATCCTTGCCGACGCGCAGAATGAACGTGCTTGGGTCCTTGAGGCCCCATTGCACATAGGGAACCGTGAAGCTGCCCGTAGCCTTGCAACCGGTTCCCTCGATGTGGACCTGCATGGGTACGCTGATCTCGTGCGCTGCGCCCAGCAGGGTAAACGTTCCTTCAACAACAATCGCGGAGTCGCCCGTGGGATGGATCACGCCTGTGTGGTGCTTGGGCGCGAAGGTCACTGTCGTGTAGGTCGGCGCTTTCAGCTCGTCATTCGTCATCTTCTTGTCACGACTGCCGTTGCCGCTGTCGCCGCTCGCCGGGTCTACCGTGACCGTGCCGCTCATAGGGCCTTCCTCGCGTGAAAAGCGCACAGTGCCTTGCTCTACCTTGAAAGTGCCGTGGACTGCGTGCAGTACATCGCCGAGCTCAAAATGCACGGAGGACTCAGCGGGTGCCACATTAAGCCTTTGCTGCTGCGCCCAGGCCGGCGCGGTCAGCAGGCAAAAAGCGGCGAGCAAAATTGAGCGAGCAAGCAAGTGAGGCCTCCCAGTGACTACACAATATCTTATACCTTTAAGATGAAGAGCGCGACGTATAGTTTCACCGTCTTCACGATGGCTTGCAAATATTGCAAGTAGCCCCAGTCCAGCTTTGGTCCGGCTTTAGATTGTCGGCTGATTTAAACCCTGGGGTCGGTTTACATTATGAAGGTCCCGGTTCACCATGCAGCTCGAACTACAGCAGCGAGACCGCGGTAGGTGCCGGAGAGTTGATGCCGGAGGCTGGGTCCACAGTTTCTACGTTGAATGAAATCACACCACGCCGGCACCGTTCCGGGCCTTGTGGACCCGGAACATGTCAATCACGCATGACTTCCGACCGGAGTCATTGGTCAAAAGCGATCTCAAACCGCAACAGGCAGTCAGGCTCCTTAGAACTGGATCAGCGGCGTAAAGAAGTCGCAGCTATGTTCTTGTGAGACCGTGGTGTCCTTCAACAAGGACAAAGTAGGAATGTTCTCTGATAAATAGAAAGACGACGAGGATCGGCTTGCATCGTAACGGGGCCAGGGGAAGTTACCAAACCTGTTCGGATTGCCCGTCCTGACAAAGTTGGTCCACAACGCCACCATCTCATCAGACAATATCGTCTGCTCCAGGTTCAAAGGATGAGCAATGCCGGCCGTGCTGCCATGATACAGCGGAAATAAATACTGAATATCGCCGGTATGGTATGCCAGCGATTGAAATTGAGGCAATGGCGGGTAGTAGAACGGTGCTGTCTTGTCGTTGAATTCGTAGGCATAAAACGGAACCTGCGACGAGATTACTTTGTTGATGTTGTACTGCGGGCAGGCGAAAAACGGTGTGCCGATTGCATCCTGGGCCAGCTGGGGCGTTGCGTACGAACTCAGGGGAAACGCATCAAGCACCTTGGTTGCATTGGTGCCGTAAGTGACCTGAGCATAGTTCGTCACATCGGCAACCGAAATCGGTTTTCCCGAAAAATACACCTGCGGCGCATCGAAGAAGTTCTCTTCGTCATGAACGAAACCGCTCATAATGGGCATATGCGTGAACCTGCCGCTTGCAAAGGCGCTGAACACACCTTGCGACGGCACGATCGTCCCGTCCGATATCGGTAGCGGACTTACATAAGGACCGTTCATCTGTACAGTGCCCTGCACGTTCAGGATTTGCTCAACCGGGAGGCCGCGCAGGCAGGCGGCGACAGCCGGTGTAGCACCGGGGCCGCAACCGAGCGCAACCGAAACGCCGGTACCGATCTGCTCGGCAACCGGAAGCGGCAAGGAGTCGAATAAAACGCTTTCAAAAATCGCGCGATTGAATAGACCTTCAGCGAGGGGCGATACAACATTTGCTGCCGTGTCATAGGAGCCGGAGGATTGGCCGGTAAGTGCTACCCTCTTCGGGTCTCCGCCGAAAGCTGCGATGTTCTTCTGTACCCATTTGAGTACGAGCTGCTGGTCCAGCAAGCCGTAGTTGGCAAACAGATGGCCTTCGCTGTCAAGTGCGGGAGCGGCCAGAAATCCAAGAAAACCGGTCCGGTAGTTCAGAGTGACAACAATTTCATGGCCCTGGGTCGCCAGCTTGGTCGCGTCGTAATCGTTGCTTTCGCCATCATAGTTTCCGCCGCCGTGGACCCAGACCATCACAGGTAAATCATGCGAGGGATGCAGGTCCGGCGTGAAAACATTGACGTACAGGCAATCTTCATGGACGCTTGGAGTCGCAAATACGCCCGTCGTCGTGATCTGGGCACAGGTTGGGCCAAATTGCGTAGCTTCCCGAACTTGCGACCAGCTCGGATACGGTTGCGGCGGTTGCCAGCGTAGGGGCCCGACCGGCGGTTCTGCGTAGGGAATACCGAGATACTCGTATACTCCTTTGAACTTGAGTCCCTGGACCGGTCCTGC
Source organism: uncultured Acidobacteriaceae bacterium (assembly GCA_964236655.1). GTDB lineage: Bacteria > Acidobacteriota > Terriglobia > Terriglobales > Acidobacteriaceae > EB88. The sequence goes on along the minus strand of CAXSFX010000026.1, from coordinate 19,962 downwards.
AGGTGCATCGACCACCGGGGCTAAGGGCAATCCGGCAGGAGGTTGTACTTGGGCTGTTGCAAGCTGCGACGTAGATCCCAAGGCCAGCAGCAAGCCGAAAATGCTGTATTTCACTGCCCGTTTTCGGTCTAAGTTAGAGACTGTCACGGGTTCACTTCTATAAATCACTTGTATCTCCCTGTTGAATCGCTTCACAGGGTTCAGTTTAGGTGCTGCAGGCATAACATTGACGATCAAACACTGTCCTATTTTGAGTCACGGACAACCGATTTTTCAGTTAGGAGACAACCGCGCCGCTTCCCTTTACCACTAAATTGGGCTGCCTTTCAGCAGCCTTACGGGGTACCTCAACTTCTTCCAAGTACGAGCGCTTTTCGGGGTCGGCAATAAACTCGCAACGGCACTTTGCACAACTTCGCATGCCTCAAGCGCAGGATCACCCCGCCGTAAGCAGGTCCATCAACTCGTCAAATGCTTCCAGGTTGGCATACTCAATCACCACCCGTCCGCGTCCGTTTTTATCCTCGATTAGCACTTTCATCCCTAAAGCCCGTCTGAGAGTGTTCTGCGCCTCTCGCACATTCGGGTCAACCGGTTCGCTGCTGCTCTCGGCCGCTGTGCGACGCTCCGGGTCGAGAAGGCCTTTCACAAACGTTTCCGCCTGCCGGACACTCATCGCCAATGCCTGCATCTTCTGCGCGGCCCGCATCATCTGCACCGGATCATTCAATGCCAGTAGTGCCCGCGCATGACCGAAGGTCAGCGAGCCTGCCTCTACCAGCTCTTGCAGCGTCACCGGGAGTCGCAACAGCCGTAAAAAGTTTGAAATCGACGCACGATCCTTCCCGGTGCGTACCGCCATCTGCTCCTGCGTCAGGTGGAACTCCCGTCCCAGGCGCTCAAATGCACGCGCCTGCTCCATGGGATTCAAATTGGCACGCTGCAGGTTTTCGATGATGGTTGCTTCCATCGCCTGCCCATCGTTCATTGCTGCCACAACAGCGGGGATTGTTGCCTTGCCGGCTTTTTGAGAAGCCAGCCATCGTCTCTCGCCCGCAATTAGCTGATATCGCCCTCCTTCCGCCACCCTCACAAGCACCGGCTGGATCACGCCGACCGCCTTGATGGAAGCAGCAAGCTCGTCCAGGAGAGCTTCATCGAAGCGCATGCGCGTCTGAAAAGGATTTCTATCAATACTCTCAACGGAAATTTCAAATGCTCGACCATCAGGTACTAAAGACTTGCCGGGTTCGCCTGCAGCTTCCCCTTCCAAGATGCGCGGTGCAGCTTTGGGCAGTAAAGATTCAAGCCCCTTGCCGAGCGCCCGGCGCTTCCCTCCTGCTTCTTTTTCTGTCGGCATAACAATCGCCATCGTTTCCTCCACTGCGTTTCATTTCATGTCGGTGTTTTAAAATGCTTTGGCGCAATCAAAACGTCTCAGCGCAGTCGTCTCAGCATGGTTCAAACTGTTCCGAATCCTAATGGCACGGTCAGGGTCAGGAGTAAGGCCAGAAGCGGACTTCCCTGCTTTGCTTTCTTGTTTCAGGCTGCTTTTTGCTTTTGATTTTATTCCGCTTCATAAGCTCGCGCGCCAACTCCTGGTATGCCTCGGCTCCACGCGATCGCGGGTCATACAGCAATACCGGCTGCCCATAGCTGGGTGCCTCCGCCAAGCGTATGTTTCGCGGAATTGTAGTTTTTAGCAGCTTGTCTCCAAAGTGCGCGCGCAGGTTCGCAGTTACCTGTTGCGCCAGGTTGGTTCGATCGTCATACATGGTCAGCAACACGCCCTCGATTTCAAGCTTGGGATTAAGCTCGGCTTGCACCCGTTCCAGGGTGTGCAACAGCTCTGAAATTCCCTCAAGCGCAAAATACTCCGCCTGCATGGGTACCAGCAGTGCGTCAGCCGCAACCAGGGCGTTTAACGTCAGCATGTCAAGCGCGGGAGGGCAATCCATCAGGATGAAATCGTGAGCCTCGCGTGCTTCCACCAGCGCCGCCTTCAGTTTTTGCGCCCTGTTTTCCTGCTCCATCAGTTCTACAGTTGCACCGATCAAGTCTTTACTTGCCGGGATCAGCTTAAGAGAGGGTATTTCCGTTTGCAAAGCAGCTTCAGCCAAAAGGGCCCCATTCACCAGCACATCGTAGCTCGAAAGTCGATCTTCGTCACGTGCAAAGCCGTAGCCGCTGGTGCTGTTTGCCTGGGGGTCAATATCGACCAGCAAGCAAGTCAATTCTTCCAGCGCAAAGGCAGCCGCAAGGTTGATTGCGGTAGTCGTTTTACCGACCCCACCTTTTTGGTTCACAATCGCTAATACTTTTCCCATGGCAACTCTCAATGTAGGTGCTGGGAGGACAAGGAAGCAAATGTTCCACGTGGAACACTGTACAAAGCTCCCTTTATACGCCTGGCACCCGCGCCAAGACGATGATGCCTCTATCCGTGCCGATGAGTGGAATAGAAGGTTGCCATTCCACACGTCCTGCCATTCGCACAAGCATTGCTGCCTGTTCTATCGTTGTCATCACTACCAGCCATCCATCCGGCCTGACACGCTTAAGTGCCGCTATGCAGGCAGCCTCCATGCGGTCCACCGCACGCAGTGTTACTACATCAAACAGGCGGCTTGCAGGTAGCGACTCTGCTCGCCCTGCATGCACTTCGGCGGCTAGAGGCACGTACCTGCAGAGTTCTTGCAAAAAAGCTGCTTTCTTGCCCTGCGACTCGGCGAGAGTGACCTGTAAATCAGGCCTTGACAGGCCACAGATTGCTCCTGGGAACCCTGCGCCCGAGCCATAATCAAGCAATGTATCGGCCTCAAGCGGCAGCACTCCAGCGCACTGCAAAGACTCACTGAAATGCCGCAGCACAATAGCTTCAGACTCCCGAATAGCAGACAAGTTGGTACGCGCATTCCATCGCAGCAGTAATTGAAGGTAGCGCGCCAACTTGGAGGCAAGAGCAGGATCTACATCCAGCGCTACGCGCTCCTGCAACAAGGCTGTGATGGCTTCAGGTGTCACGCGTGCGGTAAGCGCCAGCCATGGGCTGCGGCTACGAAAGCGGTAAAAATTGCAAGGGAAGGTTCATCCTGTTTGTACCAGCGCTCCGGATGCCATTGCACACCCAGTACAAACTGGCTGTTGGGCGTTGTACCTTCCAATGCTTCAATCACAGAGTCGCCGGCAGAGATTGCAGCCACACGCAGGCCGTCGCCCGGTCGTGCTATTGCTTGATGGTGGCTGCTATTGATCGTGGGGGTTGCGGCATTCAAAAAAAAGCTGCACAGTAGAGATGCATCTGGTTGTACCTCAATCATGTGCTGAAGGGCTTGCTGATCCTGCACAGGTGCATGCGGCTGACCAGTCGCGAGATGCTGCACCAGCGTACCGCCCCGCCACACATTCATCATCTGTAATCCAAAGCAAATACCAATCAAAGGTTTGCGTAGATTGAATGCATCCTGAAGTAGCAGCTCGTCAGTTGCTTCTCGTGCTGTGTCAGGTGGTGCAGTGCCGGGACCGGACTCTTCCCCATATTTCTGCGGATGTACGTCAGCCGGGCTACCCGGCAGCAGGATTCCAGAGCAGGAGGATACAAGGCGCGCTGTCTCGGCGGGATCAAGGCCGAGTGCGATCTGTACCGGCTCTCCACCTGCGGCCTCAACGGCTGCGGCATACTGCGGCCAGCATCGATTGTTATAGGCAGCATCGTTAGCTGTTGGAATGGGAATCGCAATTTGCGGTTTAAGGTGCGTTTTACTCATCACAATGCTCCCTATGATAAACAGGTTAAACCGGTGGAGGCGTTCTCCATGAGTGTGCAAAGTAGAGTGATGAAATTGCGCTGTGCAATGCGGCAGTTAGCGGTTCCACATCGCGCGGTGTCATACCGGTTGTCAGGATCGGTTCTCCCACTACCAGCAAAACCGGCACAGGGTAGAAGGTCTTGGTGTGAATAGGAAGCAGCTCGTGCGTGCCGACAAGAGCCATAGGCACAATCGGTACCTGGGCACGAATAGCCATGTAGGCGGGTCCGTTGAGAAAGGGACCAGGTAGCCCTGTTTGCGTACGGCCACCTTCAGGAAACAGGAACAGCGGCATGCCTGCGCGCAGCGTTTTGACGCCGCCCGAAAGGCTTGCAATGGAGGCGCGAGGATTGCCGACATTGACTGGAATCTGACCGGAACGGTTGAGATGCCAGCCAATGAAGGGAACACTCCAAAGCTCATGGCGTGCAACGATGCGAAATTGAAAAGGCAGCGCCGCGAAGACAGCTGGGGTATCCATGTAAGAGAGATGGTTGGAAGTGTAGACGGCCACAGCGGATCTTTGAAAAGCCTCGGCGTTGACGATTTGCAACGGCGCGCCTGCAAAACGCATGGAAGCCCGAGCCCAGGCGTGTGCAATACGATGTTGGCGCCTGCCGTCGGTTTCAGTAAACGAAGCCAGCAAGGAGGCAGTGCCACACAGGATTGTACCGATAACAAAGAGCGGCAATCGGACTAGGCTGGAAAAGGCACGAGTGGCGAACGACAACGGTACAGGGCGAGCTGTGAGTAGATGCGACATGGAATTACAGAGTAGCTTGCGCGGCAAGGCAGTGGGATGACGACACATGGAAAAGTGGAATACTGCAAGATGTTCCACGTGGAACATCTACCGCCAGTCGCGTAAGCAGGGCAGTATCTCCCCCAAGAGAGCTATAGAACCGGCAACTACCACCAGGCCGTCATGGGGCGTGGAAGCCTGGGCAGCGGTGAAGGCTGCAAGTGGATCGGCAAAGCTACGGCATTCTGCTCCCGGCAATTCAGCTGCTTTCATAAGATCTGCAAGGGAAGCTGAGCGGGGGCCGCGGACTTGGGTCAGCAGCACTTCGTCAAAAACAGGGAAGAGTATCTGTGTAAGCTCGGCTATGGCTTTGTCGGCCATGCAACCGAAAACCAGGGTACGGCGACCTGAAATCGGCAAAGGCGAGAGTGCGGCTCGAAGCGCCCAGGCTCCAGCCGGATTGTGTGCCGCGTCGAGCAGCACGGGGGCCAAATGCAGGGAAGTAGCAGGAGGCTGTAGCAGCTGAAGTCGACCCAGCCAGGTGGTGGTTGAGATGCCTTGCTCAAGAGATTGCGGGGTAAGCCGCAAGCCCTGATGCCTGTGCAGAGTAACTGCTGCTGCAAGTGCCAGGGCAATGTTGCGCTGCTGATGTGCGCCCCCCAACGGTGAATCGATAGACAAGATAGCTTCAGAAAATACGTCTCCGCCAACATCAGCAGGCAAAGTGAGTGTGTAACGGTTTCTAAGGAGCTCAGAAACAGGCATTGGTTCAGAGCCGGAGCTTCGAGCCGGCAGGTAATCGGCTGCATTTACAGCGTAGATGCCAAGCGGAACAGCTATTTCACCGATGACCTGATTAGCTTCAGGATGCTGCGGCAAGGTGACCAGGATGCCGTTCAGACGCAGGATTCCGGCTTTCTCACGAGCGATTTCCGTGATCGTTGAGCCGAGCCAGTAGGTATGATCGAGCGAAATATCTGTTATTACGGCAAGAATCGGTTCCACAACGTTTGTCGCATCCAGGCGACCGCCTAGTCCGACTTCAAGGATGGCGATATCAACGGTGTGACTTTCCTCGGCAAAGTACAGGAAAGCGATAGCCGTCATAACTTCAAAAAACGATGGTCCATGCGGTAATTCCGCGGTAGTCACCAACCGTGCACCCGTCACTTCCACCTGAAGAAAGAGGGTCGCAAGAGCGTCATCGCTGATGGCCACACCTTGTATGCGGATGCGCTCGTTCGGTTGTTCCAGATGAGGTGAGGTGTATAGCCCCACCTTGTGTCCTGCTGCCTGGAGAATAGATGCCAGCATGGCCGCTGTAGAGCCTTTGCCATTGGTGCCCGCGATAAGCACAGAAGGGAACCGTAGCTGGGGATCGCCGAGCGCCGCAAGCAATACGCGCATGTGAGCGAGGTCGAACTTGTGCCGAGCGGCTAGCGGGTTCTCAGAGACAGGCGGTACAAGTTCGCCGCCCAATGCAAGCAGTCGGGTAATTACAGGAATGGGATCAAGTTGCATGACTTGCTTAGTGTAAGTCTCAGGCTTGAGCCGTGCATACCGTACAGCGAGCTCAACAACTTGAGGCTGCCATGGCGATAATCCAATCAGAACTTGGTACTGCCGGATACCGGGCTTCCGTAAGCACTTGACTGATCCATGCGCGTTACCGCCTGTTCTCGGAGGTGAATAAATCAGCTCTCAAATACCTGGCCATCAAGCTGAGTATTTTTCGGCTTGCCGTGCACCTCCTGCTCATTTTTTGGCGCGTTCGATTGCAAGCCTCCGCTGCTGCTATAGGAGATTGGGATCAATAAAACTGCAGAGTGGATAGATGGCTAAGCGTGGCTAAGAAGAGAAAGCTCACGCCGGGAGTTCTTAAAGCTGGGCGGTTGATCATTTTTCAGGTCATGCCATGGTAGAAGTGCGCATTGTGGAGCGTATTCCTAGAGTGCAAGTGGTAATCGAGTCCTTCTCAACCATTATGGATGTGCTTCGCCGCCAAGACCGGCGTTGATCATAGGCAAGCCAGTGACGGGCCAGTGGGTTACCTCCGCGTCTGTATTTTGCGTTAGGGTACTGTCCGGATTTGTAATTGGGTCGATATATAGATTCCAGCCATCAAGGGTGACCATGGGTAGGTCGCCATGCAGGTCGGCTTGGGCGGCGTCGATCGTGATGGTGTGAGACTCGCCCGGGGCAAGCGAGACGTAGTTGCTTGAGTAGAAAACAGGGAGGACGCGCTCACCGGTGGCTCTGCGGCGGAGCTGAAGGTGAGCCATGAGGGCGACTGTGATGCCCGGATTGGTGAGGGTGACATTGAGAGCGACGCGGCTGCCGAGGTCGTGCCGGGTTAGTGTCGCTGTGAGGTGAGCCGTAGGGAGTGTGTCAAGGGGAGTGAGGTCCTCACCATGGGCGGCATTTGCTTTCCAGTAGAGGTTACGGGAAAGGATTTTGCCATCAGAACTGGTGAGCTGGAGGCGGACGAAGTAGACAGAGGAAAGTTTGTACTCGAGCGTTTGCTCGGGAATGCTTAATGGATTGGCTTGCGGGTCACCTTTGAAGGGGATGACACCAAAGCTGATAGCAGTGACAGGTGGACCCGCGACCGGGTAGTCATGTTCAAGGGCGGAAGTGCCATCGAGATTGAGTATGGACAGGTGGGCAGTGGCCCCGGTAAGCGGTGCAGGCAGGTTGTTGATGACTTGCAGCTGCCCGTAGGCTTCAGCCGACTCGTTCATCTGGATATGAACGGGCTCTGCGGCGGACTGGACAGCGAACAGGGAACTGTTGGGTTCGAGGTCATAGTGGTAAAGCTGCCAGACGAAGGAGGGTTGGGCGGGGTGGCTCATCCAGGTGATGATGCCGGTGTAGGGTGCGAACAGTTTGGCGTTGCGGCCCTCGTACATGGCGCGGAAGGCCTCATAATTCATGAGCTGCGCCTTGCGGACGAAATCAGCGAGGTTACTGACGCGGCCGTAGCGACCGGCAAGAACGTAGGGGTAGGTGTTGCCATGCTGGGCACCTTTAGCGAGGTCGTGCTCGGCCCAATCATCGTTGATGGTCTCCCAGTCGCTTTGGGGCATCATGCCGTGAATGGAATCGAGAGTAGGGACGGAGACGCTACCAATTTCTGTTTTGAAGGGCGCGTCGTAAATATAAAAAGCGCTGGGCTCACGCCAGTAGTAGGGACCGCTGGAGACGACGCCTCGACCGGCAGTGGAGCTAGGCTGATAGAGGCGAACCGGGTCAAGCTGGGGAATCATGGCGCGGAGAGCAGTGTCAATCTCGGGCGGCGGGTATCCTTCATTTCGAGCGCACCAGAGGGCAATGGAAGGGTGATTGCGGTAGCGCAAAATCTTATCGTGCACATTGGCAAGATAGGTAGGCAGGTCGTCGGGGTTAGGACCATCACTGGGGTTGGGCTGGAAGAACTCGTCCCACACGAGGATGCCGTACTTGTCGCATAGCTCATAAAAGTCCTCACTGGTGCTTTGGCCGACCCAGTTTCGGATCATGTTGAGATTGGCGAGGGCGTGCATATGGATCTCCGCGTCGAGGCGCTCACGCGGGATGCGTTTGAGTGCTTCGTCCAAACCCCAGTCACCGCCGCGGATGAAGATTTTGACGCCGTTGACGGAGATGGTTAAGGCGTTATCGCTTGAGAGGGGGAGACCGGGGGCTTCATAGGTGACCTTGCGAATGCCGAAGGTAGTGTCTTTGGCGTCGGAGTCGCGGCCGCTTTGCACAAAATGGAGGTGCAGGGTATTGAGATTCTGCGGGCCATAGCCATTGGGCCACCAGAGCTTGGGATTGCTTATGTGGAGGACCGTGGTCGTCTTGGGGTCAAAACTGACGAGCTGCTTGCTATGGGGGGTGAGAGTGACTGGTTGAGAAAAGTGGACATCGCCGAAATCACCTTCGAGCATGCCTTTTTGCTGCTTTGCGGTCAGATTTTCTAGTGTTGCCTTGACGGTGACATCGGCGGAACTAATGCTGGGTAGCTGGAGGTCCGTGGTGATGAGTGGATCTTCCACCAGGACAGGACCGGAAGCGGAAAGGGAAACTTTTTGCCACAAACCCGTGTCGCGGTCACGGATGGCCGGCAGCCAATCCCAGCCGATGGTGGAAAGGAAAGTTGGTCCATCCGTGGCGGTAATGCCGCCGTTCAGGCCTAGACCAGTGGCAATGGTGTGCTCATGGGGAATGCCGGGGTGCGGCTGCGGGGCAACGCGGACGGCGAGTACTGCGGCTTCGCCCGGTTTGACCAGTCCGGTAATGTCGAACCGACCTCGCAGGAAAGCACCGCGGAGGGTGCCCACTTCTATGCCGTTAAGCCAGATCTCGGAGGCGTAATTTGCACCCTCAAAGTTAAGGGCAATCTGGTGATGTGCGTAGGTGGAGGGAATGGAAAAGGTAGTTCGATACCACCAGGGAGACTTGTTGAGGGTTTCAGGAATTTTGGTTGCGCGATTGTTTTCGCCGTAGAGCGGCTCGGGATAGATACCGTCATGGATGAGGCTGGTGAGGATGGTACCGGGAACAACGGCGGCGAGCCAACCTTGTGGCTGGTATGAACTGGTTGAAATTGCAGCACCAGCTTCGGGAACCTTGGTGGAGTCCTGAAGCTGCCAGTTGGCGGTAAGATCCATGGCTGCGGGAAGAGGTTTTTGCGCTGAGGCGAAGGTCGCAGATAGCAGAAGCAGAAAGGCGGTAATTGCAAAGCATGTACTGCGTATGGGCACGATTGATGTCTCTCCTGCTGCGGCGTGAGCGCATGTACCTGCGGCTTCTATGCCAGTCCGATCTAGCATAGCCACGGCTGCGCAATGGTGCAATGCAGGAGTTGCCTGGAAGGATAGAACACGCTTCCACCGGCTTAAACCTGAACAAGCTCTGTAGAAAGATCGTTCACTTGCTTATTTGGACTTCATGCCGTTCACGTAGCAAGATGTAGCGCCGTTTTCCATACATCTCTCTGCTATGAAGATAGAGACGTGAAGCGCACTCTGCGCATCGCTTGTTTTGTTCTTGTCGGGTCAGCTCTTGAGCAGGCGAGTCTTGGAAATGAGTTCAACCATCTTGGTGAAATGTCTCATCTTGGGCGGATTTATGCGCTCAAATTAGCCGGTAGAGCAATTTGGGCATCCATGGGACTACTCGATAAGCCACCTGGGGCAGCAGGCGGATGGGTGGTAAAGCTCGATAGGCGCACAGGCAGAATCCTGGGGCACCTTGACATAACCGAATCTTCTGGAGGTCATGTACTGGAGGTGCTGCCATCTGGAGAACCGATAGTTATGCAAGGCTTTGGACTACTTTGGTTCAAAGCTAACCAAGATTGTTTTCCGTTACTGCGGCAGCATAGAAGCCATGTCTAGGCTACTACTTCTAGCTTGCTTGAACATTTCACGTAAAACATGGTTATTTAGGGTACTAGCTGAGTGTTACTGCTATGTACTTCAGGCAAGGCAGCTAAGTGCAGCATAAGGAGTGGAGAGATCCTGAGTGTCAGAGGAGATTGTTGTTCGCAGGTCTACCTCTTGCCAAGTGCTTCGTATGTCAAGAAGAAGCCTGATGGCTTGCTCCAGCAGGCCTGCATTTTGCGTAAACTGAGCACTCATCATTTCGTTGCGTAAGTGCCTGTAAAATTTGCGGAGATTGATTGCCGCCTGGCCTCCATGATCCATGTCGATCAGGATTTCAAGTTGTGTCAGCACAGAAAAGCCATGCCGCAACTGTTCGCAGCGGTCTTCAATGTCATTGCGCTGCATTGCAGCGATAGCTCTTTGCATATCTCCGGCAAGGGTGTCATACAAGGCGATAACCAGACCGATAACAGAGGCTTGCTGCGTAGCGGCGCGACGATAGGCGAGTGCCGGCGGTGTCGGGATCATGGGAGTGCTTTCCTCGATGAATTATTTTGAATTTGTCGCGTTATCCATTGCTCGCGTTGTTATAGCCGAGCAGCGTTTGTATCTGTTTGATAGTTTGGGGCAGTTGTTGCAGAGCGATGTCCGCCTTGCTGTATTCGGCTGTAAGCAGGGTTTGTTGCGTAGCAAGGTAGCGTTCGAGGGTTGCATTCTGGTTTGCCAGTGCGCTGCTTTCGCTGCTGATGCTGCTCAGGTCAATGGTGAACGCGCCTTGGGCCGGATCTATAAAGACGTTGAGCGTGTTGTTCAAGGTTGACGCAAAACCATCTGCGTTCTGTCCCTGGAAGAAGCTCGTGACCGCGGTAAAGTTGTTGGCAATAGAATTTGAGAGCGCGATGCTATTGACGCTCAACGTACCGTCCTGGTTTGTTGTGACACCAATTGCATTGAGGGTTGAGGCAACAGTTGCGCCGGAGGAGTAATTGCTTGAAGCAAGAAGTTGTTCCTGCAATGCGCGCACCGTGGAGTCAGCGGAGAGTGTGCCGGAGGTGCCAGTTGCTGCGTTGTAGGTAAATTGTGATTTCAGGTCGTTGGACAGTGTGTTGTAGGCGGTGACAAAGCTGGTGATGGCTTGCGTGATGAGGGTCGCGTTTGGTGCTAGAGCCACAGTAACCGGAGTGCTGCCGGTAAGTCCTGTCAGGTTGAGGGTCAATCCGGCAATTGCGCCGGTGACAGTATTAGAAGAGCTTGTAATGGGAGCGCCGTCCACTTTAAGAGAGGCGTCCGCACCTGCAACACCTTGCGTGAATGTCAGGCCGCTTTGAGTGGTTACGGAAAAGTCAGCGGCTTTGCCGGAAGCTGCGGCAACCAGGGCCAGCCTGGAGCCGGTCGAATCGGTGATGATGCTGGCATTGACGCCCAGGTTCTGGCTGTTGATGGAGGTGGCCAGCTGGTCCAGAGTGTTGACGCCGCTACTGCCGCCGGTGGTGATGGGGGAAGTGGTAGTGCCATTTACCGTGATCGTGAAGCTGCCTGTGCCCAACTGCGTGGAGCTGGTAGCTACTGTGCTTGAGTAGGAAGAGCCGGTGGCTGCGAGGGCGGTTACCGTGACCGTGTGATTGCCGGTAGCTGTCCCTGGTGCTGCGGTTGCAGTTAAAACCGTTGTGTCCGATGAGCCCGCGCTGACATAGGTTAGGGCACCGAGAGGGTTCTGCAAAGCAAATATCTGATCTGAGAGGGACGAGGCTTCCGTCTGGAGCTGGTTGATGGCAGTTGTTTGTGCCGCCAGGGTTGCCTGCTGTGCTTGCCTAGCAACTTCTGGAGCGCGGTCCGCAGTCAGGATGGCGTTGACGGTAGCGGTCACATCGAAGCCGCTGTTTGAGGAGCCCAATGAAGAAAGTGCGGCGTTCAGGACGCTCGGTGTAGTGCTCATAGTAGGGACACTCTTCCTGGTTTGTTTCCGCGAAGCTAGCTGCTGCAAGTAGCTGGTTGCAGCAAAAATCGGTGATGCCATGAAGAAAGCAGGTTGAAGACTACCGGACTGGTTGGTGCGCGGCAGTCTTCAAACCAGGCCTAAGCTGCGTATTATTGCAGCAGTTTGAGGACGGTCTGGGCCTGCTGGTTGGCCTGCTGCAAGGCCGAGATGCCGGTCTGCTGCAAGATGCTGTACTTGGTGTCGTTCGCAACCACCGTGCTGATATCGGCAGAGGTAATGTTGCTGGATGCGCTGGTCAGATTCTGCGACTCGTTGGTGTCGACAGTCGACGCAGCCTGGAGCTGTTCAACGGTAGCGCCAAGCGTTCCACGATCTGCCGAGATTGTTGAGATGGCCGCGTTGATAGCGGTTAGAGCGGTAGCCGCGCCGGTGGTTGTCAGCAGTGCTGTGCCAGTTAGTGATAGAGCGGCAGTGCTTACCGTTGTGATGAAAGCACCTATTGTCACTGTATTCGTGCCATCGCTCGTAAAGGCAGTGACGGTTGTGCCGAAAAGCGTTGATCCGTTGAAAGCAGTAGAGCCATTGATGTTATCAATTTGCGTTTTGAGTGCTGTGAACTCGTTGTCAATAGCTTTCGACTGGCTGGTGCTGAGACCACTATTGGCACCCTCAGTAGCCAGAGTTACTGAACGATTGAGTAGTGCCGTGATCTGTGCAAGTGCACCATCTGTGGTCTGGAAAGCACCAACGGCGTTCGTCGCGTTCAGCGAGGACTGGTTGAGTGCCGCGACATTGGCATTGAGACCGTCTGAGATGGCGAGACCGGCTGCGTCATCCGCGCCGGAGTTGATGCGCGAACCGGAAGAAAGCTGTTGAAGAGACTTGGCGGCGGCAGCGCTGGTAAGGGATAGTTGGTTCTCAGCCTGCAAGGCCGAGATGTTATTAAGAATGCTAAGCGACATAGTGACTGCTCCTTGGATAGTTCGTTTGAAGTTGGTTGGTTCGCCTGCACAACCAGCCCCGCTTTGCGCGATCGCCTTGTGCTCCGGCTGTCTTGTCTTACAACCCTTCTATCGGCGTCCGGAAGAATTTGTTCAGCCCTAAATGAAACTTTCGTGACTTATTTTTAGATTACTTTTTCCTCATGGAGTTTTAATCCTGAGACATTCCAGCTCCCAGAAAATGGCCCTTGACGTGCATAGGCACTTCCTATGGAAGATCGCCAACCACTTATGAGAAAACATGCACCAACAGTTGGCTTGTCTGTCATAGCTAAAAACGCTGCCGGAACGTTACGAGCTTGTCTCAAGAGTGTCGAAGGCCTGGTAGACGCCATGGTGGTAGTCGATACAGGGTCAACTGACACAACAGTTGAGGTTGCGCGGGAGTGCGGAGCTACCGTGGTGCTGTTCCCATGGACAAACGATTTCTCGGCAGCACGCAATGCAACGCTTGCCGCCCTGGGGACAGACTGGGTGCTGGTCCTGGATGCCGATGAGGAGCTGGACGAGAAAGCGCACGCATGGATTCGCGGGGAGCTGCAAGCGCCTTCTGCGGAGGGCTATGTGGTGCGGGTTCGCAATTACCTGCAAGCCTGGGATCAGCCGCTCACCGACCAGTTTCCGGTACCACCTGGAGAGGTTCATCCCGGCGCGCCGCATGCCAAGTCGTACCTGCATAGCCAAGTGTGCAGGCTCTTTCGGCGCGACCCGGATGTCTACTATATAGGGCACTTGCATGAGCAGGTGGAGTACCGGCTCATGGAGCTGGGTCGTCCGATTGCAATGGCCGGATTTTTCATTCATCACTTTGGGTGGTACCTGATTGACGATGCAAGCCGCTTGCTCAAGCTGCAGATGTACTACGAGCTGATTGAAGAAAAGATGCGGCAACGTCCGGATGATCCGCAGGTACTGCTGCAATACGGTGATGCGTTACGCAGTGTACGCGGCCAACCGGAGCAAGGCGTCGCCTGTTTTATGAAGGCAGCCGCGTTAAAAGATGACGACCATACGATCTGGATGAACATGGCTGCCGGATTGTTGCAGATAGGACAACTTGAAGCCGCACTGATCGCCATTGCCAGGGTTCCTGTGGATGTCGATTATGCGGCAGGACGGTTTCAGCTTGAAGCAAAGGTACTGGAGGGACTGGAACGCAGCGAGGAGGCGCTTGCAGCGTACCGCACAGCGATAGAGCTTGCACCCGGTCAGCTGGATACCCAGGCCAGGCTGGCGCTGCTTGAAATGAAGCTGGGGCATGAGGAGAGCGGCATGCTGCGTATGCAGAATGCAATTGCGATTGCGGAGGCCCATGCCTTGACGCAGTCGCATGTGCAGCCGTTTCTGCGCCTGGCCGAGATGCACGCCCAGGTCAAGCAGTGGCACGATGTTTTGCGATGCACACGTGTCGGTCTTGGCTTGCGGCCTGATCTTATGCCGTTGCACCAGTTGCGGCTCCATGCAGCGATTGCAACGGAAAGCTTTACGGAAGCGGCTGAGACTGCTGCTGCGATTGCGAAAATCACCCCCGAGCCGAGTTCCATTATGAGACATGCTGCTGTTTTGAACCATTTCGGGAAAGTGAAAGAAGCACACGGTGTGATTACGGGTGGGTTGGAGCTGTTTCCGATGTCCAATGAGTTGCAGCAGGTTGAGCGTGAGCTTAAAGCCATGCTGCCGGTTGCGACGGTACCACGAAAGCATGACAGGTATGGCATGCAGGCGGCTGGTCTCCACAGCAGTCCACAGGCATAGCAGAGAGACTATCGGGAGCGAAGGAGAACCATGAGAAAGCTGGAAGCAGGCACTATCGGCGGACTTATCGTAGCTGCCGCAGCGATCACGCTTGGGCTGTTCCTGGAAGGTGGGCGGCTGGCGCAGGTTATGCAGCCTACGGCTGCGGTCATTGTGCTGGGGGGAACGCTGGGAGCGGTGCTGGTTCAATTTCCATTTGCGCTGGTGCTGCAGGCGCTCGCAGGCGTGCGCGCTGCATTTGCGGTAAACCAGTCGCCCGTGCGATCGCGCATGGAGGAAATTCTGCGGTTTGCCATGCAGGCCCGCAAACAGGGTTTGGTCTCCCTGGACCCGGAGTTGAAGAAGATTGCCGACCCGTTTTTTCGCAAGACGTTGATGCTGGCTATCGACGGCATGGCTGCGCGCGAGCTGCGCGAAATCATGGAGCTGGAACTGCTGCGCCTTGAAGAGGAGGACGAGCGCGTTGCGCGTGTGTGGGAAGCCGCGGGAGGGTTTTCTCCTACGATCGGCATTCTGGGTGCGGTGTTGGGACTGATCCAGGTCATGCAGCAGCTGGACAACATCGCCGAGGTTGGACGCGGTATTGCGGTTGCGTTTGTCGCTACTTTGTATGGAGTGGGCCTGGCGAATCTGCTGTTTCTTCCCTTGGCCGGCAAGCTGCGACTGCTGGCACGAGACACGACGATGCTGCGGGAGATCACGCTGGAAGGCGTGATGGCCATGGTGGAGGGAGCAAGCCCGCGTGCGCTGCGTGAACGGTTGGGAGCACGCGCCGGGGAGCAGGCACCAGTGCAGGTGGCCCGCCTGGTTGCACGATGAGAGCCGGGCGAAGGCTGCGCGGCCGCCAGGAGGCCCTGGTTTCACACGAGCGCTGGCTGGTTTCCTATGCGGACTTTATGACGCTGCTGTTTGCGTTCTTTGTAGTTTTATTTGCTACAGCGCATCACAATCCGGGGGCGCTGGGCAAACTATCAGGTGCGATCCATTCCGGCTTCAGCGGCCACCCGCTGCCAGCTTCACCAGCTGCGGTTCCAACGCAAAATACGCCGGTTTTTGACCGAAATCCTGATTTGAACCAGCTTGAGGGTGAGCTGCGTACGGTGCTTGGCGACTCCATTGAGAAACACGAGGTTTCTCTCCAGCAAACCCCGGACGGGCTTGTTATTTCATTTCAAGAGTTGGGATTTTTCCACTCGGGCGAAGCTGCGCTGTTGGCTGGGCAGGCAGCCAAGATTGTGCAGGCGGGCCTGGTACTGACGAAACATGGGGTGCCGCTGCGGGTGGAAGGCCACTCGGATGACCAGCCTATACATAATGAAGTGTTTGCTTCGAACTGGGAGCTTTCTGCCGCGCGCGCCATGACGGTGCTGCTGCTGCTGGTCGATCAGGCTCACTACGATCCCACGCAGCTTTCCATGGCAGGTTACGGGTCGTACAGGCCGGTCGCTGAGAACGCCTCTCCAGAAGGGCGGCAGAAAAACCGCAGGGTGGATTTGGTGATTTTGAGCCATCCATCCGGTACTGCTGTTATGGAACGGGCTGATGGGGCGCGGTGAACGCCCTTTTGCAGGTCAGGATCATCGTGAGAGTAGGTGAGAGAGCGCGGGAAATTACTTTTCCAGGGGAATTTCGGTTGAGGGGGTCGCGAAGGGGAAAGCAGGTCTTTGGACTTCGCTCAGGATGACATGAGAGTTTGGAATTCGACGAAGACCCTACTGGGAGCGCATTGCAACTAGAGGGATGTAGTGTTTGTTTCTGGTGACAATGCATGACGTGCGACGTAACAGGATTGCAAAGAACCCCCGTGAATCCGCATCTGATGTTTCATGGCAGATCACTCACTACCAAAGCTTGCAGTGCCACCTTCGTGGGTAGCGAGTGCAGAAGCAAGAAGCGCATTTTTTGAGCTTGTCGGCGCGGCTCCTAACCCGCTGCTGATTTGCGATTATGACGGTACACTGGCCCCGTTCCATGAAGACAAGATGCAAGCTGTGCCGTATTCCGGCGTGACAGAGAGGCTTCAACGGATTGCGGCCGGCCGGACCAAGCTTGCCTTTATCTCAGGCAGACCGGTGCAGGAGCTGATTGCGCTTCTGCCGATGGCAGCGAAGGCTGAAGTATGGGGCATGCATGGGCGGGAGCACCGTACGCCAGATACAGGCGCTGACGTAAAAGGCGAGTACACGCTGCTAAAGCCGACTGCGGCGCAACGTGTGGCATTGAACGATGCACAGGCGGCGCTTGAAGCGCAAGGACTTGGCAGTATGCTGGAGCGCAAAGCCGGTAGCGTGGCTGTGCACTGGCGAACACTGACCGACAAGAACCAGGCAGATCGCCTCAAGGAAGTGGAAGCTATAGCTCGGAAGTCCTTTGCACCCTATGTAGGCAAGCATTCGCTGGCAATTTTGCATTTTGACGGCGGCCTGGAGCTGCGAGCAGAGGATCGAACCAAAGCGTACGCAGCGGAAGCTTTACTGGGTGCCACGGACGCGCGAAGCGCCGCTTTTATCGGGGATGACACAACGGATGAAGATGCTTTCCAGGTTCTGCGTCGGCACGGCGGCCTCGCGCTGCTGGTTCGTGAGCCGCCGCGGCCTTCGTATGCAGCGTTTACTATCCAGCCGCCGGGAGAGTTGCTGAGCTTTTTGGAGGAGTGGCTGAAAGCAGTTGAAACGTAACCGGTATGTCCCGGCATCTTCGTACACTGGATGTGGTTTTACATTGCCTCCAGTACCCCGGCTTCCGCGAAGTGCTAAATAAATCCGGACCGAAGTACATGCAAAAACATAGACAGGAACCAAAATGAACCGAGATCTCGTTATTGTTTCCAATCGGCTGCCGCTATCTTTTGAAAAGGATAAGGCGGGCAGTCTTCATGCCAAGCAGAGCAGCGGCGGCCTGGTAACTGCGCTGGAGCCTTTGCTGCGCGAGCATGGAGGCATTTGGGTAGGCAGCGCCGGCACCGAAGAGGACCCGCGCATCCATGAGGAGCTAGCTGTACTTGCCCGGCAGCACCATTATCGTTATGAGCCGATCACGGTAAGCATCGAGGAAAACGCCAAATTTTATGAGGGCTTTTCTAACGAGATCATCTGGCCGTTGTTCCATGATCTGCAATCTCGCTGTAACTTCGATCCGACTTACTGGGAGTTTTATCTGCGGGTCAACACCCGTTTTGCTGAAACTGCCGAGAAGGTAGCCAAGAAAGATTCGTTGATCTGGATTAACGATTATCAGCTTATGCAAGTCGCACCGATGCTGCGGCAAAAATCGCCCAATGCGCGCCTTGTCTTTTTTCTGCATATTCCATTTCCACCGCCTGACATTTTCGAGAAGTTGCCCTGGCGCAGGCAGGTGCTTGAAGGGCTGCTGGCGCATAGTCTTGTAGGTCTGCAAACGGTACGCGATTTGCGCAACTTCCTGGCGTGCCTGCGTGCGTTTTTACCTGATTTCAGCATTGTGAAGAGTACCGCAAGCGACGTTCGCACGGTGCGGCATGGGGGGCAGTTGACGCATGTTGGGGCCTTTCCTATCTCAATCGACTTCAAAGATTTTGCACGTGACTCTGACGCGGATGATGTGCGGCGGCGCTCAAGCGAGTTACGAGCGCACGAGGGCCGCGATATGGTGACCGTGCTCGGTATTGATCGCCTGGATTACACGAAGGGCATCCCGGAGCGGCTAAAGGCCTTTGGGCTATTCCTGCGCGAGCATCCGGAGCTTCATCGGCGGACCTCGCTAATCCAGATTGTGGTGCCGAGCCGCGAGACGATTCCCGGTTACCAGATATTGCGAGCAGAGATCGAGCGATTAGTCGCGCAGGTGAATGGCGAATTTGCAGAGCCCGGCTGGGTGCCTATCAACTATATTCATCGCTCGTTGCCGCGGACGGAACTGCTGGCACTTTATCGTACTTCGCGCGTCGCCTTCATTACACCGCTCAAGGACGGCATGAACCTGGTGGCCAAGGAGTATTGCGCGTGTCGGCACGAGAATGACGGTGTGCTGATCCTGAGTGAGTTTGCCGGGGCTGCAACGGAGTTGAAAGGGGGTGCGCTGCTGGTAAATCCTTATGACCAAAGTGCCGTTGCCAACGCTCTTGCCGAGGCCATTACCATGGACGAAGCCGAGCAGCGTCGCCGTATGACGCGCATGCGAAACCAGGTGCGTAAGGCTGACTTGGCCGCATGGCTGCACAGCTTTATGGCGCATACGGAGTCAGACACTGAGGTTACAGCCACTGCCTAGTACCAGCCCAGCCCCGGTTGTATCCGTCCCCAAGCCGCCTTTTGCCTACCTGGCTGACAGCTATGTATTTCATTGGGATTTGGCTTCATTTCGCACGGACTGGTTTTTTGTGCTCGCCGTAGCTGCCTGCCTTGCGGTGGGTATTTTCTTCGGTCACCCCGGTGCCGGGCTTATAGCTGCCGGGGGGGCCATGTTAGCCGGCTTCGGTGCCAAGCAGACCATCCGGGGCACTCCTATACTGCCCATCCTGTTTGTGTCGTTCGGCATGGCATTTTCTACCTTTATCGGCATGGTGGCCGGGCATAGGGGTTGGACCCTCACTGCACTTGCCACGATCTTCGGTTTTGGGTATGGCATGTTGTCCAATCGGGAGGCAGGTTACAGCTGGGTAGGGCAGCAGTGCGTGGTCACGCTGCTGGTAGCTTCAGCTTTTCCCTCCACAGTAAAGGGTGCCGCTGTACGGGCGCTGCTGATCTTTGCGGGCGGAGCCATGCAGTTGTTACTGTCAACGCTGCTGCTGCGAGCTTTTCGGCAGTTGGCCGGTCA
Source organism: uncultured Acidobacteriaceae bacterium (assembly GCA_964236655.1). Classification (GTDB taxonomy): domain Bacteria; phylum Acidobacteriota; class Terriglobia; order Terriglobales; family Acidobacteriaceae; genus EB88. The sequence goes on along the minus strand of CAXSFX010000026.1, from coordinate 553 downwards.
CATCCGCGATCTGGCTCATCATGTTCGCATGGAGGAGCAGGCGTTGCGCCGCAGCTATCTGGCGGCGGTGCTGTCGCTTAGGCACCGGCAAATGCGGGGCTCGGCGCTGCCCTATGCCTGCCGGTTGGCTGTGGTGCTGCTGGTCAGTACGGAGCTGTACCGGCACCTCCATTTCGACAGCGGTTACTGGATACCGATGACAGCCCTGCTGGTTCTACGCCCAGGCATTGCCGACACTGCCAGCCGCGCCATCGCGCGTACGGCCGGTACCTTGGCCGGTGCAGTGCTCTCCAGTATTTTTCTGGTGTACGTGCATCCTGTGCCATGGGGGCTAGCTGCGCTGGTCTGCTTTTTTACGTGGCTTTCCTTCAGTTTGGTCAACGTCAACTATGCGCTTTACTCTGTTTGCCTCACGTCCTACATCGTGTTTCTGCTTTCGCTTGACGGTATTCCCGGACCGGAGATCGCGCACCGTCGCTTTATCTGCACACTGATCGGTGGAGTCATTGCACTGTCCGTGCGGCTTACGGTGATCCGCCTGCGGCAGAAGCAG
>CAXSFX010000025.1:0-30062 GCA_964236655.1 uncultured Acidobacteriaceae bacterium | reverse complement strand
TCAAATAACGCGCCATTTTGAAAGACCATGGTGACCTTGCGCCGGATCGCCTGCATCTGCTTTTCATCAAATTTGGTAATGTCTTCTCCGGCAACCAAGATGCAGCCGCTGTCAGGCTTGTAGAAGCCCATGAGCTGTTGCAGGGAGACAGATTTACCGACTCCTGAACGGCCCAGGATGCACATGGTTTCGCCCGCGTTGACAAAGAAACTTACATCCTTGAGGACGTGGAAGTCGCCGAAGGATTTACTGACGTGCTCGAAAGCAATATAGGGCTGTTGCTTGGAATCCTTTGCCTCGGCCTGCTCTGTCTCGCGTCGGACTTCGTCATCATCAGGCGCAGGCTCGTCCACCAGCTTTTCGATGTATTCGAAACCTTTGGGCAAGTTCTCAAGGTTGGGCTTCCGGCTGTCCGCGTCGTCGGATTGATCCTTTGAATCGTATTTGTACTCGGTCATCGCGCCTCTGCTTTCCTAGATGCCGGTTGGGTGCGGCTCGCTTCCAACCGCCATCGTCACACTCTGCCAGTCAGCAGGCGTGTTCACATTGGTAAACCAGCGATGCGTGTCATACCAGCCCCGGGCCGCAGCCAGAGACTCTACGCGAAAGTAATCGCATTGCTGCCCCACCGGAAATTCGGCAGTCAGCCGACCCAACACCCGCATCACCTTGCGGTCACCATTTGCCAGTGCCCCAGTAATGCCGGGGGCGAGCACACTACTGTATACCGCGCAGAGCGGCTGCGGCTTTCCCCCAATAAAGGGCACCGTAGCCGGCACACCTGTTGTTTGCACTCGCTCCCACAGGGCTCGGCAGAACACGGCAGGCAACAGCGGCAGGTCAACGGAGACAAATAATACAGGCTGCGCGCCTGAAACTGAATGCAAAGCAGCCTCGATTCCTGCGAGCGGTCCATCGCCGGGAAAGGCATCGAGCACGGATGGTGCGCTGCACTGTGTTCCAGCTGAGAGTCCGGCCACGCCGGGGGTAAAACCTGCTAGCCGCAGCATTGCCAGCATATGCTCCAGCAGCGTGGAGCCGCTATAGGGCAACTGCGCCTTGTCGCGGCCCATGCGGCTGCTACGGCCCCCGGCCAGTACAAAAGCACGCGGCGGCATTTCTATAATCAGGCGGCAGGCTCCACGCCCAGAGTTTCAAAGAAGGCAATTAGCGTTTCAATGCCCCGATGAAAGTTGGCGAGGTGGAACTTTTCATTGGGCGCGTGCAGTCCGTCATCCGGCAGGCCAAAGCCCATCATTACGGAGGGAATGCCGAGCCCGCGCTCAAAGTCTCCTACGACCGGAATAGAGCCGCCGGATCGAATGAACACCGGCTCCGTACCCCATACCTGCTTCAAGGCGCTGACAGCTGCGCGAATATACGGGTTGTCCGTGCCGATCAGCGCGGGCTCGCCTGCATGGATCAGCTTTGCCTCAACCGTGACACCTCTTGGAGCAAGCGACTCCACATACTGCTTGAACTTTGCGAAAGTCTCGGCGGACTTCATAGGGGGTACCAGGCGCATAGAGATTTTTGCTGTTGCCCTGGCCGGGATCACCGTTTTGGCACCGGAGCCGGTAAAGCCGCCCGGCATGCCATGAACCTCCAGCGTAGGCCGTGCCCAGGTCCGCTCCATAACCGAATAGCCGGGCTCTCCAGTAAGCGCGGACGAACCGACCTCATCACGCAGGTACGCGGCTTCATCAAACGGCAGGCGCGCCCAGGCGGCCAGCTCATCGTCTGAAGGCGGCTCGATGCCATCGTAGATGCCGGGGATCAGGATGCGTCCGTCGGCGTCTTTGAGCTGTGCAATGACTTGGGCCAGCGCAAAGAAAGGGTTCGGCGCTGCCCCGCCGTACATGCCGGAGTGCAGATCGGTTCGTGCGCCGCGTACTTCTACCTCTGTATAGATCATGCCGCGCAAGCCCACACACAGGGTCGGCAGCTCCGGGGCAAACATTTCGGTGTCGGAAATCAGGGCGAAGTCGGCCTTCAGCTTTTCAGGTTGCGTCTGGATGAAAGCTGCAATAGACTCGCCGCCTACCTCCTCCTCACCTTCAAGCAGTACCCGCACATTTAGCGGCAGTTTACCGCCATGCGCCGCAAACAAGGACTCCAATGCCTTGATGTGCATGTACATCTGCCCCTTATCGTCCACCGCGCCCCGAGCATACAGGTTGCCGTTGCGCTCCACCGGCTCAAATGGCGGTGAGTGCCACTCGGCCAGTGGGTCGGGCGGCTGCACGTCGTAATGGCCATAGCAAAGTACCGTGGGCTTTCCGGGAGCGTGGAGCCAGTCGGCAAGCACCAGCGGATGCCCCGCAGTTCCATCCAGATGTGCAATATCGATTAATTTTATATGTTCCATTCCGATACAAGTCAGTTCCGCAGCAAGCATTTCTGCTGTGCGGCGCACGTCCCCGCTATGTTCCGGCAACGTGGATATGGATGGAATACGAAGCAGGTTTTTTAGTTCTCCAACAAACCGAATACCGTTTTCAGATGCAAATTGAGCTGCAGAAAGCATAAACCATCACCTTAAATAAATAGGTCTATCTAACTTTAATCAAAAGGTTTAGTAGCGCGGCACAGAAGGATCGATAATAGCTGACCAGGCGTCAATGCCGCCCCTAAGCGACTGCACCTGCTCAAAGCCTTCCTTGCGCATCCAGGCGGTTACACTCAGCGAACGTACCCCATGATGGCAGATAACGACGATATGCTGATCAGGATCCAATTCAGAATGTGACCTCGACGGTATATCCCCCATGGGCACATTCACGCTACCATGCATATGCGCTGTTTCAATTTCCCATGGTTCGCGGACATCCAGCACAATGCATCGTGCATCCTTGGAAGCCTTGAGAAGGGTTGCAAGTGCCGCAGGTTCGATTTCGTATGGCAGCATATAGGTAGGTTATATCCGCTCTTCCGCCTTTCACGGAGGGCAACTTGGTTCAGGTTTTACGTTTTCACTTTGCTGTTACATGCCGGAATGCAAAATTGTCGTCTTGAGCGCACGCTATGTACCTCTGAACCAGCCGGTATGGAGCCGCACGAAGCTCCTAAAATTCACTTGAAAGCAGCCGCAGCCTCCGTGCCGCAGAAGGAAACATAACAAACCATGGGTAATGCAGAACGCGTGATGATTGTGGAAGATGAAATTCATGCACTTCATGGATTGGCCGAACTGGTTTCCTCGTGGGGCTACGAGACAGAAATGGCCGGCGACGGCATGGAAGCGCTTGAAAAAGTGTCAGGCTGGCAGCCCGGCATCATTGTGACCGACTTGAAGATGCCGCGCATGAACGGCCTGGAACTGTTGCAACAGCTTTCGGTGAACCGTAATGACTGCACGGTTGTAGTGTTGACTGCACAAGGCTCGATTGACCTGGCGGTAGAAGCCATGAAAATCGGTGCCTACGATTTCATCCAGAAGCCTGTGGATTCCACCCGGCTGCGGTTGACGTTGAGCAACGCAACGCACATGCGCGAAACCGAGCGACAGCTGGAAGTCACGCGGCGCAAGCTGCGCGATACCGGCATCCTGGGTCCCCTGGTGGGCTCCTCACGCAAGATGCGTGAGATTTATGCGCTTATTGAGCAGGTTGCGCCCTCAAACGTCTCCGTGTTGATCACTGGCGAAAGCGGCACCGGCAAGGAGCTTGTAGCACGTGCCCTGCATGAGCTGAGCCCGCGTAAACCCAAGCCGTTTGTCGCTGTAAACTGCGCCGCGATCCCTGAAAGGCTCATTGAGAGCGAAATCTTCGGACACGAAAAAGGTGCCTTCACAGGTGCGATGGAGCGTCGTGCGGGCTGCTTTGAGTTAGCTGAAGAAGGCACGCTGCTGCTTGATGAAATCGGCGAGATGCCGGTGGCCACTCAAGCCAAGCTGCTACGCGTACTTGAGGATCACAAGCTGCGCCGGCTCGGCTCGAAAGTGGAGTCGCCGGTAGATGTACGCGTATTGGCCGCTACTAACAAGAACCCTGAAGCAGCCGTGGATGCCGGTCAGTTGCGCGCTGATCTTTACTACCGGCTCAATGTATTCAACATCCACATGCCGCCGCTGCGCGAGCACAAGGAAGATATACCGGCAATCGTGGAAGCCTTGATCCAGGACATGAACGAGAAGCATGGCCGGCATGTACCGGGCGTCGATTCGGGCATGCTGCAACGGCTGATGCAGTATGACTGGCCCGGCAATGTGCGCGAGTTGCGCAATACCATTGAGCGTGCAGTAATCCTGTGCGGCACCAACCCGGTGGGCGTGCAACACCTGCCACCGGGCTTCGGCACACGCGGGGTTGAGAGTTCGTTTGAGGCAGCAGTCGCCAACAGCGTCAAGGTTGAAGTGGGCACAACGGTCGATGAGGCAGAGCGCTTGCTGATTGTCAAAACGCTGGCCTCTACTAACAACAACAAGACACGCGCAGCGGAAATCCTCGGCATCAGCCTTAAAACATTGCACAACAAGCTCAAAGAATATAGCCAGAGTCGTATGCTGCACCGTAGCGAACGTGAGCAGCCGCGGCCTGTTGCAGTCAAGGAAGATGTTGTTTAAGGCCCGTGTCAAAAAAGGTCCCGACACAGAATGTTGAGGCTTTTTGCAGTCGCGTGTCTCGTTGCATAGAGTGCAGGAACAACGATGCGTCTAAGAACTAAACTTGTGGTTGCGGTTACCGCGCTGGTCTTCCTGCTGGTATCCGCTACCTCATGGCTGTACCTGTCGCGCTCCCTGCGGCAGTATGTCAACCAGAGCTACTCTTCGACCGACATCATCACCCATCAAGTGTTGTTTGCCACCCGGCAAGCGATTGAGCAGGGTGTGATCCGCGGTGTCATCCAGCCTGTGCAGCCGCCGGGCCTGTTTCGCGCACAGGTGGCCTCGGTGTTGCAGAATGACGCTGCATTGAACGCCTTGATGGTCTCCGTCATAAGCTACTCGCCTACGATCTTCGACATCACCATAGTGGACAGCGCCAACCGCACGCTTATCAGCACAGATCCCCTGCTGGAAGGTCGGATGATGCCCTGGCGACCTGACTACGGCAAGCTCCGCGGCCGGTCTTTTATAAAAACTTTGCAGATCGTACTAGGCAAGGCGCGGGTCTACGATCTACCCCTCACCTTGCAGCGAAACGGACAGCCGTTTGCCACCGTGCACATCGGCATGCGCACCAGCTTTCTGCTGCAGGCATTCCGTCCTACGCTGCTTGAGGCGTTTACCTATGCTGTCGGCGCACTGCTGATCTCGTTGCTCACTGCAGCCGTGGTGAGCTCGCTTGCGCTGGCACCGCTTGAGCAGATCAGCCGACGGCTCGACATTCTGAATGCTGAAACAGCAGATGAACAGCACGAACAAATCGGACAGACCGACGCGCTGCTGCGTGTATCAAGCAAGATTGAGCGTATCGGCGAGCGCATGCGCAATACCGAAGAAGTCTTCTCGGCCCTCAAGGAAAACCTGGATCAGATTCTCTCAAACCTGCAGGACGGCATGATGCTGTTCACGCGCGATTCACGCGCCGTACTGGTGTCAAGTTCGGTCGAGCGATTTCTAGGTATTAACCGCGACGACATGCTGGGCGCGAATGCCTCTCAAATTTTTGACCGCTCCACAAAGCTGGGCCGTATGGTGCGAGACGCTTTTCAGTATCGAACGTCTATTCCACAGGCGGAAATAACAACAGAAAACGGCCGCCGGCTTGAGATCGCGCTTGAAATCATCCCAGGCGAGCGCGCCGGCGGGCAGGACAGTCTCGGTGCGCTGCTTACACTGCACGACCTTGAATCCGTACGGGAGATTGAAAGCGAACTGGAATTGTCCCGCAGGCTTTCAGCCATCGGCCGGCTTACCGGCGGTGTAGGCCACGAAGTCAAGAATCCGATCAATGCCATAGTGGTGCACCTGGAGCTGATGCGAAACAAGCTAAGCGGTCCGGAGGCCCCGGCAATGCGGCACCTCAATGTGATCCAGAGTGAAATTCAGCGGTTGGACCGGGTGGTGCAGACGCTGATCGACTTCTCTCGACCCATGGAGTTGAAGCTTGAGGAAGAGGACCTGCGAAAAGTCACTTCCAATGTCCTGTTGTTGGCTTCAGCTGAGCTGGGAATGCGAAATATTCAGCTGGAAACACAGATGCCACAAAAGTCTGTTCCAGTCAAGATAGATACTGATATGCTGCGGCAAGCAATTCTCAATATCGTGCTGAATGGAACCCAAGCCATGCCGGACGGAGGAACCCTACGCATTGCAATGATTGAGGATGCACGCTACGCGGTGTTGACTATAACCGATAGCGGGCATGGCATCTCAAGCGAGATTTTGCCGCGCATCTTTGACCTGTACTTTACGACCAAGAAGGATGGCAGTGGGATCGGTTTAGCTATGTGCTACCGGATTGTGCAGCTGCACTCCGGCATGATCGAAGTGGAATCGGAGCCCGGTCACGGCACCACGTTCACAGTACGGCTGCCGCTCAGCAATCCTGCCGGTGTCCATCCCGGGGCACGCGAACTCACCGGTAGTCGGCCGCGTACGCTGCTGAGCCAGGAACGAGCATGAAGGTTCATACCAAGCTACAAAGCGCTACCGGTTTACTGATACTGGGAACCCTGGTGGGCTGTCGTCATGCCGTACTGCCGCCGCCACCTGTAGCTGCCGCACCAACCATTACTACCCCCAGCACAAACTCGATTACTGTTATTACCCCATTGCCCTCTGTGCCCCCGGAGCGCAAAGCCGACGTGCGTCCGGCTCCGATCGAGCAACCGAGTCCGACTCCGGAACCTACTCCTGTCAAGACCGTGCGCCACCTGCGCCGCAAGGTAACAACTCCATCCTCTGTCAACATCGCGGGCGAGACGCCTCCCGTACATACTGAAGCACCCCCCGCAAGTGCAAATGGAGCTTCCGCTGTGCCTCCCGTGCTTGCATCCTCTGCAACATCATCTTCTCCTTCATCCGGCAGCAGTGCTGCGGGGGCTGCCCCGAAATTGGGTGAGCTTTCCACCGGCACGACTATCAGCGGCAATGAGCGCATCAAAATGCTCAGTGAAATTCAATCGCAGGAACTGCGACTCAGCCGCCTGAAAGAAGTGGCCAGCAGTGAAATTGCTTCCGTGCAAACGCAGGTTCGATCCTTTTTGGCCAAGGCTCGCCAGGCAGTTACGGAAAACGATTTGGACGGGGCGCAAACACTAAATACAAAGGCTCGCGTTTTGCTGGACGAACTGGCAGGCGAGTAACCTCCAAGCAGGAGAGGCCGCATGTGAGCGTAGATATATATGTCATAGGCGGCGGCCCGGTAGGGCTGGCGGCGGCAATCGCCGCGGCGCAGTGCGGCTTTACTGTGGAGCTTGCCGAACCATGTGAAGGACCGGTGGACAAGTGTTGCGGTGAAGGATTATTGCCGTCGGCCGTCGCGGCTTTAGTACAGCTCGGCATCTCGCGTGAGCAACTGGAGCAACATGCGGAACCGGCATGCGGCATTCGATTTATCAGCAACGGTGCTGCGGCAGCGGCCCTATTTCCTGTTGCGCCCGCGCTGGGCATGCGCCGTACGGCCCTGCATACACTGCTGAGTGATCGTGCCGCTGCACTAGGCGTTCGCCGTATCCGGGCAACGGCTCGCCTGGCAGGGGGAACAGTGCTGGTGCAAGGCAAACGCCATGAGGCCAAATGGATCGTCGGCGCGGATGGAGCGCAGTCTGCCGTGCGCAAGGCGGCGGGGCTTGACCACGGTCATACCGCGTCACGCAGGTTTGCTCTGCGGCAGCACTTCCAGCTTGCGCCCGGAGCACCGGCCCCTCTCTATGTTGAGGTGTACTGGGCTGCAGGCACACAAGCCTATGTCACGCCCATCAGCCGGGGCTGCATCGGAGTTGCAGTAATATCCACTAAAAAGCTGACCAGCATGCCGGATGCCCTGGCATCCTTCCCGGCGTTGCTGCGACTGCTTGAAGGTGCCGCGCCGGCCGGCACATCGCGCGGCGCAGTTTCCACGCATCGCACGCTGCGGCGGGTGCATAGGGGTTCGGTCGTGCTGGCAGGGGACGCTTCAGGCAGTGTCGATGCAGTTACCGGTGACGGACTGGCACTGGGTTTTTTGCAGGCGCTTGCACTGGCGCGTGCGTTTCGGGCCGGCGACCTTGAGCCCTATCAACGCGAGCATACCCGCTTGTCGCGGACCCCGCGCCTCATGTCGCGGACACTGCTGGCCATGAGCGCGCACCCCCTGCTGACGCGGGCCAGTATCTTGCTGCTCCGGCACTTGCCCGGACTGTTCCCTGCACTGCTCCGCTTTCACACGCAGCTGCCGGTGGTTCGCCATGAAACGCTCCATAACGAATTGCTTGAGGAGGCGCTTCCATGCCAGACACGGCAACCTGCACGCATATAGATTCTGTCCGCAAAGCTCAGCCCCATGTCACACCTGGCTCCTCCGGCTGTGAAGAGTGCCTGAAACACGGCGACGAGTGGGTCCACCTGCGCATGTGCCTGATGTGCGGTCATATGGGCTGCTGCGACAGCTCACAAGGAAAACATGCTACAAAGCACTTTCATCATACGAAACATCCGGTGATGCAGTCAGCGGAACCGGGAGAGAATTGGGGATGGTGTTTCATTGATGAAGTCCAGTTTGAGGCTGTCTAATTTGCTCGCTGGAGATTAGTTCGCTGGAGACGTTCTGCTTCGCAGTTTACTCCGGGCCACGCTCGGACAAAGGTTTGTATGAGCAAGATTTTGGATGATGAAGTGCCTGCGGGAGAAAAGCCGAAGCTGACCCGCCGAAGCTTCCTGGGCCACCTTGGCGCGGCAGGTATTGCTGCCACAGCTTCACCCGTACTGGCTACACCCGTGCAGGCTGCTGAGACCGAGGAAAAAACCGCACCGGTCGGCTCGCGCACAGTAACGCTGCTGGTCAACGGCCAGACACACAAGGTTCAAATTGAGCCGCGCGTTTCGCTCCTCGATTGCCTACGCGAAAACCTGGATCTGACCGGCACTAAAAAGGGCTGCGATCATGGCCAATGCGGTGCCTGCACGGTACATATTAACGGCCGTCGCGCCAACTCGTGTCTTACCTTTGCGGCCATGCATGAGGGGGACGCAATTACAACCATTGAAGGCCTCGGCCAGCCGGGGAACCTGCACCCGGTACAGGTGGCATTTGTGGAGCATGATGCCTATCAATGCGGCATCTGCACTTCGGGCCAAATCATGTCGGCGGTCGCCATGCTCAAGGAGCCTGTTGCTAGCGGACCCATGGGTAAGAGTGATGCAGCAGTACGTGAAGCCATGGCAGGTAACCTTTGCCGCTGCGGCGCGTACAAGAACATTACCGCGGCGATTCAGGACGCGCGCGACCGGGGCACCTCGGCAGCGCCCGCACAAACTATCAGCACGTTTGTGCAGGAGCAATTGGATGCTGCACGATCCGGCAGTGCGACCATGGCAGCCGGCCGCCTTGCAGCGGGCAGGAGAGACGCATGATTGACTTCGCGCTCAGCAAAGCCACTACACCGCAGGGAGCCGTCAAGCTTGGAGCTGCTTCTCAGACGGCGCAGAGCGGCGCGCAGGTTCGCTTTATCGGTGGGGGTACTAACCTGGTCGACCTGATGAAGCTCGATGTTGAACGACCCTTGCAGGTTGTTGACATTAACCGGCTTGCATTTACTGCTATTAGCCGACAGCCGGACGGCTCTTTGCGAGTCGGGGCACTGGTGCGTAACTCCGACCTGGCGCATCATCCGGAAGTGCTGAAAAGCTACCCGGTGCTCTCGCAGGCACTGCTGAGCGGAGCCAGCGGGCAGCTACGCAACATGGCTACCACAGGCGGTAACCTGCTGCAGCGTACTCGCTGCACCTACTTTCGCGACACTGCTTTTTCAGAATGCAACAAGCGTCAGCCGGGTTCCGGTTGCGCGGCCATCGGCGGCAACAATCGCATTAACGCCGTGCTGGGCACCAGCGAGCACTGCATCGCTACGCACCCATCTGATATGGCAGTCGCCATGACCGCGCTTGATGCCCAGGTACATATCGTTGGCATAGGCGGCGAACGCGATGTGCCTATCGGCGAGTTCTACAAGCTACCCGGTACTACGCCGAATATTGAAAATGTGCTGGCCCCAGGCGATCTGATCACCTACGTTACCCTTCCCCCGCTCCCACCTGGAACTCGCTCGCACTACCTCAAACTGCGCGATCGGGCCTCTTACGAGTTTGCCTTGGCAAGCGCGGCCGTCCTGGTCGAAATGGATGGCAGCCGCGTTCATAAGGCGCGGGTAGTGCTGGGCGGCGTGGGTACCAAGCCTTGGCGCAGCGAGGCGGCTGAGCGAGCATTGGTGGGCAAGCCGGCTGAGGAAGAGCATTTTGAGGCAGCGGCGAAGATTGCCGTGCACGGTGCGAAATCCTACGGTGAAAACGGGTTCAAGATCGAACTTGCAAAGCGCTCGGTTGTGCGCGCGCTCACAACTGTGACTGCGCAGCAAGCGTAGCGAAAAGGATTCCTAATGGCCACCAGCAGCACAACTCCAACTAGCACGGCGATTTTAGGCGCAGCTGTACCGCGCATTGATGGACCACTTAAAACCAGCGGTACCGCGCGCTACTCTGCCGACTTCAACCTGCCTCGCATGGTGTATGCCATCCCTGTATGCGCCACAATCGGCAGCGGACGCATTACGCGGCTTGATGCCGGCCAGGCCGAGCGCATGCGTGGCGTATTGAAGGTGTACAGCCACGGAAATATGCCCAAGCTGTACCGCCCCGATCCATCGGGACGCGCCTGGATCTCTGAAAGCCGCATGCCTTTTGAGGATGAAGTTATTCTTTACAACGGCCAGTATGTAGCGGTTGTTGTGGCAGAAAGCATGGATCAGGCGCGTGAGGCGGCTGCGGCAGTACAGGTCGAGTACGCGGCGACCAAGCCGAACCTTTCGCTCGACCTGAGCGAGGAGCTGAATGGAAAGCTTTCAGTCCAGAGCCAACGCGGTGATGCTGAAAAGGCCTTTGCCACGGGTTCGATCACGATTGACCGGACGTATGTAACGCCTGTTGAAACGCACAATCCGATTGAGATGCACTCCATTGTTGCCGACTATGACGGCCACAACTTTACTCTTTATGAGTCGACCCAGGGTGTAGAGAACGCCCAGGTAGCGATGGCGCAAATGCTTGGCGTACCGCTTGAAAATGTACGCATCGTCATGCAGTTTCTGGGGTCGGGCTTCGGGGGCAAGCTGGCGCCATGGCCGCACGCGCCGCTTGCGGCTGCTGCCGCACGCGACCTCAACCGTCCGGTGAAGCTGGTTGTGGACCGGCATATGATGTTCTCGAACGTCGGTCATCGTCCGCGCACCATGCAGCGGGTTCGGCTTAGTGCCGGGCCGGATGGGAAGCTGAACTGCATCTGGCACGACTACGTGAGCAATGCTTCCTTCGTGCCGGATGACACCGGTGAAGGCTGCGGCGAGGCTACTCCCAGTCTTTGGAGTACGCCCAATTTACTGGTACGGGATGCACTGGCAAAGCGCAACATCGGCAAATCGATGGCGATGCGTGGGCCGGGAGCTGTGCCCGGTCTCTTCGCAACAGAGTCGGCACTCAATGAACTCGCTGTAAAGCTCAAGATGGACCCGGTACAGCTGCGCCTCATGAATGAGCCGGCAATTGACGAGAGCAAGGACAAGCCGTTCTCCTCGCGCCACATGAAGGAATGCTTGACCGTGGGTGCGGAGCGCTTCGGCTGGAAAGGCTATAACCCGCAAGTCGGGAGCATGAAGCGCGAGGGTCAAAACGGTCTCGTGCTGGGATGGGGTGTCGGTTGCGCTTCCTGGGGCTCCGGCCGTGCAGGCGTCAAAACGCGCGTCAGCTTAAATGATGACGGCACCGTCCGCGTCGTCTGCGGTACCCAGGACATCGGCACCGGTACGTACACCATATTCGCGCAGGTGGTGCACGCGCGCACCGGCGTCCCCATGGATCGAATCTCGGTGGTGCTGGGTGATACCAAGTTGCCGACAGGACCTATGTCGGGTGGCTCGGTTGTTACCGGCTCGGTTGTTCCGGCGGTCGATCTGGGTGCCAAGGGGGCCGCGGAGCAGATGCTCAAGGTTGCCTCTAAAAGCGCCGGCGGCATGTTCGCTGGTCGCCCCGTAGATCAGCTTGCGCTCTCTGACGGCTTCGTCCATCTGAAAGGTTCCACGCCGACGAGCGGGGTGCCTTTCGAACGAGTGCTGCAACTTGAAAATGTACGCTCCGTGACAAGCGAAGGAAACATGGAGGGTACCGATCGGGACAAAGAGGCACAAAAATACTCGTTCCACTCTTTTGGTGCCCACTTTGCCGAAGTTGAGTACGATCCGGGTATCGTACGTCTTCGTGTTTCGCGCATCGTTTCGGTCATCGATGTAGGAAAAATCATCAACATGAAGGCAGCCCGCAACCAGATGGAAGGTGCGATTGTAATGGGCGTAGGCATGGCGTTGTTCGAGGAAACGCAATACGATGCTCGCACCGGTCGCCCTACCAACAACAATCTGGCCGACTACATCATGAGCGTGAACCCGGATACGCCCGATATGGATGTGATCTTCCTCGACTACCCGGATACGAACCTGAGTGCCATCGGAGCTCGCGGCGTAGGAGAAATCGGACTGGCCGGTGTTGCGCCTGCAATCACAGCAGCCATATACCAGGCCACCGGTGTGTGTAAGCGAGAGCTGCCAGTGCGTATCGAAGATTTACTGCAGGCTTGATCGAGCGGGCAGTGCTTATGGCTTCGCTTCATTCAAGCAGTTCGCTGTAGATGAGCTCCAGGTGCATTGAGTTCCTGTATTTATCCCTGTGCCTCACGTCAACCGGCAGAGTAAGGCTGTTGGTTCATCATTTGAGCCTGCCAACCTGTGTTAATAACTGCTGCTGCTTTGATTGCAGCCACAGGCGAAGGAAGGTTTGTAGGTACAAGGCTACTTTCCCTTTTCTGCAATGGCAGACCCTTGCGCCAAGCCGCGAGATTCAAGTGGATAGCATCAGCCGGCAATGGACGGCTGAACAGGTAGCCCTGAAAATCCATTTCACCCATCTGTAGCATGGTTTGGAAATCATGCTCAGTCTCTATGCCTTCAGCAACAATGCGTTTGCCAAGCGCATGGGCAAGACACACAATTGCTTCAATTACGCGCAGCACGGCAGGCTCGGACTCGATCAAACTTACGAAGCTCCTGTCAATTTTAAGGGTATCAATCGGCAGCTTGTGCAACATGCTGAGCGAAGAGTGACCTGTCCCGAAATCATCGATCGAGATATGAACGCCTAGCGCACGTAGAGCAGAAAGCTGCTTGATAGCGTCCCCATAACTGGTAATAACAACACGCTCTGTAATTTCGATTTCCAGCGTGGTAGCGGGGACCCCTGACTGAGCCAGTGCCAGGATCACTTCTTCCGCAAAGTGCGGTTGCTCAATTTGTCGTGCAGACACATTGACTACGATCCGTGCCTTGTCCCTCACGCCAATCTGCCAGTGCCGTGCATCTTCCAGAGCCTGGCGCAGCACCCACGCACCGAGAGGAAGGATGAAGTCGCTTCGTTCCGCAACGTTTATAAATGCGTCCGGGAAGACAATTCCAAGAATAGGGTCATAAAGCCGTATGAGTGCTTCAAGCCCGCAGAGTTGCCCAGTGGAGGAAAACTGGGGCTGGTAGAAAAGTCTGAATTGTGAGGCGTCCAGAGCGGCACGTAAATCCGCCGGAGAAAAAATATCTGTGCTGCGTCCTGTCTCTTTCCCTTGCTCCTCATCTATACCGGCTCCATGCTTGACCGAGTACATTTCAGTGTCAGCATACTTTTTCAGAGCCTCAGAAGTTGTGCCATGATCCGGGTACACAGCGACGCCGATGCTCGCGGAGCCGTGTATAAGCACTCCATCCAAAAGGAAAGGGTCCTTGAAGCAGCAGCCAAGGCGGTCTTTGTAGATTTGAGCATCCTTCAGGTTCCGTAGAGCAGTCGCGATAAGGAGAAACTCGTCTCCTCCAATGCGAGCCAGCAGGTCTGTAGCCCGAATTTTTGCACCAAGTCGCAAGGCAATTTGCTGCAAATACAAGTCGCCGATTTTATGCCCATGCCGATCGTTGACCTGTTTGAACTGGTCTACATCGATATAGGCCACACCAATACAAGTACCGGTCTGCTTAGCCTCTTCAATTACTTCTTCAAGACGTATGTCGGCAAGCCTGCGGTTCGGTAAAGCGGTGAGCTGGTCATGGCTTGATTGGTAATTCAACTCGTCGTACATACGACGTTGATTTACGGCAAGATTGGCAAGGCTCGCCCCCATTGTCAGAATGTCTTTTTCTTCTGCGGAAGGAACTCTATGCTTGAGGCTCTCAACCCGGAACATACCTACCTGATTGCCTCTGGCATCACTCAGCGAAGCTTCGTGTAGAAACTGCTGGCTGTCACTTCCTGCCGGAAGCACTGCTTGCGCAGCACCGGCCTCGCTTTCAAACAAAATGTAATAACAACAAACTTCTGAGACCAGCAAAGCGACAGAACCGCAAATATCCCTCAGTACTTCATTGAGCGGTTTCTCTGAGTTGATTTGTTCCAACAGGCGGCTGCGTTCGCGCTCCACTTGTATGGAGCGTTCAATCCGCCCTGTTTGCAGGGCTACTCGACGTCGCAGCACGAGAACCCAAAGCATGATAAGTAACCATGAGGCCAGCAAACCACACCCGACATTCAGCAGATGACGGAAGTTCCACCAGGAAGGCAGTGCCAAGACCTGCACGTCGCTGCCGCTGCGCAAATCCATACGGAATAGAAGAGGTTTGCGCCAGGTGATGCCTGGTGTAATACGGCAAACTCCATTGACACGTACCAGCGCACCCGGGGCCAAATCAGGCAGAGGTACCCTGTTTCCGCTGTGCCGCAGCACTAGACCTACCGGATGTTGTTCAACCATAATCATCAGGGTGTCAGACCATTCACCTTGGAGCCTGGACAAAACACGTCCATCCATCTGGATCAATCTGTCACTGTATATGCCGCTCATTGCCTCGCTGTAGCCGGCTTTTTGCGGCGTGACTAATTCCATATGTCCTGTGGGATAGAATTGCGCATCTTCAAGCACGGCGGAGTAGGCATGATCGTCAGCGAAGCCGATAACGTCAACCACGGTTCCAAGAGGCAGCTCATCCGTTTGCCTGGTGAGCACAAGCAGACCGTGGCCTTCGTGCTGTATGACAAGCGAGTAGCCAGGATCAAAGGCGGTCACAGCCCCCTGCAAACGAATGCGCTTTGACTGATTGACAACCATGTGAGATGCCATCACCTTGTCAATTTCTGTCGCAGGAAGCTCAAGCGGGTTGAAGGTGGGCTGGCGAAGTATCTTTAAGTTCGCCGCGGAGCTTACAAACAGCTTTGGACGCATTGCCTGGTAGCGAGCGTTAAACTCGGCACCGTCAGCGCCTTCAACTTCTACCTCTGCATCAATGAGGCCATTTAGATCCAGCCCTCGCGGATCTTGTACGTAGATCTGAACAATGCCGCCTGGAACAAGCACCTGCAATTGTGCCACGTTGTCAGTGTCGTGGAGTTCAAAACTGGCTGAGCGAACGATTCCCCGAACGGAAACGTACTGACAGTCCCTCTCACCGGTCATCAATTCGTTATAGCTGGACGGCTTCACAGCGATGCTCCGATGGCTGGCCAGCACCTGGATGTCAGCATCTCCGGCAACCCTGGTACGAAGGCTTCGCTCCGTAACTCCATGAATATCGATGAGGTCTCCTACATGGAGGGGATAGGGATGAGTGATCCAGACAAACACCGAGCCACTCGCATCGGAGACAAAAAGAAGGTTATAGCTTGGCTCGTAGTACGTCACGGTAGCGACAAGATGCACAGGAAGCGCTCGGTCAGCTTCATCCGGTGCCATGTCGTGTACTTGCTTTGCGGCAGTCAAAGGTATGGAGGATGCCGCAGCAGGCAACACCCAAAGGGTCGAAACGAGCAGCAAAAGAAGTGTTGCAACAAGGCTGCCAAAGCAATCGCCAAGCCGCTTAGACCTGGTAAGAACTGCATCTGCTCCATGCCGCAACAGACAAAAGAGCCAAGCCGATTTTTTTTGCAAGCATTCGCTGGCATGCCGCTTCATGAGCGTTTGGCTCTCCTGTAGTCCCTTGCACTCCACATCGGCAGTAAACAGACATTTGTACAGGGGGCAAGCAGCAAGAAAAACAAATTAGTAACGTACCGGCGGCACTAAACCTTCAGCTTTTCTCCGGCAACCCCGCCCGGCAAGTCTGGGATGAACGACACACAAGCCCAGGCGCGTGTGCTTCTGACCATGGATTACGCTCTCACGCCCGATCAGGGAACGACCAGCTCACGCGCCGTTCTGTTCAGGCGTGATAATAAATTGCTGGGTAACGTAGCATGAATTTCTTAGTTCTACCCCGATACTGGCCGAGTGGAGCACGGCCCTATGACATCCCGACCTCATAGCTCAGCATCGCAGCGGAGATGCCGGGCAGGACGAGTATCTGTATGTGAGAGGAATGCGGTGAACCATGCAGTCACAATCAGCAAGCCTAAAGACAAAGCTTGCCTGACATGGAACCTAGCGCATCCATAACTACGCACCAAAGATAATATATGATTGTGGATTTAGCATGGTGGGCTTAATAGGCAATAACATCTATCGGCGTGATAATAGGGCTCAGGCGCGTGCATCAATCTTGAAAATGTAGCGCTTCATCAGTGTGCCTACAACGCTGGTTTATCCTGTTTCTATCACTTTGGCGTGGATATCCGCAAATCCGACAGTCCAATAGAGCGCGTCTCGCTCCACAGCGTCATGGAGATAGAAGCCATTCTTTAATTGGGCAAATGGAGGAGCGACAAATAGAAGGCGGCAACAAAAATGCAAGCAGCCCCATTCTTCTCAGACCGCCCATACGTCGGCATTTCCATTGTTCTCGTGTGCTTTTTTCATAACAGTGAGGTCAATGCAACTTTTATCAGATAAGACCCTGAGAATGTAGTGCTGCAATTTCGGCATCCGTAAACACGCGCGAGCGAATGTGAAAGCGCACACCCTCCGGACCATCAAGTGAAAACATGCCGCCGCGTCCCGGCACTACATCAAGGATCAATTGCGTGTGCTTCCAGTACTCGAACTGGCTACGGCTCATGTAGAACGGCGCTTTGTTAATGATACCGAGCAATACGTCGCTGTCGCCGACCAGGAACTCGCTGCGCGGGTAGCACATAGGCGAGCTGCCATCGCAGCAGCCACCGGACTGGTGGAACATGAGCTCTCCATACTTGGCAAAGAGCTTATCCATCAGCGCAGCGGCTGCCGGGGTACACAGCACTTGTTCAGGGGTTTCGAGTTCCGGTGCTTGCGGCACGTTAGAAGAACCCCATGGCATCCGGGCTGTAGCTGATGAGCTGGTTCTTGGTTTGCTGGTAGTGCTCCAGCATCATCAGGTGGTTCTCACGCCCGATACCTGACTGTTTGTATCCGCCGAAAGCGGCATGCGCCGGGTACAGGTGGTAACAGTTGGTCCACACGCGACCTGCCTCGATGGCGCGGCCCATGCGATGCGTGCGGTTAATGTCGCGCGTCCACAGCCCGGCACCCAGGCCATAGAGCGTGTCGTTTGCAATGGCGATGGCTTCTTCCTCATCGCGGAAAGTGGTTACGGAAACAACCGGGCCGAAAATTTCTTCCTGGAAGACACGCATCTTGTTATGACCCTTGAAGATCGTCGGCTCCACGTAGTAGCCGCCCGCAAGATCACCGTCAAGGGTGGCGCGTTTGCCGCCGGTCAACACTTCGGCGCCTTCCTGCCTGCCGATGTCGAAGTACGACAGAATTTTTTCAAGCTGCTCGCCTGATGCCTGCGCACCCATCATGGTGGTACTGTCCAGCGGGCTGCCCATCCTGATCGCCTTGACGCGCTTGAGCGCGCGCTCCATGAAGTGGTCGTAAATCGACTCCTGGATCAGCGCACGCGACGGGCAGGTGCATACCTCACCCTGGTTCAGCGCGAACATCGCAAAACCTTCAAGCGATTTATCGAAGAAGGCGTCATCGGCGCTCAGAACATCCTCGAAGAATATATTGGGGCTTTTACCGCCCAGCTCAAGCGTGACCGGAATAATGTTTTGCGAGGCGTACTGCATAATCAAGCGGCCCGTCGTCGTCTCGCCGGTGAACGCGACCTTATTGATGCGCGGGCTTGAAGCCAACGGCTTCCCTGCTTCAAGGCCGAAACCATTGACAACATTCAGCACACCCGGCGGCAGGATGTCTTCGATCAGCTCCAGCAGCACGAGGATGGACATGGGCGTTTGCTCGGCGGGTTTGAGCACGACTGTATTGCCTGCCGCGAGTGCGGGCGCAAGCTTCCAGGCAGCCATCAAGATTGGAAAGTTCCAAGGAATGATAAGGCCGATGACGCCGAGCGGCTCATGAAAGTGGTAGGCCACTGTGGTTTCATCCAGCTGCGAAATGCCACCCTCCTGCGCGCGAATAGCACCGGCGAAGTAGCGGAAGTGATCGATGGCAAGCGGCAGATCGGCGGCCATCGTCTCGCGGATCGCCTTCCCGTTGTCCCAGGTCTCGACTGTGGCCAGCAGCTCCAGGTTGTCTTCCATCCGTTGCGCGATGCGTTGCAGCATCAGGCTGCGCTGGGCTGCAGGCGTTCGGCCCCAGGCTCCTTTGGCCGCATGCGCGGCGTCGAGCGCCATGTTCACATCGGCGGCATTAGAACGAGCAATTTCACACAAGACCTGCCCGGTTACAGGCGTCACGTTTTCAAAGTACTCGCCGGATGAAGGCGCCATCCAGGCACCGCCGATGTAGTTGTCATAACGCTTGCGCAGCTGCACGGGAAAGCTATGCGTCGCGGGTTGCAGAGAGGTCATGGTAGCCATGCGATTTGCTCCTTCATGATGGCGCGAGAGCGCGTCCGGCGTGATTCTATGCTTCCCTGCAATCATCTGTCGCTACGCCGCAAACGCAAGCCGACCCCGCCGGCAAAGATGCCGGGCAGGGCCGCGTTTGCTGCCGGTATAGCTTGATCTACTGCGCCTGCCGATTTGCTTGGCTCGGATCCTCCGGGTGGTTGTAGTTCACCTTCAGGGTCAGAATTTCAAAAGGGTGGATCGGCACGGTTGCCGTGGTACCCGTCACGGGAACGGTAGCGCCGGCTTCCTTTTCTATCAGATTGGTGATGTTCGCCTGGGTCGCCCCGGCAGGCAGCGTAAGCTTCACATCTCCAGCTACCCCTGCAGATTCATACATGTGGAAGATCAGAGCGTTGGAATCCTCCGCCTTCTTCATCGCAGTCAGGATCACGTTTGGTGACGATATGGCCGCAAAGCTGTGCTCGGCCGGCAGCGTACCCGCATGCTGCGCCACCTGCGCAGCTACCAGCGGGTAGTTGAAGTCATAGCCATGGTGAACCGTGGCCGCCTGCTTCCAGTCGCCCCCATGCGGGTACAGCGCGTAGGAGAAGTGCTGCGAGCCCTGGTCGGCATCGGGGTCCGGCGACACGGGCGAGCGCAGCAGCGTGAGCCGCAGCATGTTGCCCACCGCATCGTAGCCGTACTTCGAGTTGTTGATCAGGCTGAAGCCGTGCTGTCCATCACCCTCATCGGCCCAGCGAAGCGCCGGTACCTCAAAACGCGCCTTCTCAAACGTATTGTTACGAGTGGTAGGCCGCTCAATGGTGCCGTACGGGATCTCGTAGGTCGCATTCTTGCTGGTTGCGGCCAGCGGGAACGCCGCCTTCAGCAGGATGTGCTTCTCGCGCCAGTCCACGTCTGTCGTCACCACGGCATGGTCTGCCCCGGCATACAGCGCGTAGTCCTGCGTAAAGGTCGAGCCCTGCCACTTACGCTTGACGCGAATGACCGAGCGCATCGGTGAGTGGTCTACAAGTTCAACCGACTCGGCAGTGTTGATTTTTGTCGGTGCCACGTCATACGTGCCGGGATCGATGTTCCAGGCGTCATAATCCTTTGGATTGTCCTTGAACGCCTGCAGCTCGTTGCCGCACCCGCCGGCGGCAAGCGTCTCAAAGTTGGCATGCTTGTCAAACAGGCTGGTCACGCAGCCGGTCTGCTTGTCTACGGTCAGGCGGAGCGCGTCGTTTTCCAGTGTCAAGCCGTTGGACTTCAAATCGCTGGCGAAACTCTTACTTCCTGCCATCACATGCAGCAGCTTGTAGCCAAGCGATGGAACCCCGTCAACGCGCATTTGCAGCTTGAAGCTGTTGGTCTGCGCATCGTGCGACACCACCTCAGACGGCAGCACCTTGCCGCTGGCATCCATCACTGTTACCGCGTCCGTGGCAGCCGGCATCTGCACATCCACCATGACAGTGGCAGAACGCTCCCAGCCCAGCGAATTCCATACCAGCACCGGAACGCCGTTCTTCACAGTCGCCGTATTTACATTCTCCCCAAGTGCGTCCAGCGAGTTTTCCTTGATCGCCGCAGTCTCCTGCCGCACCACGCTAAAGTCTTTCTGTGCGTCGCGGTAGATCACTGCAATGCCCGAGCCCGCTGCCAAGTCATGGAAGTCATTGAACGTGATCTTCTTCCACGCATCTGTCAGGTCGTCGCCGGGGTACGCCTTGCCGTCGAGCCATGCAAGCGACGCATACTTTTCCGCATCTAGTGCTTCCTCTTCGCTCGTACGCATGCTCAGCTTGTGCTTGGCCTGGGTGGTATACACGCCGCGGTGGTATTCCAGGTACAGCTCATCTTTCCAGGTCGGGATGCTGACCTGCCCTTCACCGGCGGGTGCCGGATATTTGTAGCCTTCGCCGATAGAAGCATAGTTCCAGGTGTGTGAATCGGCTACCAGTTCCGGTCGTACCTTCTTGAAGAACGTCTCTGCCGTGCCGAACTCCAGCTTGGGCGTCACCTTGTTCGGCTCTGCCCAGTGTTCGCCTTCGTCGAGCATCGCGCGCGTGGGGCCGCCGCCATGGTCACCTACCCCGTACAGGTCCATGATTTCCGTCAAGCCCGGTGCCAATTTACGGGCCTCTACCAGGTCAATCGACAGGCGCAGCGGGCCCAGGGTCTGGTTGCCGTAGCCCTGCGGAAAGTACGTCAGCACCTTGCTGCCGTCGGGTGACTGCCAGTAGAACAACTTGAACGGCAGCTGGTTGGTATCGTTCCACGCCATTTTTTGCGTCACAAACGTGTCGATGCCCGACTTCAGGTAAATCTGCGGCAGTTGCCAGTTGTAGCCGAACGAGTCCGGGTTCCAGCCGATATGTACGTCAACGCCATACTCTTTCTGATAGAACCGCTTGCCGATCAGGATCGACCGCGCCGTGGACTCACCGTCCGGCAGGTTCAGATCCGGCTCCACCCACATGCCGCCCAGCACCTCCCAGCGACCGTCTTTTAGACCCGCTTTGATCTGGTCGTTCAGCTCCGGGTATTTTTCGGCGATCCACTCGTTGTACTGCGCAGCAGACTGCGTAAAGGTGTACTGCGGGTATTCATTGAGCAGCTGCGCAGCGGTACCGTATGTGCGCCGCACCACGTCGATTGTCTCCGAGCTCGGCCACAGCCACGCCGCGTCGATATGCGAGTTGCCCGTCTCATGGAAGGTGGCCTGCTGCAGCATCGGCTTCAATGCTTCCATTTGCGATTGCGCTGCTTTGATCGAGGCATCGAACCTCCCCTGCCCCGCTGCGCCCGGCTGGTCCAGCGCCTTTACATCAATTGCTGCGATGACCTTTGCAAGGATTTGCTGGTCAGCGGCAGGGTTTTTCGACAGAGTCGGTATCAGTGCCTCGGCTGACAGCACCTCGGCTGCCAGGTCGCTCGGATTGGGTCGCCCGTCCGGGAACTCAACATGCAGCGTCGCCCGCCGGTAGCGCTTCGGTGTCGCCGTCGCCAGCAGCTTGACCGCTACCTGAATCTTCTCGCCCGGCTTGGCGCTGTCCGTCAGCACCACCGGCTCCAGGCCGGTGCCCAGCGCCACACGCCGACCGTTAAAGTAAATAATTTCGGGCACGTCGCCATCGGACGAAACTTCAAAGCGGAACGTAATGCGGCTGCCCGTACTGTCGTACCCCGCAAAGCTTTGCGGAATTTCAATTGTGCGGCGGTACCACGCAGCCTCTTTAGGCGCATCGCTCCGGGGCTGCACCACCTGCCAGCTTGAGTCGTCAAGGGTTGTGGCTTCGCCGTGCGGCAGGTCGCCCGCATGGTAGCGCCAGTCATCGGCCTTGAACTCGTTCAGCTTGCCCAGGCGCTCCAGGGTTGCGCGCTGATCCGGGGAGAGCGCCTGCAACAACTGCTGCGGCGTCAAGGTATGGACGTCGCCCTGCGCCTGCGCCGAGAAAGGCGCTCCTGAAACCATGCATGCTGCCATTGCCAGGCTTGCTGCTGCTCCTATGCGATGCCCTGCCATTCCGCTCTTGCCCATCTTTGTAAATCCTCCATTGGCTTTACACACGCAGTACAAAATCAGCCAGCTTTGTTCACGAGAAGACTAGACCATTTTGCTATGGTGTGCCCATCTTTATGGAAACCTTCCCACGTTGGCAGGTTGGTACTCCGTGCTTCAATACAGGAGATAAGGAATCGGACGCATGCCCCTGAATTGTGGAATTGTAGGCCTGCCCAACGTAGGCAAAAGCACCATCTTCAACGCGCTGACCTCGGCAAAAGCCCAGGCTGCCAACTATCCCTTTTGCACCATTGACCCGAACACCGGCGTAGTGACTGTGCCCGATGCGCGACTCGACAAAATCGCGGCACTCATCAAGCCCAAAAGCCTGGTGCCCACCACCATGGAATTCATCGACATTGCCGGACTCGTCGAGGGCGCGTCCAAAGGTGAAGGGCTCGGCAACCAGTTTCTCGGACACATCCGCTCGACCGATGCCATTGCCCATGTAGTGCGCTGCTTCGACGACCCGGAAGTGATCCACGTTGCCGGCGGCGTCAACCCGCTGCATGACATCGAGATCATCAACACCGAGCTGCTGCTGGCCGACCTGGACACGGTGGAAAAGCGCATGGTTCGCGTAGAGAAAGCTGCCAAAAACACCACCGACCATAAAGTGAAAACCGAACACTCGCTGCTAGGCAAGCTGCTGGCAGTGTTGGGCGCAGGCAAGCCTGCTCGTACTGCAGAGCTGACGGACGATGAACGGCTGATCGCGCGCGACCTGTTCCTGATTACTGCCAAGCCGCAGCTCTATGTCGCCAACGTAGACGAGGCAGGAGTGGGCGCGGGCAACGCGTATACAGCAATAGTGGAGCAGCGTGCGCAGGAGGAGGGCAGCCAGGTGGTGCGCATCTGCGGCGCGCTTGAAAGTGAAATTGCGCAGCTGGAGCCTGAGGAGCGCGATGAGTTTCTTGCCGACATGGGGCTGGCCGAGCCGGGGCTAAACCGGCTGATCCACTCCGCTTACCGCCTGCTCGACTTGATTACGTACTTCACTGCTGGGGTGCAGGAGGTCCGAGCCTGGACCATCCGGCGCGGCACCAAGGCACCGGGTGCGGCTGGAGTGATTCACTCTGATTTCGAGAAGGGCTTTATCAAGGCCGACTGCTATGCAAGCGACGACCTGTTTACGCTGGGCAGCGAGCAGGCAGTGAAGGAAAAAGGCTTGCTGCGGTCTGAAGGCAAGGAGTATGTCGTCAAGGATGGCGACATACTGTTCTTCAAGTTTAACGTGTAAATCAAGTAGTGAATCCATAGAAATGCCCCGCTTGCAGGCGGGGCATTGCTGTTTCTGCTTTCTTCTGTTTACTGTTTGAAGACAGAACCGTGTTCAGCATTACTGGTCCACCGCAAACCAAACGTATATGTCGGGCTGTAGTATTCGCGTTGTACCGGGTATTGTTCCTGGCCGTTATAGAAGCCGAAGACTTCATTGTTAAGGTTAAGGAACTGCGCGACTATGCTTGCTCCGCGGCCTTTAGGAACAAGGTAGCTTACCTGCGCATCGACTTGTGTATGGGGGTAGTAGTAGTTATCTCCATTTGGGCCCAGCGGGCCGCCCTGTGTCACATTTGTAGGTGAACCTGCAATTGGTGTGCCGTCCTGATACTGGTAGGCTGAGATATATGCATCATTGTGCGTCAAACCCATGCGCGCTGATAGACCGTATTTGTCATAAGTAAGATCGACATTCCAGTTATTCGGTGCATCGCCCGCTAGAGAAGGTTTGTCAGACCGGCCGGGAACGCTGGTGACCGAAGCAACATAACTGTAGTTGAAGCGATAACCGGTACCGCTGAGTGCGCCGGGTAGTCTTGTCAAGTGCTGCTCGTAGGAAGCTTCTGCGCCGATCAGGTGGGACGAGCCTCCGTTCACGGGCAAACCTTCGCGAACAAGGCTCGATTGTGTATCACCCGGCTGCACATACTGTACTTGCACAACAGATGGAAAAATATCGTTAAAGATTTGCTTGTAGAAGACGCCGCCCTGGATAACGCCGATGCCTTTAAGGTAATGTTCGCCCAAAAGGTCAAGATTCTCCGCCCAGGTTGCTTTCAAATTTGGATTGCCTGCGTTAAACAAGGGAGCAGAAGCAGTATCTGACGCACCCTGATTGTACTGAACAAAAGGTGCCAGATCGCCGTAATTTGGGCGAGCCAAGCCTATGCTGTAAGCAAGCCGGAAGTCCGTGTAGTTATCCAGGTTATATTGCACGCCGGCGCTGGGGAGGACATAGACATAGTTGTTTGTTGTATACACTGGGTTGAGTGCGCCGGCACCGTTTGATTGGTATCCTTGCACACCGTCTGCCGTGGACTCTACACGTACACCGCTGTTATAGCGGAACCGGCCATGCGTGATGGTGTTCTCAAGATACCCGGCATACACGCGCTCACTTACATGAAAGTCTGCTTGAAGATCGCGAGCTCCACCCGGTGTTAGCGTGAACTGCCCGGGGTTTGTGTTATAAAAGCCGATGATGTTAGTAGCTTGTGATTGCGGCCCCACCTGGTAGTTGCCGAAATAATAGTTCGATTGATCGCGATTGCTTGGAAATTGGCTCAGCAGGATGTTTGAAGCAAGGGGTGTTGCGGTCGGCTGATTATCGAGCTGGTTCTTGATAACGTCCCGCGCCTGGAAACCGACCTGCCAGGTTCCAAAGTTCGGGCCGAGCGTGTAACCGCGAGAGTAATCTGCCTGTCCTTCAACATCCCGCTCGTATGTATGATTATCTTGAAAACGGATAGAGCTTAATGGATATTGACTTCCATCGTAAATGCTGACGTTATGCGGCGTCGCAGTTACCTTGGCCCCCGGTAGAAACACGTCGTTGGTGGCTGTGTTGAAGGCGACTCCGTCCTGGTTGGGATTCATGGTTACCGGATCAGTTGTTGCAGTGGGTCCGTTGAAAGCGCTGGTTGTAAAGCCGCCGGTGATCTTGGCTTGTGACAAAGCGATATGGGCTGAGAGTGTGGACTGTCCCAATTCTTTGCGTCCGCCGAGAGACGTACTGAATAACTCCTGTGAGGGTCGCCTGTAAATATCCTGGTATTGAACGCCGCCTGTCTGATCGGTCTGGGTGGGCGATGTAAAAGCGCCAAAGTTCAGCCGGTTGATACTGTCCTCGCCGAAATCATCGAGGTGAGAGAACAAACCCTTGAAGTAGGCCGTAGTATGACTATCGAATTTGTAATCCAGCGTACCGCCTGCTCCGTAACGCGAGCGATCATAGTAATAATCACGCAAGTCAATTGTGTTCGGGCTGTTGACCGTGCCGATAGTATTCCCGCCCGCATCAACGATGTTATTCACGCCCTGCCCCGGCTCGATGTCGTTGATACCGCGCGCGTTGTAGTCATAACTTCCTGTGGTTAGAAAGCCAAGCTTATTCCCGAGGAAACGCCGTCCGTATGTTGCGAACTCCTGGTTCTCCTGACGAACTCCATTGATCGGCGTGTGACCGAACAAGCCTTCAACAGCGAAATACGGCGTCTCCGTCGCCTGGCGTGTCACCAGGTTCAGCGACCCGCCGATCCCATCTCCGTTCATATCGGCGGTGAGCGTCTTATTCAGTTCGATTGACTCAACCAGGTCAGCCGGAATTGTATCCAGCTTCACATAGCGGACATTTTCAGGTGCCGGCAGCTGTATGCCATCAACGGTCACATTATTCAGGCGCGGTTCGGTACCCCGAATCTGGATCCACTTGCCTTCACCCTCATCGCGCACAATCGATACGCTGGGCAGGCGACCGGCAGCATCGGCGATGTTCACGTTCGGCAGGCTGTTGATAACTTCTGACGGCAGCACCTGCACAATGTTCACCGCGACACGCTGACGCTCAAGCGACTCTGCCTCACCGACTTCGCGCTCGGCACGCACTGTCAAGTCACTTGAGGAGTTGCTGAGACTGAGGACGGCATCCGCCTTGGCGATAGTACCGGCGGCGACATCGAGCTCCGCGGTGTAGTTCTGGAAGCCGAGATAGGACACCTGCACCGTGTAGTGCCCCGGCTTGACACCGGCGATGATGAAAGTACCCTGGGCATCGCTCACCGCCGTCTGGCCGCTTGGCTGCAGCGTGATCTGCGCCCCTTGCAGAACCGCCTTTGAGGGTTCTGAAACGGTTCCGGCGATGGAGCCTCGGTCCACCTGTGCCATGGCAGTTGATGCCAGGCTTGAAAAGCCAAGCATGGCTGTCGCAGGTAGGAAAACGGCAAATTTGGGCGTTAGGATATTGCGCAATAAGAAATTCGAACGAAACAAGGAATGGCCTCTATATGAAGTATCTCCGCCTGAAGCATGCAGCGGATGTGTGCGACTGCTTTTACTCCACAATGCCAACCTTAAGGCAGACTTAAGTTCGGCCTGCTGCGCATGAACATTCAAGGAGCCTTCACCAACTTTTCATAAAGGGAGGCTTTAGGGCTGTCCGGCTTATGTTCCGTTTGAAGAAGTACAAAGCTCGGCATCCGCTACCTTAAAGAGCAGAGGCACACCGGCTTGCAGGAGATTGTAGGAAAGCACGCCCAGGATGCCGGCTTTGCCAAAGCGGGCATTGCTCCCCTGCCCCGCTTCGACTCACCGGATTCAGAGCCGCACACTGCCTACTTCGCGCAGTGGATCGAGCAGGGCCACGCCGGGGAGATGGAGTATCTGAAACGGCGCGATGCGCTGGGCCGCTACCTGCGCAGCGCGGTCGAAGTGGCAGTGCCATGGGCGCGGTCCATCATCGTATGTGTCGCGCCATACGGCGGCGGCTCAAGCTACCCGCTCTCCACCCAGCCCGCCCCGCCTGCAACCGGCTGGATCGGCCGCTATGCCTGGTCAGGGCGGGTCGAAGGAGAGGCACTCGTACCCTCCGATTACCATAAGGTGCTGCTGCGCCGCCTCAAATGTATGGAGCAGTCGCTAAAGGCAGAGCTTGGACCATTTCAATCCTGGGCCTATGTCGATACCGGCCCGCTGGTGGAGCGGGCTTTCAGCGCCCTGGCAGGGGTGGGCTGGACGGGCAAAAACACCTGCACGCTTAGCGAAGGGCTTGGTTCGTTCTTCTTTCTCGGCGTCATTCTGACCGATCTGGTCGTGGAAGACGCCCAGCGCGCTACCTTGCCGGCCGACCGCTGCGGCTCCTGTACACGCTGCCTTGACGCCTGCCCGACAGGTGCGCTGATTGCGCCCCGGCAGATGGATGCCGGTCGCTGCATCTCGTACCTGACCATAGAAAAGCGCGGCCCTATTGACCCGGAGCTGCGCGAAGGCATCGGACGGCAGATTTTCGGCTGTGATATCTGCCAGGACGTATGCCCCTGGAACACGCACAGTCGGCTGGCCATCGCTTCTGCACCAGACCCCGAGCTTGTTCCCCGAGCTCAGCTCATCAATCCCTCACTTGCGGAGCTGGCGGCCATGACCGAACCGGAGTGGGAGGCCCTGTTCTTCGGCTCCCCTGTCAAACGGGCCCGCTTCTCAGGTTTCCGCCGCAACCTGGCAATTGCCATGGGTAACAGCGGCGATCTCTCCCTGGTACCCCAGTTGCGCTTGTGGGCTTCCGAGAAGGAACAAGACCTGACCGTGCGTGAAGCTGCGGCGTGGGCTTCGGAACGACTGAAAGCCTTACAAATTATGCTTACATCAGGGAACTAACACTTCCGTAATGTATCGATTCCCTTCTTAAGGTGTTGAAAGCCCTGAACGGACCGATGATATAGATATCAATCTTGGAAGCGGCACCATGGACATGCCTTCACTAAGTTCAACATCGATGAACCACGCGGTTGCGCTAACCTCCATTCTCTCCGGAGATATGGAGGGAAGTACAATCCTGCTCATACTGGATGCCATGCCTGTGCCGCTGGTCTGGTTTCGGCTGGACGACGGCGGGGCCGTATTCGTTAATCGGGCTTTCAGGGGCGTGTTCGGTTACAGTACGGAAGAGGTTAGGAGCTGGAGCCACTGGTCCTCATGCTTGCCGGACACAGAGCAGCGCGAACGGACTGCAGCACAGTGGGCGGAGCAAACGCGCAAACGCAAGGATTGGCAAGCCGAAACCGGCTTGGCGGTAGACCAGATTGAGATTCGCGTACTTGCCGGCGATGGTACGGAGCGCATCGTGCTACATAGCGGCGTGGTGCTGCCGTCTATAAACTGTATGCTCGCAATTTATGTCGATCTCACCACGCGCAAGCGCGACGAGCTCCAGCTAACGCATGCGCAACGTGAAGCGCGCGAGCACGAAGTGCTCTACCCTTTGCTGCTAAATCATACCCGCGAGATGCTTGTTCTTTCCTCATCCAGCAAGGTCCGGTGCTTTGTCTCGCCTGCCGTTTTCCCACTACTAGGCTGGAGCCAGGAAGAGTACCTGGCGCAGAGCCTGGGGGACCTGGTCCACGCTGAGGACCGCGAGGCAGTGCTGGCAATGCGCGGCCGGTGCCAGCAAGATGCTACCAGCCAGATGCTACGCCACCGCATGCTGCGCAAAAACGGTAGTTGGCTCTGGGTGGAAACCCTGGTCTCCTGCTACAAAGATCCGGCTACGCAAGAGATCATGGGCTACGTTGCCACGGTTCGGGATGACTCGCATCGGAAGGCTGAAGAGGTGGAACATGCTGCGCAGACGGCCCTGCTGGAAATGCAAGCGCATTACGACAACCTGACGGGCTTGGCAAACCGACACCTGTTCTACTCGACGCTCCACGAGGAGGCACGGCGGCAAAGCCGAAGCGCCCAATCACTCGCCCTTCTGCTAATCGATGTGGACTACTTCAAGGCGTTCAATGACCGCTATGGACACCTGGAGGGCGATCGTGTCCTCCAGCGCGTAGCAGCCGTGCTGAAAACCTCGGCGCACCGCATCGCAGACATGGCAGCGCGCTTCGGCGGCGAGGAATTTGTATTGTTCCTGCCCATGACAGAGCCGGAAGGTGCGGCAGCTATCGCCCAGAACACAATGGAGGCCCTTGCCAAAGAGGTTATTCCGCATATCGGTAGCCCTACAGGCCTGCTCACAATCAGCATTGGAATCGCATGCTGGCCTGCTTCCACCGCTTTAGACTGCGACAAGTTGCTACTGCATGCAGACCGAGCGTTGTACAAGGCGAAAAGATTAGGACGCAATCAGTTTTGCAAGGAGTATTGCGGTTATACAGAATTAGGAAGTTTTCCTAAACTCCATGTACCAAAGTCGCATGAGATGGAAGCCTTGCAGCGCACAGGCATGGAAGAATTACTACCTGAGGCAGGCTGATAGGCCTGGCACGCGCAGGATGGCGCTCGTATGATGAAGGGTCATTATTTACAGGGTGTAACAAAGTTTCGCAAAGTATTGGGAGCACCGGTTTTGCGTCCCTGCTCTCCATTGTGAAGGTGTGAAAGGTCGATCCTCTTTGCCGAACGGTTTGCGTTTTGTTCCACTGCTCTCGATAGCTTCGCTTTTGTTGTTTTCGGTTGTAGGCTGCCGCCACCAGGCAGAGCCGGTTGCACAGCACGCGGTTCTCAATCCGCTGGAGGCAGCCATCCACGCGGACGCCGATGCAGGCCATCTTTCCATCTTGCACTGGC
>CAXSFX010000024.1:0-30582 GCA_964236655.1 uncultured Acidobacteriaceae bacterium | reverse complement strand
TCATAAGTTCGTGCCAGGTAGTGGGTTCCCCCGCCGTCGCAACTGAGGAGAGCTTCAATTCGCGCAGCGTGGCTTCCGGCTTCGACCCGCGCGTGACGATCTTAACGCGCCCAAGCGCTGCCAGAAACGCCGTGCGCTCATAGCGGGTTTCCACAATCTCCAGCAGCGCCCGCACGCCCACGCCGGTCGTAAAGATTACGACGTCCAGCTCCCCGCGCATCAGGCGATCCGCAAAATCCAGCGCCGCATGGTTAGATTCGAGCTTCGCCTCGCGCATGAAGGGTACGACAAAGGGCTGTCCGCCGTAGGTGCGGATCAGCTTCTCAACCTCTTTGGCGCGGCGCGACTCAAGGGAAAGAACGCGTAGTCCATCAAAGCTAGCGTGCGCCATGACTCCACCAGCCCAGCCGACCTTGCCGCAGCTTGGCTGGGAACCATTCCTTTTTGATCAAGAGAGCAGACTAATGACGAGTAAGGTAGCACGAGCTATGGCGCTGCCAAACGCCTGAAGAGAACTGTTTTGCCCGGCACCGCAACAGGGCTTCCCGCGTTGAGCAAGGTGAAACGGTGCCGATCAGGGCAGGGTGTTCACCGGCTTCTGCTTGATGCCGAACTTGTAAATCAGCTCAAGATACCCATAGTTGGCCTGTTTCCCGGCGTACAGTGATGCAAGCACTGCACGCCCATAAGAGTGGGCATAGTACGTGTTCACGCTGAGCGAAGGTGTGAGTGCGTAGTCCGAGCTGATGTCAAAGATCGACGACAGGCTGTAATGGAGATTCGCCGTGCGGCCTGTCACGCCGAAAACCTTGTTATCGTAGGCTCCGCCTCCGTTGTAGAGGAAGTCCTTGTTCGAGGTCAATTGCAGGAAATGCATGTCGCTGCGCAGCTCCCAGCGCTTGCCGGGATCGTCGATCAGCTGCACATACTGATCCTTGTTGTTCATGGAGTTGTAGTACGGAAAGCGTGCGTAAAGCCGCGGTGTCGGCAGCGGGGCATAAAAGGTGTTGTGCCGGTCGTCCGTGTTATTGGTATCACCGGTTGAGCGGAACGCGCCGCCGCGAAGCCATGGCTTGGACCCAACCTTGGTAAAACGATAACCGGCTTCTACCGCATACGCGCCGGAATGCTGGTTCAGCACGCCCCAGCTGCCATTCTGCAGCACACCCCAGAACATGGCATCCAGGTTGCCGGGGCCTACGGGAACGCTCGCAATCGCATCACCCCCGTAGCTGCCGATGCGAATGTTTTTGTGGTCGAGCGCACGTGCCGCGGCGGTACGGTTGTCTGTCTTTGTCAGCCCGGTGCGGCCGTCGTGGTAAGCCAGCCCGAAGGCGCGAAATATCAGGTGATCGTTAAACTGGCGCTTGGTGAAGGCGAGGTACTGAACGTCGACATTGAGTTCCGGATTGGCGTTCATGTTGAAGACGCCCTGCGTGGCGCGTCCTGCCATGGCTGTGAGGTCAAAGGTGCCTTTGCCGTAGTGACCATCGATGCCGTCAAAGGACCGCTGGCCGTTTGAGAAGCCGAAGTTTCCTACCAGCCGTTGCGCCACACGATTGGTTTGCACCCACAGAAGGGTCGGGTCTTTCGGCGTAATCTCAGCGCCGTCAAAGAACTCGAAGCGTCCGATGCGCAGCGTCGTGTCCGGCCCCTTGCCGTGGTAGCGGAGCCAACCCTGCTTGAATGAGGCCGCGGAAGGCGTGGTGTTTGCCGGTCCATTGGAGGCGTAGTACGTGCCGCCCAGGAAAAGTTGCCCGCGCGCCGCGACGGGATCGACCGAGGTGGTCGGGACGTCGAAAACAGTGTTTTCAGCGAGTTCCGCCTGCCAGTCGAATGCACCGATCCGCTGCGCGACGGCGATGCGCAGCAGGTGTTCGACATAGGGGTAGGTGCTCGTGTAGGTGCCGTCGTTGTAGTAGTTGACGGCATTCGCGCGGTTGCGGCTTAGGAACGAGATGCTGACGGGATAGGTGCGTTTGACTGTGCCGCT
Source organism: uncultured Acidobacteriaceae bacterium (assembly GCA_964236655.1). Taxonomy (GTDB): domain Bacteria; phylum Acidobacteriota; class Terriglobia; order Terriglobales; family Acidobacteriaceae; genus EB88. The sequence continues at coordinate 28,589 of CAXSFX010000024.1, read as the reverse complement.
TGCAATGGGCGACCGCATGAACGGCGAAAGGTTTGCGTCTGCCGGCGCGGGCGAGGTGGAGGTCTGCGGCGTGGGCGTGTTCTGCGGCTCGGCGGAACTGGAGCTTGACCAGGAGGCAGGCTGGGTCGGGCTGGAGGCCTCGGCCAGCTGAACAGTCTGCTGGGCTTTGATAGAAGCCGGGAGCGCGAGCGCGGTCAAAGCGGCCATGGCAAAGCAAGCAGTGCGGTGGCGTCGCAGAACTACGGTGAAGGAACGAATCATGCGGTCTCCCTGGTGGGTTTGACAATGGGCGCACGTCGCGGAGCTCGCCCGAAAGCAGGGCAAAGATCAACGCTGGTGAGCCATGCGATGGGAAACATTCGAGCCACCGCTTTACGCGCGACGTAGCGTGAAAAGCATGGTCCGTCGGGTGCGACGCAGACATGGGGTCGCGGAAGTTCAATAGATAACACCATAGACGTAACATGCCCGTAGCGCTCGTGCAACAGGTTTATCCGACCCGGTTGTGCCTTGCCGGGATAAAAACCTTTACTTGCGTTCGAGCCGGTCTCCATCTATTCTTTGCTAAATCGGACGTGAATCCTAAAATGGATTCAAAAGAGTTTGCAATCGTGCTAGCTTGCTGCTTGTTCCCGCATTAAGCACCTCTGCTGAGACCAAGGCTGTCTCCGCAGAGATTATCGACCCCATACGAACCCCAATCAGGCTCCATGACGAGCTCCCCACGAACGACGAGATTCTCTCCGTTTCGCTAAAGGACTTGCTCATGTCAGACCTAGGCCGGACCACAAGCACGCAGGCTCTCCCGCTTTCCGCGATACCGGGCAATGAGCCCTTCTCGCTTGAGCAGAAGCAGTATTTAGAAGGCTTTTTCGCGGGAGCCGCCCAACGTGTGCCGTTCGCCGGCCACACCGCCTCCGGCCAGATCACTGCCGACCCCGCCTCCGGGACACAGAACCTCGCCGCACTCTTTCACGGAACGCCGGTTGAGGATCTTTGCCGCGAAGAGCTGTGGAAGTACGAGCGCAATCCGCTCGACGCATGGGATGAACTGCTCACGCATACCAACGAAGACAAAGTACCAAGCCCTGAAAACACGTACCGCTTCAAGTTCCACGGCTTCTTCTACGTCGCACCCGCACAGGATTCCTTTATGCTGCGCCTGCGCGTTCCGGGTGCCGTCCTGAGCTCGGCCCAGTTGCACGGCATTGCGGAAATGGCCGCCGACTGGGGCTCCGGACGCGCCGACCTGACTACCCGCTCCAACGTCCAGATTCGTGAGTTCCAGCCCCGTCACCTGGTTCCCGTGCTGAAGAAGATTGCCGCCCTAGGCATGAGCTCGCGCGGTTCCGGCGCAGACAACATCCGCAACATCACCGCGTCGCCGCTCAGCGGCATCGATCCCCAGGGCCTGCTCGACGTGCGCCCCCACGCGGATGCGCTCGCGCACTACATCCTCAACTCGCGTGATCTTTACGGTCTTCCGCGCAAGTTCAACGTAGCCTTTGACGATGGCGGTACCATCTCAGCCGTCGTCGATACCAATGACATCGGCTTCCAGGCCGTGCGCGTGGCTGAAGGCAAAAGCCTGCCGGCCGGTATCTATTTCCGCGTCGTGCTCTGCGGCATCACCGGTCATCGGCAGTTCGCCACCGACGCCGGTGTCATTCTCAAGCCGCACGAAGCTGTTGCCGTTGCCGCCGCCATGATCCGCGTCTTTGCCGAGCACGGCGATCGCACCGACCGCAAGAAAGCCAGGCTCAAGTACCTCATCGACAAGTGGGGCATCACAAAGTTCCTCGAAGAAACCGAAAAACTCCTGGCCTTTCCCCTTCTGCGCCTTCCCGCGCAGGACTGCGAACCGCGCGGGTTCATAGATCGCGCCGGTCACATCGGCATCCATCCGCAACTCCAGCCCGGCCTCTCCTACGTAGGAGTTTCCGTTCCCGTCGGCCGCCTTCCTGTAGCCCAGGCGCACGCCGTTGCCGATATCGCTCGGCGTTTCGGCACCGGTGAAATCCGCCTGACCGTCTGGCAGAATCTCATTCTCCCCAACATTCCCGATGCCTTACTGCCCGACGTGGAAGATGCGCTGCTCGCCGCCGGCCTTAAATTCTTTGCCGGGCGCGTGCTCTCGGGCACGGTCGCCTGCACCGGCAACCAGGGCTGCAAATATGCGCAAAGTGACACGAAAACCCATGCCGTCGCGCTCGCCGACTATCTCGACGAGCGCTTCACGCTGACCCAGCCGATCAATCTGCACGTCACGGGCTGCCCCAACTCCTGCGCTCAGCATTACATCGGCGATATCGGCTTGATGGGCGTCAAGGTCGGCGGAGAAGAGGGCTACCAGGTCAATCTAGGCGGCGGCTCGGATGCGGACCAGGGTCTCGCCCGCGAGCTGTTCCCGGCAGTCAAGTTCACCGATCTGCCGCCCATGATGGAGCGCATCTTCACCGCCTTCCAGCACGGTCAAGCCGGTGTAGACGAGACTTTTCTTGCCTTCACCCGGCGTTATTCTGTTGAGGAGCTTCGCGCCTTTGCCCAGGTAGGGGTCGCGGAATGAACACGGTCCCATTTATCCCCGATAATGCCCCATTCAACCCCGCCCAGCGAGCCTGGCTCAACGGCTTTCTTGCCGGTCTGTGGTCGTCCGCACCCGCGCAGGCGGCACCTGCAGCTGCGAGCCGCGATGTTGCCGTCTTGTTCGCCTCGCAGACCGGCACCAGCGAGCGCCTCGCCAAGAAGATTGCGAAAGAACTTAAGCTCAAAGGCCACATTGCCCGTGTTGTATCGCTTGAGGGCTACGCCCCGGCGGCGCTGGCGACTGAGCAATGTGCGTTGATCCTGGCCAGCACCTACGGCGAAGGCGACCCGCCCGATACCGTGAAACCTTTCTTCGACCAGCTCTCCGAACCCAATGCTCCGCGCCTCGACAAGCTTCAATACAGCGTTCTCGCGCTTGGCGACCGTCACTACGAGCACTTCTGTAAGTTCGGTACCGACCTTGACGACCGCCTCGTCGCCCTCGGGGCCACGCGCCTGGCAGCTACTGTCGTCTGCGATGTTGAAGTCGACGAGCCTTTTGAGCTGTGGAAGACGGACCTCCTCACCCGGCTCGCTAACGCCAACGTCGAAACTGCCGCGCCCGCAGCCCTGCCGAAAGCAGTTGAGGCCGTGCCCGCGAGCATCTACCACCGCGACAACCCGTTCTACGCCCCGCTGATCGACAAGCGTATCTTGACCGCTGAAATCTCCAGTAAATCCACGCTTCACCTCAGCTTTTCACTCGCGAACTCTGACCTCACCTACGAGGCCGGCGACGCTCTCGCCGTCATCCCCGCAAATGATCCGATCCTGGTTACCGATATCCTCGCCGCTGTACATCTGACCGGCGAGGAAGTCGTAGACATCCCCAAACTCGGCACCTGCCCTCTCGCGGAAGCTCTCTCGCACGTCTTCGAAATTTCTCGTCTCAGCCGCAAGCTGGTTGACACTTACAGCAAAGCCGGCAATCTTGCACCTCTCCACAACCTCCTTCTTCCCGAGCAGCAAACCCACCTTGACACCTATTTGCACGAGCGCGGCCTGATCGACCTTCTCACTGAGTACCCTGGCGTTATCCAGTCTCCCCAACAGCTTGTCGATCTCCTGTCCAGGCTTGCCCCGCGCCTTTACTCCATTTCTTCCAGCCCCAGGGCACATGCCGGCGAAGTCCATGCTACTGTCGCGGTGGTCCGCTATCATGCGCATAACCGTGAGCGCGGCGGCGTCTGCTCCACCCTCTTCGCTGATCGCACGGATCTGTACAGCACGCTTCCCATCTATATCCATCAGAACAAGAAATTTCGCCTTCCCGCCGACCCCACCGCACCCATTATTATGATCGGCCCCGGCACCGGCATTGCTCCGTTTCGCGGTTTTCTCCACGAGCGCTCCGCGACTGCTGCGACCGGGAAGAACTGGCTCTTTTTCGGGGACCGCTCTGCCGCGACCGACTTCCTATACCGCGACGAGCTCAACGAGATGCTCGCCACCGGCCACCTTACCCGGCTCGACACCGCCTTCTCCCGCGACCAGGCTCATAAGATCTACGTTCAGGACCGCATGATCGAGCACGGCGTCGAGTTCTTTGCCTGGCTTGAGCAAGGCGCAACCATCTATGTCTGCGGCGACGCCTCGCGCATGGCCAAGGACGTCGATGCCGCGCTGCACCAGCTCATCGCCCAGCATGGCAAATGCGATGCCGAAGCCTACGTCGAGAACCTTCACAACAGCAAACGCTATCACCGGGATGTGTACTAGATGAATTTGCCTCTTCACGAACGCGCAGTCGAGGGCACAAGCCCAGACCTTGTGCGCCTGACCGGTCTAACCTTGGGAGCCTCCGGCATTGTTTTCCCGGAGGCCGTCCCTACCCTGATTCCTGCGCGCAAGCCCGGCTCCGGCGAGCAGTACCGGTTCCACTTCGATATGACCAAATGTATCGGCTGCCGGTCTTGCGAAGTCGCTTGTAACGAGCAGAACAACAACCCCTCCGACATTCTTTGGCGACGCATCGGCGAGCTTGAAGCCGGTTCCTACCCCGACACCCAGCGCCATTATCTTTCCATGGGTTGCAATCACTGCCTTGACGCCGACTGCCTGCGGGGTTGCCCGGTGGACGCCTATACCAAGGACCCGGTCACCGGCATCGTCCTCCACTCCGCCGACGCTTGCATCGGCTGCTCGTATTGCGTCTGGAACTGCCCCTACTCTGTTCCGCAGTTCAATCCTGAGCGGGGCGTCGTGGGCAAGTGCGACATGTGCAAGGGTCGGCTCGACGATGGGCTTGAACCTGCCTGCGTTAACGCCTGCCCCGAAAGTGCCATTGCAATCGAGCTCGTGAACAAAGTCGAGTGGCGCGCTGATTACGCGCTGGCAGACTCTCCCGGCATGCCCAGTGCGCAACAGACTGTCTCAACCACCCGCATCACCTTGCCCAACATTCCGTCAGCCGGGCTTGAGCGTGTCGATCTCGGCCAGATTCAGCGCGAGCACGCCCATGTCCCACTCATCTACATGACCACGCTCATGCAGTCCGTCTCGGGTGCTCTCTGGGTTCTGCTCGCCTGGCATGCGCTCAATACCCTCCGTCTCGTCGTCCTGCTCGCCCTCACCGCCGGAGCCCTTACGCTCTCCACCCTCCACCTTGGCCGCCCTGCCTTTGCCTACCGCGCCCTCAAGATGTGGCGTCGCTCCTGGCTTAGCCGAGAAGTCCTGCTCTTCACTCTCTTTTTCGGAGCCCTTGCCGCTGCTACGTTTTCGACTGCGGCAGCACAGTACGGGCTTGCAATTCCACACCGGCTTCCGCTCGCGCTCGACCTGGCCGCCGCCGTCTTCGGTGTCCTGGGCACCTTCGCAAGTGCGGCTATCTACCTTGTTCGCGCGCGTCCATCCTGGAATACGCCCCACACTCCGGCTGACTTCATCCTCTCCGCTGCGCTCCTCGGCTCGTTCCTCTCGGCTGCTCTCGCCAACCTTGCATTTTCATTTCCGGCAATGTTTCACGGCCTTTCCAGCGTCCCTGTTCACCCCACTACCGTGTTCGCAATCACTGCTACCTGCGCCGTCGCCTGGCTCGCCAACCAGGTCATCCGCGCCTTGCGTCTCCGCCGTGCCGCCGCCTTTGAGTCTCGCGCCGCCTGGTCCCTCCTCTCGGGGAATGCCTTGTGGCCCCTTTCCGCTACCTGCGTCCTGCTGCTCCTTTTGGCGCTGACAGCCGGGGCCTACGGGTTCTCTGTCGTGGCCCTCGCCTCTGCCTTCGCCTCGGTACTGCTGTCGCGCTATCTCTTCTTCGTCACCGTGGTTCCCCTCAATATGGCCCTTACCTTCGTCCGCTCCCGGCCCGCAGGAGCCCACGCATGAGCCTCCTTCAGCGCCTCAAGCGCCTCGCCGGTATCGACACCGCACAGCAAAAGTACGCCTACGCCAAAGACCCTCTCTACGGTAAAGTCTCCGCCTCGCGCGTCGCCGACACCTGGGTCAAGACCACCTGCGGCTACTGCTCTGTGGGTTGCGGCATGCTCATCGGCGTCAAGGACGGCAAAGCTGTAGCCGCCCGCGGCAACCCCGATCATCCTGTCAATCGCGGCAAGCTCTGCCCCAAAGGCCTGAGCGAGCACCACATCCTCGACGGTCCCGGACGTGCTCGCCAGCCGCTGCTGCGCAAAGACGGTGTTCTCGTTCCCGTCTCCTGGGACGAAGCCCTTTCAACGATGGTCGCCCGCATCACGGACATCCAGTCCCGCCACGGGCTTGACTCGCTCGGCGTCGTCGGCACCGGCCAGCTGCTCACGGAGGAGTACTACACGCTCGGCAAGCTCGTACAGCTCGGTTTCCGCACTCCCAATAATGACGGCAACACCACTCTCTGCATGGCCTCCGCCGTCTCCGGCTACAAGCTCTCCTTCGGCTCTGACGGTCCTCCGGGTAGCTACAGCGATATGTCCACCGCTGATGTCGTCCTGCTCATCGGCTCGAACATTGCCGACAATCACCCTATCCTATGCACCCGCGTCGGCGAGGGTCCAGGCAAACGCCCCGGACGCACCCTGATTGTCGTCGATCCCCGGGTCACCAAGACCGCCATGATGGCCGACATCCACCTGGCCATCAAGCCCCGCGGCGACATCGCCCTGATCAACGGCATCGCCCACATCCTCATCCGCGACGGCCTCACGGATGCCGCCTATATCGCCGCCCACACGGCCAACTATGAATCTTTCGCAGCATTTGTCGCTACCTTCACCCCCGAACATGTTTCGCAGGTAACCGGCCTGCCCATTGAAAAGATCGAGCGTGTAGCCCACCTGTATGGCAAGGCGAAAGCGGGGTTTATCGGCTGGACGATGGGCGTCAACCACTCCAGCCAAGGCGCTGTCACAGTCGCCGCCATCAACAATCTCGCGCTTATCACCGGCAACATCGGCCGTGCCGGGGCCGCGCCGTTCTCCATTACCGGCCAGTGCAACGCCATGGGAACCCGTGAGAGCGGCTTTACTTCGGCGCTACCCGGTTACCGCAAATTCGACAACCCCGAACACCGCGAAGAACTCGCCCAGCTTTGGGGTATCGACGCTTCCGAAATCCCGACCGCCCGTGGGCTCGCCTATCCCGACATCATCGAAGGGGCTGTCACGGGCAAGATCAAGGCGCTGTGGTTCATCGCCACCAATCCCGTGGTCTCGTTCCCCAACTACAACCTTCTCAAGCAGGCGCTGGAGAGCGTGGAGTTTGTCGTCGTGCAGGACGGCTTTCACCCGACCCCCACCAGCGATTTTGCGCATCTCGTCTTGCCCGCTGCCATCTGGGGTGAAAAGGAAGGTACCTATACCAACTCCGAGCGCCGCATTTCAAAGGTCAACCGCATCGTCTCTCCGCCGGGGGAGGCTCGTCCTGACTTTGACATTTTCCTCGATCTCGCCGAGCGCCTCGGCATCCGCGAAAAACTCTATCCCGGCTGGACCACAACCGCTGACGCTTACACCGAATGGCAGCGCATTTCCGCCGGGCGTCTTTGCGACTACTCCCCCTACACCTGGCAGCAGATCGAAGCCGCGGGCGGCATCCAGTGGGGAGGCGAACGCCTCTACGCCGATGGAATTTTCCCCACAGCGGATGGCCGCGCCATTCTCCATGAGGTTCCGTGCGAACCCTTTACCGAGCAGCCTAATGCGGAGTTCGACCTCATCCTGAACACAGGACGCACCGTGGAGCACTGGCACACGCGCACTAAAACCGCGCAGGTCGAGATGCTCCATGCCATGGTTCCGAATGCGTGGCTGGAGATGAACCCCGTAGACGCCGCGCGCCTGAAGCTCCGCTCGCACGACAAGGTTACGGTCACAAGCCGTCGTGACCGCGTCACCGATCTTGAGCTTCGCATCACCTCCATCATCGCTCCCGGCCAGGTCTTCATGCCGTTTCACTTTTCCGAGACCAATTCCAACCGCGTCACGCTTGGCGCATTCGATCCCATTAGCCGCGAGCCAAATTTTAAGCAGTGCGCAGTCCGCGTACACAAATCTTCCGTGCAGTAGCAAGGCGCGGCAATCTCACCGCACAGCCCTCCGGCCCTGACGCCGGTGTCTCGCTTCCACCAGGCCTCGTTTCTCCCGCGACCACGACGTCGCGGGCCGATCGACCTAAGCCAAGTCTGAAGACCTGAACACCAACTCACTCCAGGAGACTACCCATGGCCAGCTACAAAATGTTCATGAAGTCCGGCCATCCGCCGACCCTTCTCGCCGCTTTCCTCTACTTCGATTTCTCCTTTGCCATCTGGGTTCTCAACGGCGTCATGGCTCCCTTTATTACGGAGTCTTTCCGCCTCACGCCCATCCAGACCGGCCTCATGATTTCCGTCCCCACCTTCGCGGGTGCACTCATGCGCTTCCCGCTGGGCGTGCTTTCGCAGTACATCGGGCGCAAGTCGGCGGCCATCGTTGAAATGTCGGCCATCATCATCGCCCTGCTGTATGGCTTCTACTTCGTCCATACCTTCCATGCCGTGCTTGCAATGGGCGTGCTGCTCGGCATTGCAGGTGCCAGCTTCGGCGTCGCGCTGTCGCTCGGCTCCGGCTGGTTCCCGCAGCAATATAAGGGGCTAGCCATGGGGATCGCCGGGGCAGGCAACTCGGGAACCGCGCTCGCCGCGCTCTTTGCCCCGCGCCTTGCCGTGCATTTCGGCTGGGCTCACGTGTACGGCTTCGCTGCCGGCTGCATGGCGCTTCCGCTGCTTGTCATGATCTTTTTCGCCAAGGAGCCGCCGGATGTCGAGCACCAGTCGCTCGGTCAGCACCTCAAGTGCCTCGTAGAACGGGACGGCTGGTACCTGAACATGGTCTACATCATCACCTTCGGCGGCTTTATCGGCCTTTCCACTTTCCTTACGACTTTCTATGTCAGCCAGTTCCACATGCGGAAAGTCGATGCCGGTCTCTACACCGTGGCTGCCACTTTGACGGGTTCTGCCGCGCGTGTGTTGGGCGGATATTTTTCCGATAAGATCGGCGGCATCACCACGCTCTCGGTTGTCTTCCTCATCGCCATCGCGGGTCTGTTCGGCTTGATGACCGCGCCTTCGCTCGTGATGACTACTGCCATGTTCATGCTCTGCTTTGCCGCTTTGGGCGCGGGCAACGGTGCCACCTTCCAGCTCGTCCCCTTGCGCTGGCCCATGACCACGGCGATCGCCGGAGGCATGATCGGTGAAATCGGCGCGCTCGGCGGCTCCATTTTGCCCAACGTCCTCAGCTTTTCCAAGCAGCACACCGGCTCCTACACCCGCGGCTGGATCGAGTACGCCGTGCTTGCCTTCGGTGTGCTGGTTATGCTTCGCATCGTCAGCCGCAGCTGGACCAGGACCTGGGTCGGACCGGGTGGCCGCGCCCTCACCTCTTCCAGCCGAATCGCAAACGATCATCCCGTTTTCGTTAGCGCTGAAGGCGCAACCTTTGGCGGTGACTAATCCTTTACGGAAAGGTTCGGCTGGGAACATCTCCAACCATAAGCTGGAACAGATTCTCTTGCCGGCGGAGAAGCTTCATAAGAAGTCTTTCCGCGTAGGATCGTCCAGCGGTCGTCAGCGATATGTAAGCCATCAGATTTTAACGACTGCAGGTTGGAAGATCACTTTCCACTAAATGTGCACATCCTTGCAGCTCTTGAGTTGTTCATCAAGAGCTGCAAAGGGAAGCGGCTTTAGATTTGGGGCAGTTCGGGCCACATCGCGCGTGCCTGGCGGACCCACTCTTTGCCGGGTGCGTCCGGCGGCAGGCTCATGATTTTCTGGAAGGCCTTCAGGGCCATCTCGGGAGCAATGCTTCTATCCGCAGATGCAAGCGCCTGGGGAAGCGCGGTGAGATCCAGATCCGTGCAGTAGCAAGGTGTTCCGGGCTGCTGACGCCAGGAGTTTTGCAAGGTTCCTGCATCGAGACCATCAAAGCCCAGGGTATCCAGCAGCGCGATGACTTTTTCCTTGGCAGCCGGATCATCGCCTGCCACGGGTAATGCAATACGGCCATCTTGTCCCTTCGGTCGACCGCCATCCACTAAACTTTGGGTAAGGATGTTATTGAAGACTTTAATAACCGGATGACCAAGCTGCTGCGTAACCCAATCGCTTTCCGACGAACCACTCTCAATTGCTTCAATAACTCCATCGCGGATCGCCGGGTAGTAGTTACAGGTATCGATGACGATGGCGCTCTCAGGTAGGTTCTTAAGAAGCCCCTTGGGAAGTTCAGGGACATTCTTCATGGGAATTGTGATGACTAACAGCTCTACATCCTTGACAGCATCCGGAACTGATACCGGTTTGGCGTTAGTTTCCTTTGCTAGTGCAGTCAGGCTTTCCGGTCCCCGCGAGTTCGCAATCATAACTGTGTGACCGAGCCCGGTGAAGTGCCGAACGAGCGTTGAGCCTATATTGCCTGATCCAATAATGCCGATATTCATGATGGCTCCTCTATGTTTACCGCGGAAGTGCCTCGCGCGAAATCTCCGGCAAGCCTCCGCTACAACATCTGTTCTATCTAAGATGTACAACGAGCGTTGTAGATGCAAAGGAAAGACGCTACTCTCGATTTATGGAGAAAAGTTCGGTCATCAAACCGGGTCCTCAGTCGGCGACGGCTGGTAGCAAGCGCGACTCCATCCTTAACGCGGCGCGAGACAGCTTCCTGCGCAGCGGGTATGCAGGTGCCTCCATGGACGCTATCGCAGCGGGAGCGGGGGTATCGGTAAAGACGATTTACAGTCACTTCCATAACAAGGGTGAGCTGTTCAGCGCAGTAATGAAGGGCGCATGTGCAAACTCGGTCGGGCCAAAGGATTTGCAACGTTCAGATTCCATTCATCCGCTCTATGCATGGTTCACGGATGCTTCACCGCGAGGACTTAGAGCGGCAGGACAGGCTTACCTTGACCATCTTCTCTCCCAGGAACAGCTGGCGCTCTACCGGGTTGTGACGCGCGATGCTGACCGATTTCCGGAGTTAGGTGAGCAGTATCAGAAGAACATTGCCAAGGGCAGGACAGAATTGTTGATTGCGTTTCTAAGTCGAACTGCACGAGCCAATAAATGGAGTCGGAGAGACTTCCGCCGAGACGCAATACTCTACGAGGCGCTGCTTCGCGCGGGTATCTTTGAACAAGCGCTTCATGGATTGCAAAAGCCGGATGCCGATGCAATCAGCAAGCATGCGCGCGTCGCATCGAAAATGATGTGGGATCTGCTCGGGAGCACCCGATGGCAGGGGGCAGCTTCGGGTTAGCTGCAGCGCGGATCTCCATGCGGAAAATGGTTGCGTCTGGATCGTAGATTTCAAGTGAATCGCCCCCTAGAGGCCTTCAATCCATGGTTTTTGGGGGAGTATGTCTCTGAATTTAGATATAGCTGACGATGGATGCATTTCCCACTATTTAATTGGGGCATTCCCAGCTATGAACGGTGGAAAACCAGGGTTGGCTAGAATTGATGACACATTAATGTACAGCTTCGAAACAACAATTGCGAATTTAACAGAGGAAAAATATTCCGTTACTTTTATTAATTATCAGAGGTACCCGAATACCACCATTGCTGCCATCGCCATCGTGCGGCAGCTGCGATACGGCAAAACAAGGCGAAATTTGTAGTATCTTTTAGGAAGGAAATGGCTCGGCAGGGTCCGTAATTCTACAATTGACTTGTGGAGCCGCACCACAAATTTACCTAGGGCTGACGAGATTTATCGCGTCAAGTTTCTGACGAGGGCTGCATGTCTAAAATAGGGGTGTTGGGCCGACAAATCACTGCGGTCTTAGGTTTCATCACAGTGTCGCCAGTACTCGCCGGCGCTCAAACGAATATTCTGACACAGCATAATGACAATAATCGTGATGGGCTGAATGCGACCGAAACGATTCTGCACCCATCCAGTGTAAATACAACCCAGTTCGGCATGCTGTTCAAAGTTGCAGTGGATGATCAGGTCTACGCTCAGCCGTTGTACATGTCTAACATGAGCATTGCCGGCGGCACACACAATGTCGTCTTTATTGCCACCACCAACAATAGTGTGTACGCCTTTGACGCTGACTCCGGTACGCAGTATTGGCATGTCCAGCTGGGCACTGCTTTCAAGGTCCAGGATATCGGCTTTGATTGCAGTGATGTTCTAGCAAGCTCAGGCATCATGAGCACGCCGGTTATTGATCCCAGTACAGGCACGATCTACGTCGTTACTGAAACATGGAACGGCAGTGCCGCTAATCATCAGCTACATGCCCTCAATATCGCCACCGGTGCAGATAAGTCCGGTAGTCCGACAACATTGGCCACTGCAGGATTCAACTCCAATTACCAAATTCAGCGCGCCGGTCTCCTGCTTTCCAGCGGCAATATCTACATCAGCTTTGCAAGTCATTGCGACCAATACACTTACGCCGGCTACGTTTTTGCTTACAGCGCTTCTAGCCTGGCGCAGATCGGTGTCTTCAATCCTGGGCCAAACGATAACGGAAGCGCCATATGGCAATCCGGAAATGGTCCTGCCGCTGACAGCTCCGGCAGCGTTTACCTCATCACTGGAAACGGCACCTGGGATGGCTCGACGAGCTTCGGTGAGAGTTTCCTGAAACTGAGCAGCACCCTCGGCCTGCAGGATTGGCATACTCCGACCGACTATGCAGATCTTAATAAGGGGGACCTGGACCTTAGTGCCTCCGGTCCTTTATTGATCCCCGGCACGGGTTTGATTGTCGGCGGCGGCAAGAACGGCTACTTGCATCTGCTCAAGACCGGCAGCATGGGCCATCTTGGCGATGCGAGCGCGCAGCAGAAATGGCAGGCAACAAGTTCCCACATCCACTCCATGAATTACTGGAATGGAAACCTTTACCTTTGGGGGCAGTCGGATTACCTCAAAGTTTTCTCGTTCAACGGAACTACCTTCAACACTACTCCCAAGTACCAGCTGTCTATTCAGGCAATCGACCACCCGGGTGCTTCCTTATCTCTCTCCGCAAATGGGACTTCGAACGGTGTTCTCTGGGCTGCTACCAACACGAGTGCCGGTGACGGCTCAGGTGCCTGGCATACAACTGTCCCTGGAATCCTCTATGCCTACGATGCCGGCAACATGAATTTGCTGTGGACCAGTCAACAGAATGCTGCCCGCGACTCCTGCAATAACTATGCCAAGTTCAATGCGCCGACCATCACCAACGGCAAGGTATATCTTGCCAGCTTCGGTACGGCTCAAACGGCAAGTGGGCAACTCTGCGTATACGGCGAACTTCCTACAACGGCCCTAATTGCCAATGGTACATATGCGATTGTCAGCGCATACGGCGGTACAGCTGTAGATAATCCTGCGTCCTCCACTGCAAATAGCACAGTGATGGACATCTATACCTTGAACAACGGCAAAAATCAGCAATGGACCGTGAATAACCTGGGCGGGAACATCATCACCCTGACAAATGGAGCAAGCGGTCAGCTGCTTGAAGTTACTGGAGCTTCTACGGCAAACAGCGCTCTTGTCGATCAGTACCCATCCAATGGACAGACAAATCAACAGTGGCGTGTCACCTCAGTGGGTGGAACAAACTATGAATTGACAAACGTTAAGAGTGGTCTTGCACTGGATATCGATGGTGCCAAGACAGCGAATGGTACTCCATTGGATCAGTATTCCTACCAGGGGAATCCTTGGCAGCAGTGGAGCTTTCACAGCAATTAGTTTGTGACATATGGTGTTTTCCGTATGCACTTGGCGGGGCGTACGCGTCTCGCCAAGTTCTGTCTATGTGTATTGCAGACTAGCTCCAAGGAGGTTGTTTGGATTTAACCCGAAGGCATTTTCTAACCACTGCGGTATCTGCATCGGCTGCACTTGGTATTAGGGGTAACGCTCAGATGCAGAATATGGACCATACACATCATGACCATATCAAGCCGGAGCGCCCGACGGTACCCAGAATGCCTGCTCTTATCTGTAAAGTAACCGGGACTTTAGGCATTGATGCTGCCTTCAAGATGCTTTCAGAAGGAAGCGATACTCTTGATGCCGCTTTGCATATCTGTAAAATCCAAGAGGATAATCCACAGGACCATTCAACGGGTCTGGGAGCCTTGCCTAACATGCAAGGTGAAGTACAACTTGACGCATGCTGCCTGCATGGACCCACGCGCCGCGTTGCAGCAGTAGCTTCTGTCAGCGGCATCCAAAACGTGTCGCTTTTAGCACGCGCACTAATGGACCATTCCGGAGATTCCTTGCTGGTCGGCTTGGACGCCCAAACCTTCGCGCATACCCAGGGATTTGCGACAAAAGAACTGCTGACAGATTGGAGCCGGAAGACTTACGAGCTTTGGAAAAAGATACAGTCTATCCCCGGCCTACTTGGGGAAGGCATCCATGATCCCTCCTGGCCTGAACCGGTACGTAAGACACAATTCTTGCCCAACTCTCAACAGGAGCTTGATTCTCTGGTTCACAAGCTTGAACCCCTTGCAGCCCAGATCGGCATCGACCCGGCACTGACTTGGCGTGCTGCTTTCGACGCCGTTTCCCCAGCCGCTGAACCGGTTTATGCCGGGGCGATCGACTCCAAAGGCCAGCTCTCCTCTGCTTGCAGCTCCAGCGGTCGTCCCTGGAGAATGGCCGGTGTGGCAAGCGACATCGCAACAATCGGAGCCGGCTGTTTTGTGGACCCAGATGTCGGCTCAGCCGGTTCCAGCGGCAACGCTGAAGCCAACCTAAAGATCGCAGGCGCCCATACGATCGTTGAAAATATGAGAATGGGTATGTCGCCCGAAGAGGCCGGCATGGATGCCCTGCGACGTATCATCCGCTGGTACAAGAATGATATGACGGCTCTTCGCTTTGTAGAAATGATCTACTACATTCTGCGTAAGGATGGTGCCTATGGCAGCGTCTCCCTGTGGCAAGGTGACAGGACAGGCCATATTCGCCAGTTTACGATCATCGATGGCGAACAAATGAGACGCACAGAAGACTGTCGCTTCCTGTTTGACGGCAATCCGCTGAACGGTTCTGCAAATGTTCGTTAATCACAATCATTCTTGCCGTGCCGGAGGCATTTGCACCGGAGCCCCATTATCGATTTTGGGTCTGCTGCGAAGTTGAGCAAAGCGTTTTGTCACGGAATGGTTCAAACAAGGCGGCTGTAGTACATATATTTCAACAGCGCTTATTCTGTGCTTCGCCTCTGCCCAACAAGCTTCACAACAACAAAGGCCTGCGATATGACTGACGAGGATCTTGACGCGGATGGGCGGCTGCTCTATCCGAACCGCCGTAATCTTTTGCGAAGCATGGCGGCTGTGGCCATCGCGTCTTGTGGACCGCGCAACACTGCAAACGCAGCGCTCACCCCGATGCAGGAATTTCAAGCTGACCCTTCGCACGAAGCCGCATTCAGCCTCAGCAATCTCAAAAGTTCTTTCACTGCAGAACGGCAGTATTTTATTCTCCGCAGCGGTCGCATCCAGCTTATCGCCCAGGCGGATCGGTCGGCTGCGGGACCTGCATTTCTGCTATTGGCTTTTGACGCAAGGGACAGCAAACAAACCGGTCGCAAGGAAAACGCCTTCAATTTCGACACGGGAGAGGGCTTCGTGCGAAGCGCACTGGAGGTAGTTCTCGGCGACTTTCCATTCACGGCTCTCGGTTATGAGATGGAGACCCAATGGGTAGTTGTTGAAGGAATTCCTGCAATCGAAGCGAGGTGGTGGGCCGGCGGCTTCCTCGTCACGGAGCACCTTTTCGCGCTGCAAAATTCTGGAACCTTTGTACGCCGGATTACCCTTGCCTCGTGCAATCTCGGTGGCCCTGAGGAGGTAAAGCTCCGCCTCTCCCTACCGAAAGCTGCAACGACGCTACAAGACCGATGGCTCGTCCAGGAAGGTACGAAGGCACGCCTGGCCCTCGCATGTAGCGACTCTGTTCCAGGACGCCTGCGACCTGAGACGTCAGACCTTGAGATTGGGCCGCTACTTATCCCTGTAGGCAAGACCGTCTCGGTAGATACGTGGTTCCGGGTCGATGTCCTGCTCGATAACAGTTCACCGTTCTCCCTTCATAACAGCGATACATCTATCCGGGAAACATCGGCAGCGTGGGGTTTGACTTCTCACATCGTGACGGAAGACAAAACCGTGCGTGAACTTTACGACAAAGTTCGTTACGGGCTTGCCGGTATGGTTGCGGACAATGGAATTATGGACGCGGGTATCTTCGAGTATGGCGGCCAGTGGGTTCGGGATACGTCGAACACTATCGTAGGTCTGCTGCATGCGGGCCACTTTGAACTTGCCCACGCTGCGTTGGTTCAAATGCTCGACGGGATGATCAGCCCTGATGGAAGAACAATGATCAGCGGCCTCTTTGAAAAGCCCGATCAGGAAGAATTGGACGAGATGGGGGAATTGCTCCACGCACTCCGGTCCTATGTTGACTGGACCGGAGACGATAGTATCGTTCGCGCATACCGGTCGAAGTTGGTTGCCGTGATTGAGCGTCCGCTTCGACCCGAGTTTCGAGGCGAAACCGGAATGGTTCATAACCGACGTGAGTTCTGGGAGCGGACTTTCGAGGATGGCTATGAGCTCGTGTATCAAATGTATGTAGTTCTCGGACTTCGGGATGCTGCATCCATGGCTGTGCCGCTAGGAGCGACCGACTCTGCCCAGCGATGGAACACGGAAGCAGACAGGATTCTAAGTGCTACGCTATCTCACCCTACACACGCCTTGGTAGAGCGCGACCGTCTACTGAAGCGGCGATCCCTCGCGGGCACACCGGTTCGATACGTCCATACGTATTCGGCGGCAGCGGACGTGCCCATGCACACGGAGAAGATCAATCTCGCCGAGCCGGATGCAGGGGTAGCTTTGCCGATCGCACTCGGTTTGGTAGAGCCCGCTTCACCCCTAGCTCGTAACACCCTTGATGATCTGGAAAAGCTCTGGAACGCCCGGTGGTTCGGCGGAGGGTATGAGCGGTATAACTCCAGTGGTGAGCCCGACCAGCCGGGACCGTGGCCTGTTGCCACCTGCTTCATCCTGCGCGCTCAGCATGACGCAAAACTTTACGATCGGAGCCGGCGCACCCTTGAGTGGCTAAACACCGTACAGGGAGGTCGCACTGGGGCATGGTTCGAGGAGATTCCTGTGATCCGTTCGCAGTCCCCCAACGCCGGCATTCTTCCTTGGACCTCCGCTGAGATCAGCCTGTTTGTAATTCGTCATCTGCTTGGGGTCCGCTTTAAGGATGGACGACTCCTACTGAAACCGGCGCTGTATCCCGGCAGTCCACCGATTTATGCCGACCTGCGATTTCATAAAGCACGACTCTATCTGGACGTTCCGGGAGCGGGGCCCTTCCAGTTCGCCCGTGTAAATGGGCGGCCCATAGCCTTGAATGCTGATGGGACAGTAACGCTTGATGAAGACTTTCAGGGCGGATCGGTGTCCTTTCACAATTCCATGCAGCCATGATTTTATGGGGCGGCTCGGTTTATCGAAGTGACGAAACCGCGATGTTGGAGACGTTCACGCGGTCACCGATGCTGGAAAACGAAATTTGTTGCGGTTGAGACGAAGCCATTCGATGGATTAGCGTGCGATGCCCATTGATCGACAAATCCGCCAGTGTGCCGTGAAGAACGAGTACGATCGACATCGGCGCGGTCAAATCCATGACATGTTCCAGCTTTGCGTGAGCAGGTTTGCCGGTTGAGTCCGTCCAGGTCACAGTTTTCTCGGCAGGGTCGAAGCGAAGATGTTCTTGATCGACAGCGGAAGATCCGATGTCAATGCTGAGCACCGATGATGCGCTTGCTGTCACCGTTGCCGTGATGCATGTATTGCTCCCTGCGGCGATCATTTCCCCTGCCGGATGGTCTGCCGTCAGCTGTATATCGGCAATGCTTCTTGTCCCTTCGGCTCGCTCCTTCATCTCTTCCGGAAGCTTTGTGCCGAGCGTGCCGTCCTCTTCCTGAACCAGCTCCCGAAAGACGAGGTCGCCGGCATATCGATTGTCATGCGAAACAAATCCCACCAGGAGCTGGCGATCTCCCTTGAACGCAGCCGGCTTCATGACGATCGCTTCAGGGCCATCCAGGATCTCGGTCGCCGGTGTTGTCCAGGGTCCCAGCGGCGTTTTCGACATGCGATAGTGGGTCGTCCCACGCAGGCTGAAGATGAGGTAATACCAGCCGCGCCAAAGGAAGAGGTCAGAGCACTCAGGCTCTGCTGATGATCCGGAGAGGAGAACCGGCTCCGGGCTTGGCGACCAGGTGGAGAGATCATGAGATACCAGGTGCTCCAGCGCGCCCTGAGTTTTGCCCGCGTCTCCGTTCGGGATCGCAGCTGTTACCAGCATGTGATACTCGTCGCCGATTTGGATGACCGACGGGTCACGGTTCGGTCCGTACACAAACGGTGCCGTCGGCTCTGCGAACGGCGTAGGGATGCTCTTGCGGAAATGAATTCCATCCTCGCTTACCGCCACGCCCAGACGCTCGCTCCTGTCCGGCATTCGCGTCGCATAGTAAGCGTAATAGCGACCGTCATGGAAAAAGACGGACCCGGTACAGATGGAACCCTCCCAATCATGATCAATCCCAAGCGCAATCGGATAGTGAGTCCAATGCACCAAATCGGGCGATGATATGTGAGCCCACTGGTGAGCACCCAGCCCCCACTTGCTGTGGTGCTGCCTTCGGTCAAGGAGGAAGAACAGGTGAAAGGTTCCATCATGATAGAAGGGCATCGCATCGCCGGCGTTCGTGTTATATCCTCGGGGGCGGCTGTACTGAATTTGCGTCGGTTCCGGCCCCAGAATGGTGTCAGCCCTTGTAACGACCGCTTTGGCTCCTCCGTGCATCGAGGCAACAGTCGCATCCGACAAGGCCGTATTCCAAACCTGCACCTGTGATACCGGCGCTGAAACCTGTAATGTCGGGCTCTGGCCGATCTTGATTACTCCAACCGGCCATTCCTCATCCACAAGCACACCGTCATAAAACAGATCGAGCCGATATCCCTCGTAGCGCAGCAGGAACCGGCTCGGCAAGGAACGGCGAAGCAATTTAAGCGGGATGCCGACCGATAGAGGGTCGCTCTTGTAGTCGGTGTGGAGCAGAAATTCGAGCTGCTCCGCATCCCCTGCTCCGGAGACTCGTTCTTCCAGCCAGCTTTGCTTATCATCACCCATCAGCCGAACGAGCGAAGTTCCCGTGGAAAGCTGCGACGTCTTGAGGTCCACTCTTAAGGTCCAGCCGGGCACTCCCGAAGGTCCAAAATCTCCACCCTTAAGCATGCGCGTTATCGTGGGAGCCTTGTCGTCCATCTGGAGCTTGAAAACCGGAACCTGAGCGACCGCAAAAGATGTCAACAAAAAAAGTGGAAGAGCCGCCATCGCGCGGAAATAGGTCATGCAAGCCATCGTACGGGCTCTGTTGCAGTAGATCCATGCGCAATAAGGTATTTTGTATAGGATTGTCACTCCCCAGCATGCTGAAGGTTTTTGGACAAGAGCTGGCAGAGCGATACCGTTCTCGCCTGTCGCAGTGAATCAGGTCGAGCTAGTCACTCCCGCTGCTTTTCGGCATGGCTCCCATCCTCCTAAAGCATGGCAATGAACTGTCACTTGTCGCCTACGCTGGTATACTTTTTCAAGTTGACACTACTATCGAGGAGACAAGCTTTTCTCCAATTCGGGAGCATTTTAGTATAGGCGAGTCGGGTATTTCGAGCGCTTCTAACCGTCGCATTGACAGTAGCGCATGAATAGTAACTGAGAAGAGTGTCTGTAAATTGTTGATTCTAAAGCGCGGGAGTAGTTCAGTGGCAGAACGTCAGCTTCCTTCTGATACACCCTAGAAAACCTCAATAAAGTCTAACATTTAGAGTAAAACCCGCGTCCTTCGCGGCTTACAAGGCTGGGCATCTTTAGGCAAACTTCTCAGTTTTGAGCGTTTTTGGGGGCGTGGATAGTAGTTTTGGATAGTAGTTCAAAAGATCAGAGCAATGATTTTCCTAGTGGGTTTGGAACGTGCTTTCAGGGGCAGAACGTAGAGCAATTAGATATCTTGAATTGCATAGTACAGTCAAGTAAGTGTCTTCGCCCACTCGCTCTTTCAATCTGCTAGGACATGTGAAAGAAAAGCTTCTCGCTCAACTCCAAAGACTCATAATCACCGTAAGATGTGGGCAGCCCGCACATGCAGCTACCGCTCCTGCGCGAGCCGGAGCCCAGCTGTCCCTTTACAGGCGCGCCCTCATCAACCGTATCAAAACTCGCCAGAGCGTCCAGCGAGTACCTCAACAACATCATCGGAGCAGATCATGGCGTGCTTAAGCGTATTCTTCAACCATCGCGGCTTCCAGACGATGGAGATGGTCGCTGCCATGAACAAAAGATCCAAAGTGGCGCGGAGGATCCGCTAAGAGTATTACCTCAGCTGATCTTCCATACCAGAGACGAGGTCAGGTTTATGAACAAGCTGTTCGATCTCTACAACGTCGCTGCCTGATCCACAGTGTTGCACAGCCAGTTGCGCACAAAAGAGTGAATGCAACAGAGTCCGCGGACCATGCATAAGTCACTGATCTCAGTAAGTTCTGCGGACTGGGACGTCAACATATGCTCTCTCCAGATTTGATGTGGTTATAATCGGGCAGTCTGGTGTCGGGAAGGCGGTGTAAGTCCGCCACTACCCCGTAACTGTAAGTGCTGAGGACCTTGACATGCGTGACCACTGGGGCGAGAGCCCTGGGAAGGTCGTTAAAGAGTTCGGTGAGGCATAAGTCAGGAGACCGGCCAGGCGAGTTGCACGGGCTTTGTTCGGCTTCGATGGGAAAGCTGAAGAGCACTGTCGCCGTCTCCATGAGCGAGCCGGCGCAAGCGCTTCCAAAAATCACTCCCGCTCGGCATTGGAGGCAGCCTCAGGCTGCGTCTGCTGCCAGGAGCGACAGGATGCAAGAGACGCGCCGCAATGCGGTGACGCTCGTGCTGGGTGGCGCGCGCAGCGGCAAAAGCCGATACGCGCAGCAGCTCGGTGAGCGCGCGCCAAGAGTTGTATTTGTCGCCACCGGCTTCGCCGGCGACGGGGAGATGCAGGCAAAGATCGCCCGGCATCGCGAGGAGCGTCCAAAGAGCTGGCTGACTGTGGAAGAGCCCGTGGACCTCGGCGGCGTCATCAATCGGCATGACCGGCGCAACCCCGCGCATGGGATTGATGGTGCGGAACTGCTACTCATCGACTGCCTTACCTTTTTTGCCGCCAACCTGCTGGAACTACCGCGAGCAGCGGCAGCCGCAAAGATCGACCACCTGTGCCAGGCACTCGGAGATCGCTCATGCGCTGTTGTGCTGGTCTCAAACGAAGTAGGCAGCGGCGTTGTGCCTGAGTATGCGTCAGGCCGCCGGTACCGCGACCTGCTGGGCGAGATCAACCAGCGAGTCGCGCAAGTGGCCGATGAGGTTGTGCTCATGGTTGCCGGTCTCCCTCTCAGGTTGAAAGGCTCGCCCATTGCCCACGAGGTACACCAGTGAAAGGTTTCCTGGTTGCGGATACCGTGAGCGGCGTCGGGAAGACAACCGTGACGCTGGCATTAATCGCATGTCTGCGGCGTCGAGGCCTTGCCGTGCAGCCCTTCAAAGGCGGAGCGGACTTCCTGGACACCACGCACCACTCGCGTATTGCAGGCAGGGCAGCACGCAATCTTGATACCTGGATGCTTACGCCTGAGGCGAACCGCGAGGTGCTGCGCCAAGCCTGCGCTGATGCCGATGCAGTCGTCGTTGAAGGCATGATGGGCCTTTTTGATGGAAAGGACGGCCTGACAGAAATGGGCAGCAGCGCTGAAATCGCCAAGCTGCTGAAATTGCCCGTTCTGCTGGTTATCGATGCCGCGAAGAGTGCTCGCAGTGTCGCGGCTGTGGCTCTCGGCTTTGAGAGCTTCGATCCTGAGCTCAGGCTGGCCGGGATCATCCTAAATCGCGTCGGGAGCGACCAGCACCTTACGATGTTGCGGCAGGCAATTGCCGAGCGGTGCGCAACTCCCGTGCTCGGTTCGCTTCCCCGCGAGCCTACCATTGCCATTCCTAAGCGCCATCTCGGCTTGCACGCGGCAAACCTTGATATGGTTGGCCTCGAAGCACAGATTGACGCGCTTGCGGCTCTAGCGGAAACGCATCTGGACGTTGCGGCGATCGTTCAACTACAGTGCGGAGAGTTCCTGAAGCCGTCCGGCTCGCGGAAGCCGCCTGCTTTGGCTGCCATTGGTTACCGCAGCAGACCACAGGTGCGTATCGGTGTGCCGCGCCATCGCGCCCTTCTCTTCTATTACGAAGACAATCTCGATCTGCTTCGTGAGCAGGAAGCCGAGATTGTGCCCTCCAATCTCCTTGAGGACACTTCCTTGCCTCCGGATCTCGATGCCCTGTATCTCGGGGGCGGCTATCCGGAGCTGTACGCGGCCGAGCTCAGTGGCAACCGAGCCATGCGTGGGCAGATAAGGCAATTCGTGGCCTCCGGCAGTCCCGTGTACGCCGAGTGCGGCGGCATGCTCTACCTGGCAGACGAGCTGAAGACGCAGGATGGCACTGCATGGCCCATGGTGGGCGCGCTTCCCTTGCGTATGGAGATGAGTCCGCGGCTGGTCGACTTCGGCTACGTCACCGTAACTTTTACTCGAAACTGCATGTTGGGAACGGCCGGGACGACTATACGCGGTCATAGCTTTCACTACTCTCGCCTGGCAGACACCGGCGAGGCAATGGATACCTCCTGCATGGATATTTCCTATTCCGTCCAATATTCGCTCTCCGGCAAAGTACAGGTCGAGGGGTATGGGCGCGGCGACCTTCTGGCCAGTTACGTCCATCTGCACTTTCGCGCCAACCCTGAGATAGCAGCCGGCTTCGTTGCCGCCATTCGCCGGTCGAAAGCACTCAAGCAAGCTCAGGAAGAGGTGACTGCGTGAGAGTACTCCTCCTTCTGCTTGCAACCCTGATCGCGGGAACTGTCAGTTCCCAAGCGGGTCGCACGCTCACCGATGAAGTAGGACGCAAGGTTGAGGTGCCGGACCACCCGCACCGCATTGTTTGCCTTGCGCCGAGTGTCACCGACAGTGTTTTTGCGCTTGGCGCGGGTGGAGATGTGGTTGCCATTAGCGATTACACAAAATATCCACCTGAGGCGCTTCGAAAGCCAAGTGTAGGCAGTACCCTTCAGCCTTCCGTAGAAACAATCCTTGCGCTGCATCCCGACCTCGTCATCGGCATCCAGCCCAAGGGGCAATTTACTTCGGCAGATCAGATTACGCGGCTGGGTGTCCCTGTCTTTCTAGTCGACCCGCAAGGCCTGGCGGGTATTCTTCACTCCGTGGCCAGCATCGGTCATGCGCTTCACCAGGAGTCGCAGGCCGCGGCACTGGTCCAACGCTTGCAAGGGCGAATCGAGGCAGTTCGCGTCCAGAACAGCGGCAAGCCTGTGCCCAGTGTCTTTGTGCCGATCTGGTATGACCCCATCATCACCATCGGCAAGCATGCCTTCATCACCGAAATCATCGAGGCCGCCGGCGGGCGGTCCATCACCGACGATCTACAAGCCGACTGGCCCCAGATCAGCATGGAAACGATGGTTGCCCGCGCACCGGAGACGCTGCTGTTGATACGCGACGGCAAGATGACCTTTGACGTGCTGAAAGACCGCCCCGGCTGGAGCGGCCTGCCTGCGGTGCGGATGCATCGCGCCTTCTACGTCGATGACCGCATCGATCTGCCCAGTCCCGTAGCCATTGATGCACTGGAGGACCTCGCCCGGCAGTTCCACCCCTGAATCTTTCATCGTCCGCACCCATGCAATCGGGCTGGAACGCCCGATTTTCTGTCCACTACCAGCAAGGTGTCGGGAAGCGCGGTGTGAATCCGCCACTACCCCGTAACTGTATTCGCCGAGATCCAGGCAGGCACCACGAACGCCACTGGAGGGGGAAACCTCTCCCGGAAGGCAGCTTGAGATTGTTGACGCGTAAGCCAGGAGACCGGCCTTGCTGCACCTGTTCCGAGGGGAATCCATGAACACTCTGTTTCGCTCATCTTCACCGAGAGCGCGCCAAAGGACCGCCCGTGTCTCGCTGCTTTTCGCCGCTGTTCTATCGTCCGGCCTTTGTTTCGCGGCCGAGGGGCCTACCTTGCACGGTAGCGTGCGGGATCCGCTTGGTGCCCATGTCACACAGGCTCAAGTCGACCTGCTAAGCGACACGGAAGACGGCGTTCTGGCTCATACCGCTCTTGATGATGAAGGAAATTTCAGCTTCCCTCTTCCGAAGTCCGGGCTCTACCGGGTGCGAGTCGCAGCACCTTCATTCCAGGTCACAACTTCTTTGCCGGTGTTCGTCAGCGCCGCCGGCGACGCTGATCTCAACCTGACGCTTGCAACCGCGACCCTGACGCAGCAGGTCACCGTTACGGCAACCGGCACCCCAATGCCCGAGGCGCAGACCGGTGCATCGGTGACTATCCTCAATGCCCAAAGCTTTCGCTACTCACCTGAAATCCAGGAGCCGCTGCGGCTGATCCCCGGCTTGCAGGTGACGCAGACCGGGCAGACCGGGGGCACGACAGACCTGTTCATCCGCGGCGGCAATGCAAACGCAAATAAGGTGCTGGTCGATGGGGTACCGGCTGACGACATCGGCGGCGCGGTGAACTTCGGCAACATCGCAAGCGTAGGTATCCAGTCCATCGAGGTGCTCCGCGAACCGGATAGTGCCCTGTACGGTTCAGACGCGCTTGCAGGCGTTGTGAACCTGACCACCACGCGCGGCACCACGCCGTTGCCGCTGCTCAGCTACTCCGGGGACGGCGGCAACTTCGGCACGTACCGCCAGGCGATTGAAGGAAGCGGTGTCTACCGCCATTTCGACTACTATTCAGGCTTTGCGCGGCTCGATACTCGGAACAGCCTGCCGGGTAATACCTTTCACAATGCGACCTACTCCGGCAACTTCGGCTGGACTCCGAACACTGCCAATGACCTCCGCTTTACCGTGCGCCACCTGGCTACGGAGAACGGCAGTCCAAACGCGCTAGCGCTGTACGGTATAGCCGAGGACGCAAGTGTGAAGGAGAGAGACAACTTCTACAGCGCGGGCTGGAACGGACAAACCACGGAGCGCTGGCACAACGGGATTCGCTACGGCGGCCTTCGCCTGAACAATCAATTTGTGAACTACGCGCCGACCGGCATACCTGACGACCCAACCAACCCGGCAACTGCCAACTATCTCGGTGCACCTGTCACAATTCAGGGAGCTAACGGCTACAGCGTCACCGGGCAGGCAATCCTGCTATTCGGCGGCACGGCGTATCCCAACGCGTTTGTCGCGCCGACCAACCGTGACTTCGTCTATGCGCAAACCGACTACCGCCTCAATGCACATACAGTGGTGCTGGGGGGCTTCAAGTTCGAGCACGAGCACGGGTCCAATACTTCGCTTCCGGGCGGTACGCCCTCCGTGATCGACCGTGGCAACTACAGCTACACAGTGCAGGTGGCGGGCGATGTACGCAACCGGCTGTTTTATACACTTGGCAGCGGGCTTGAGGAGAATGGACTATTCGGCTTTGCCGCAACTCCTCGCGCCTCACTCGCTTACTACCTGACGCGGCCAAGTGCAAATCGTCGGCTGGGCGGCACCAAGCTGCACGGCAGCTTCGGCAAGGGTATTAAGGAGCCGAGCATCTTTTATCAAACAAGCTCGCTGTTCAATTTGTTGGCCGCGCTGCCGGACGGCGGGCAGATGATCGCGGCAAGCCATGTCAACCCGATCGGACCGGAAACCTCGCGAACCTACGACGGCGGCATCGACCAGGAGCTATGGTACGAGAAGGTTCGCATCGGGGCGACTTACTTTCATAATGAGTTCACCAACGGCGTCGAGTACATCCCGAACGGCGGTTTGCTGGCGATAGGCGTTCCGCAAGGGGATCTCACCTCGCTGTTCGGCGCGGCAGTCAACTCGCAGGCATTTCGTGCGCAAGGTTTGGAGCTTGAGACCGAGGCCAAGCTGACCGGCCATCTATTTGCACGCGGCGGCTACACCTTTTTAGATGCGATAACGCAGCGGTCGTTTTCAAGCGACAACCTGGGCGGCGGCAGCTTCAACACAAGCTCGAACTTCAGCACGATGCCGATCGGGGCGTTTTCGCCGCTGGATGGGGCTAGGCCTTTCCGGCGCGCGCCGGAGTCCGGCTACTTTTCGCTCGCCTACAATCAGTCGAAGTGGTACGGCGCACTGACGGGAACGCTGGTCGGCAAACGCGACGATAGCGACTTCCTTTCAGACGCAAACTTCGGCAATAGCTTACTGCTGCCCAACCGCGACCTGCTGGGGTCCTACCAGCGGCTGGCGCTGGACGGGAGCTACCGGGTGAACCATAGCGTGACTACCTATGCTCACCTGCAAAACCTGCTCAGCGAACACTATCAGGAGGCGTTCGGCTACCCGGCGCTGCCGTTTACGTTTCGTACCGGGATTACGATCACACTGGGAGGAGAATCGTGGCGCCTGCGGTAGCTTGGTCAGCTGGCGGTATGCCTCATGAGACGCCGCCCTCCGGCGTCCATGCTTGCGTCCCATACGGTGCGGGAGAAAGTGACTGATGAGCACTGCTATGTTCACTGAAACCCTGAGGCGCATCGCCGCTCCAGACCCGGCGCTTGCGGCTTCTGCGCGCGCGCATCTTGATAGCCTCACCAAACCGCTCGGCAGCCTGGGTCGTCTTGAGGATTTCGCCGCGCAGCTGGTTGCGATCCGGGGTGGCGATGCTACAGGAGCCTTCGGCAAGGCGGTGTATGTCTTCGCCGCCGACCATGGCATTGCGGCTGAAGGTGTAAGCGCCTACCCCGCAAGCGTTACCCGGCAGATGGTGCTCAATTTTCTGGCCGGAGGCGCTGCCGTCAATGTGCTGGCACGCCTGCATGCCGTTGCTGTGCACATTGTCGATATGGGAGTTGACGGCGATTTCGATTCGCATCCTGATTTGCTGTCGCATAAGGTACGACGCGGCAGCCGCAACATGCTTCACGAACCGGCCATGTCGCAGCAGGAGCTTTTCAAAGCACTTGAAACAGGGCTGTCGCTCGCGGACCACGCAGCAAGCCACGGCGAAACGGCAATTGCCGTAGGCGAGATGGGCATCGGCAACACTACGACCGCTAGCGCACTTACCGCTGCGCTCACCGGACGGCCCGTCGAGCTTGTCACCGGTCGAGGCACGGGGCTCGATGACGAAGCGTACGCGCGAAAATGCCGCATCGTTACAGCGGTCCTGCTACGCCACGGGGCGGAACCGGGCACACATCCACCGTATGAGCCGCTGGAGCTGCTCCGCTGCCTGGGTGGCCTTGAGATAGCGGCGATGGTCGGCATGATGCTGGGCTGCGCGAGCCGCGGACTTGCTGTGGTCGCGGACGGCTTCATCTCGACTGCTGCCGCGGCCGTCGCCCTCTCCCTCGCGCCTGCCCTCCGCGCCTATCTCTTCGCAGGTCATCAATCGGAGGAGCCGGGCCACCGCATCCTGCTCAGGCACCTCGGGCTTGAGTCTATTCTGAACCTCGGCATGCGGCTGGGTGAGGGAACCGGTGCCGTGCTCGCGCTGCCGATCCTGGAATCTGCACTTCGGCTCTACAGCGAGATGGCGACCTTCGGCTCAGCCGGTGTGGACCGGAGTACCGCCGAGAGAGACCGATCATGAAGTTATGGTCAGAACTTCGCCGGCTTGCCCGGGATTTTGTCGTCGCATTTCAATTCCTCACACGGCTGCCTATGCCGCGCGTGGCCTTCGAGCCTGGCTCGCTCGCGCGTTCGCTTGTCTTTTTTCCAGTTGTCGGGCTGGCCCTGGGCGCGGCCGCAGCCCTGCTGCACAGTCTCATCCTGCCGCATTGCAGTCGCCTCGTTGCGGCACTTGCGGTGCTGGTAGCTTTGGCATTGCTGACAGGCGGTCTTCACGAGGATGCGCTCGCCGATGCCGCGGACGGTTTTGGCGGCGGGCGCGACCGGGAACACATTCTGCTGATCCTGCGCGACAGCCGCATCGGCAGCTTCGGCGCGCTCGCATTGATCTTCTCGGTACTGGCGCGGCTGCTCCTGCTCTCGTCGGTGCCGCTGGAGCGCGTGCCGGCCTACCTCATCGCGGCGGAGACCCTCTCTCGCTGGACCAGCCTGCCACTCAGTCTGCTGCCTTCGGCGCGTGCCGGGGAAGGTCTGGGAACTCGCCTCGCGCAGCAAGCTTCCCACATAACCCTGATTTCAGGGTCGCTCCTCGTCGGCATTATCGGCACCGTTGCGCTGCACAGCCGCATCATCGCGCCTGCATTGCTCACGGTCGCAATCGCCGCTCTCAGCGCACGGTTTTTCCTGCGTGAGATCGGCGGGGTCACGGGCGACTGTTTCGGAGCCACCATCCAGCTCACGCAGGTCGCCGTCCTTTGCTGCGGAGCGTGGACCCGGTGAGCCA
>CAXSFX010000023.1:0-31855 GCA_964236655.1 uncultured Acidobacteriaceae bacterium | reverse complement strand
AAGCGCTGACCACCATCGCGCTGGCCATTGGACTTGTTGCCATCAACATTTCACAGGCGGGCGTCGGCGTTACCGTGCAGGCACATGCAGGCTCGGTAGTGACATCGCCAAGCGCGGGCACCTGGCAGGAGTTCCTGCTGCGCGTCTTTCCTGACAACATCGCGAAAGCCGTGGCCGACGGCCAGATTTTGGAAGTTGCTGTCTTTGCCCTGATATTCGGTCTCGCGCTCAACCGGGTGGCGGAGTCGCGCCGCGCCCCCATGCTGCGGCTTGTTGAATCGCTGACCGCGACCATGTTTGCATTTACGAACATCGTTATGTACGCGGCCCCGCTGGGTGTGGGTGCCGCGCTTGCTTATACGGTTGCAAGTGCCGGGGTGGGCGTCATGGCGAACCTGGGTCGGTTGCTGCTCACGCTGTACCTCGCGCTCGCGGCGTTTGCCCTGCTCGCCATGTTGCCGGCCGCGCTCATCGCGCGCGTACCCGTTCGCGGCTTTTTGCGGGCGGTAGCAGAACCTGCCACCATCGCGTTTGCCACCAGCACCAGTGAGGCCGCGCTGCCCCGCGCCATGGAGGCCATGGAGGCTTTCGGTGTGCCGCGACGCATTACCGGCTTTGTTATCCCTGCCGGGTACAGTTTCAACCTGGCCGGGTCTGCGCTGTACCTGGCACTTGCATCCATGTTTGTGGCACAGGCTGCGGGCATGCACCTGGGGCTGCACGCGCAGGTCGGCATGCTGCTGGTGCTGATGCTCACCAGCAAGGGTGTGGCGGGTGTTCCGCGTGCTGTGCTCGTCGTGCTGCTGGCTACAGCCGGTACGTTTCACCTGCCGGAAGGTCCCATCTTCCTCATTCTCGGTATCGACGCGTTGATGGACATGGGCCGTACAGTCATCAACGTGACGGGCAATTGCCTGGCTTCGGCGGTGATCGCCCGCTGGGAGGGTGTTTTCGGTTCGGAGTTGCCCGAGATCGAGACACTTGCCGCTCGCAAGTAGAGGAGGATGTTTACCGGGTACAAGAACCGCTACTGCCTCTCAAACCCGGCTGGTATACTTCCGTAGTCAGGCGAAAGCTTGTTTGCGGGCTAGGTGCTTGTCCCATCGCTCTTTAAGGGCGGTCATCTCCCAAGCGATGGCGCACCAGACTCCGGGCACTTTGCCATTGCTCAGACCGGCTCCAGGAGCAGCATGACTCGACTTGGCACTATTCAATCACCGGCTGACATCAAGCAGCTTTCGGTGCCGGAACTTGAAGAGCTCGCGCAGGAAATTCGGCAGCGCCTGATCTTTTCTCTATCCAAAACTGGTGGCCACCTTGGGCCAAACCTGGGTGTGGTTGAGCTTACCCTGGCCATGCACTATGTCTTCTCTACGCCCCAAGACAAATTCGTCTTCGATGTGAGCCACCAGTCTTACATCCACAAGCTGCTTACCGGGCGCGAGCCGCGCTTTGACACCATTCGCCAAGGCGGCGGGCTTAACGGCTTTATGCTGCGCAGCGAGAGTGAGCATGACAGTTACGGGGCAGGGCACGCCGGGACCGCACTTTCCGCGGCACTTGGCATGGCAGTGGCCCGCGACCTTGCGGGCGGTACAGAGCACATTGTTGCGCTGGCCGGCGATGCGGCATTTACAAATGGCATCTCGTTTGAAGCGCTGAACAACATCGCCGGACAGACCAAGCGCCTCATTGTTGTGCTTAATGATAATGAGTGGTCCATAGACCGCAATGTCGGCTCCTTTGCTCGCTATCTGCATAAAATTGTGACCAACCAGCGCTTGAGCAACTTGCACGATGGAGCCACGCGGCTGGTGGAGCGCATCGGCGGCCAGGCTGCGAAAAAGGCTGTGCGCCGCGCTGAGGAAGCTGCCAAGGGTATGGTGTTTCCATCAAGCTTTTTTGAGGAGTTCGGCCTGGTGTACTACGGCCCGCTGGACGGCCATAATATCCGCTTGCTCATCGACACCTTTGAGTTCCTGAAGCAGCAGGACCGGCCGGTGCTGCTGCATGCCATTACGCAAAAAGGCAGGGGCTTTCAGCCTGCGCTTGACGGGCAGAAGAAGTTTCATGGCCTGGGCCCTTACGACCCGGAAACAGGCCATACGCACACCGGCGGGCAGCCGACCTACTCTGAGGTTTTTGCCAACACACTCGTCAAGCTCGCTGATACTGATGAGAAAGTTGTCGCTATTACGGCGGCCATGCCGAACGGCACCGCACTCGACCTCTTCCGCCCGCATCATCCCACACGCTACTTTGATGTAGGCATTGCCGAAGAGCACGCAGTCATCTTCGCGGCAGGCATGGCGACACAGGGCTTCAAGCCGTTTTGTGCCATCTACTCCACATTTTTGCAGCGCGCCTTTGACCCCATCGTTCATGACGTATGCCTGCAAAATCTGCCGGTAGTTTTCTGTATGGACCGTGGCAGCCTGAGCGGTGATGACGGGGCCACGCACCATGGCTTGTTTGACATCTCCTATCTGCGGCCTATTCCCAATATCGTGCACATGGTGCCCGCGGATGAAGACGAGCTTGCCGACATGCTGTTGACCGCCAAGCTGCACCCCGGGCCTTGCGCGATTCGCTACCCGCGCGGCGCAGGGCCGGGTGTCGCGCTCAAGGCGCAGCCGCAGCCGCTTGCCATCGGTACAGCCAAGGTAGTTCGTGAGGGCGAAGAAATCGTCATCTTCGGCTTGGGGGCGTTGCTGCCCATGGCGCAAGAGCTGGCCGAGCGGCTTAATGCATGGGGTTACTCAGCGGCTGTAATCAACCCGCGCTTCGTCAAACCGCTTGATCGCATTACGCTTATACGTTATGCCCTACGTGCTTCCGCCGTGGTCACATTTGAAGATCATGTGTTAGCCGGCGGTTTCGGTTCTGCCGTACTGGAGGAGCTGTCGCTAGCCGCAATTGAGACGCCGGTTGTGCGCATCGGCTGGCCGGACAACTTCATTGAGCACGGCAAGGTTGATGATCTCCGTGCGCGTTACGGTGTAACGGTGGAAGCGGCTTTAGAGCGCCTACAGCCGATTTTGCATAAGACACCCCGGCACCGCCCCCAGGCCGTTGCGGTCGGCTAGGTTTCTTTAGAGCCAAAGCATCTGCGCTTGTTTTGGCCTTGCCTGGAAGCCGAGCTTTAGCTGTGCCGCATGCGCTCTGCACTTTTCGAAGTCCGCGCTAACCGCGCAGAGTATGGTGCCTGGGGCGAATGTAGAGCATTCCCGCATCCCCTTGCTCATGCGGCAAAGAAGCATCTGCACCCTGGATAACAGGGAGAGCAAACACCTCCCTGACATGAAAGATGGTGTGTTGCCGCAGTGGCGCATTCGGGCATATGCCGCAAAAGTCACGTTACAACGGTGCGGCGTTTTGCTAATGGGGGATACACCTTTACACCCCTGCGGTCTTACAGTTGGGATCACCATGAAAACACCTAACCACCGCACCCTTGTCCTGATGTTATGCGCGGCAGACGATGAGCAGCCTCTGTTCGCAGGCGACCTTTACCACGGAGACCGGCTTGAAGACAGTGTCTACTTCGACCAGGTTGCCATGCTGCACTGGCTCCAGCCGCTTGATCCCAAAGCCGGCTCGCTAGCTGCAAATGCCATGCACGATTTGCTGGCACAACCGAGCAGGGGTTTGCGCACCATTCCCCTGGGTATGGCGTGAAGTACAACGAGCTTTACTTTAAGGGAAGCTGGTTAGCAGCTTGAGAAGCTACTTTGCGTGTAGCGATGGACCGGACCTGAGCCTCTCCATTTAGCTCATCGGCGAACCTGCCTGGCAGGACGCCGGAAAGGTATAGGTACCCGCGTCAGTGATGACTGTGCCGAGAACCCGCTTTGCGTTTTACTTTTAAGGATGGCGGGGATGCCGTTAGCCGAACGCGCCGGTTAGCTGCTTGTCGCAAGAAATTCGTCGGCGTATCTGCAGGGGGTGGCGTACAGGTATAGGGATGCAATGAAGTTGCCGGAAGCATCCATTGAAGATGTACAAACAAAGAGCGCCCTCTTCAAGAGCGCTCTTTGCACTTCCAGCACAACGCTTAGTTAGGCATCAAGACTGAATCCACAACGTGGATGACACCATTCGACTGAATCACGTCCGCGATCGTGACAGTTGAGGTACCGCCCTTCTGATCGGTGAGCACAATCTTGCCGTCCTGTGCGGTAGCAGTCAGGGTCTCGCCTTGTACTGTCTTCAGCTCAGCCTTGCCATCGCCCTTCTTGATCAGCTTCATCAGGTCCTTGGCAGTGAGCTTGCCGGGTACGACATGGTAAGTCAGGATTTTGGTCAGTTGGTCCTTATTCTCGGGCTTGGTAAGCGTATCCACGGTGCCGGCCGGCAGCTTGTCAAAAGCCTCGTTGGTAGGAGCGAATACTGTGAAGGGACCGGGACCCTCAAGGGTATCGACCAGGCCGGCTGCCTTTACGGCGGTCACGAGCGTAGTGTGATCCTTCGAGTTCACTGCGTTCTCAACTATGTTTTTCGTGGGGAACATTGCCGCGCCGCCCACTTCCGGGTCTTTCTTGGCCTGGACAGAAACCGCGGAAAAGCTCATGGCGGTTACAAGTACTGCAGATAAAATTGCCTTATTCCTGATCATTGAACACCTTTCGTACGTTCCCGGCAGGGAAGCCGGTTTGTGAAAACTTCTCTATCAACCCATCCATACTTGACTACATTGCTGTGACTCGGAATAGGAACGCGAAGGCTGCCTGGACGGATTCACAGAGCTGAAGCTGCTTTGCTGTTTCAAGCTGTCCGTCTGCCGCAAGCAGATTGCACTGTGTCTGTTTGGAGCAGCTTTCTGGCGGCAAGAAGAAAAAATTTGCGCCCTTGCGTATGCTTGAAAGAGCCGGGCAGGTTCCGGTCAGCCCGTATGGAGCAGACACCCCCTCATAATTCTCAATTTCCCGGTAATCGTTGGCTCATCCTGATCGGTGCCGGAAAGCTGATCAAGGCCATCCTGTTTGTGGCGCTTGGCTTCGGCGCGCTTCGTTTGGTCCACCGCGATCTTGTGACGCTTGTCACAAAGTGGATTGTTGACCTGCGCTTCGACCCGGAAAGCCACTTCATCAGCGTCATCATCGAGAAAGTCTCCGGTATTACGCCGCACAGGCTGAGGGAAATTTCCATCGGCATTTTTTGCTATGCGGCCATGGATGTACTGGAAGGAACGGGCCTGGTACTGGGCAAACCATGGGCGGAGTACCTCACGCTTGTGGTTACCGCGTCGTTTCTTCCTTGGGAGTTCTTTGAAATCCTGCGCAAACCGAACTGGCCCAAGGCTGTCTTCACCCTGCTCAATATTGCAGTTGTTTTTTATCTGGCTGCATATTTGCAACGGCGTATGCGCGAGCGGCACTCGCAACTTGGCAGTGGGCCTTCGCATTTCCCAAACGAACTGAACTGAAGATTGCGCAATTGCGTTCCTTCATTCCGAATGAAGGCTGGATTTGCACAGGCGCTTCACAGATATCCCCTTTTGAGTAACGGGGTGGTGGTAATTCCCTTGAAGAAACTGGTTTCGGTATGGGGGTTTGTAGGCTAGTCTGTGGTCGAAAGTGGAACAAAGTGGACCGGTGCTCTTGCGTTCCTGGGCGATTGGCGTAAGCATGAAGTATTGGCTTTTTTGATGTTGTGGAAAGTTGAAGGACGATGTTCCGCGGAAATCACCCAGCACGGGTTGACGAAAAAGGGCGGCTGAAGCTGCCTGCGGAGTTCAAGCACCAAATTGATGAGCAGTACCGGGGGCAGGTCTACATCACCAGCAAGGACGGCAAGGTAGCGGAGATCCATCCGCTGGAGGAATGGGAAAAGTTTGAGGAAAAGCTTGCTGCCATTCCGAACTTTAACCCGGCAAAGAAGAAGTTACTGGACAGGCTGAACTACTACGGGCAGATGAGCAGGATGGATGAACAGGGAAGGGTATTGTTGCCGCAGATCTTGCGGGAACAAGCGAAAGTAACCGGTGACGTGGTCGTGTTCGGTATGCAGACGTACCTTGAGGTGGCGAATCACGAAAGCTTCAAGCAGAACATGGAAGCCAATCCGCTGACCGAGGAAGATCAGCAGGTCCTGGCAAGTTTCGGGCTTTAGACGGGTTCGGGTTTTGGACGGATTCAGGTTTGGACAGAGATATAGAGGTATAGACCCTGAGGGTCGGGCATATGCAGGAACGTAGTGAGCGGCATGTGCCAGTTCTTTTCAATGAAGCGATGGAGTATTTAGCGGTGCGCCCGGGTGGCAGCTATGTGGATTGCACGCTCGGCTTTGTCGGGCATGCCATGGGGATAGCCCGGCTGCTGGGACCGGGAGGGCAGTTGATTGGACTGGACCGAGACCCGCAGGCGCTGGAGCTGGCTGCCGAGAGGCTTGATGGGCTACGGGGTGAGCTGAACGATACCATGCCGCGCGTCAATCTGCACGGCGCGGAGTTCAGCCAACTGGCCCAGTTTGTCGAACCCGGCATGGTGGATGGAATCCTGGCGGATTTCGGTACCAGTTCCATGCACCTGGACCAGGCGCATCGCGGTTTCAGCTTTCAGGCGGACGGCCCTCTCGATATGCGGATGAACACGCACGGAGAGCTTACCGCCGAACAAGTGGTAAATCAGGCGGACGAAAACGACCTCGCCAACCTGATTTACGAATTCGGAGAGGAAAGGAGGTCGCGGAGAATCGCCAGAGCCATTGTGAGGGCTCGGCCAATACACACGACGGCGCAGCTGGCCGGGGTGGTACGGGCCGCAGCCCCTCCAATGAAAGGTGACAGGATTCATCCGGCGACCAGGACTTTTCAAGCACTCCGAATTCATGTAAATGACGAGCTGGGTGAGATCAAGGCACTACTGGATGTAGCGCCGAAGCTGCTGAAGCCGGGTGGACGGCTGGTAGTGATCTCGTTTCACTCGCTTGAAGATCGACTTGCAAAAGACGCGCTTCGAGCGTGGAAAGATGCAGGAACGTTTGAAGTGTTGACCCGCAAACCGGTAACGGCGAGCGATGAAGAGATTGACAAAAACCCGCGAAGCCGCAGTGCGAAGCTGAGGGCAGCGGAGAAATTGAAGACAGCAAAGACTCCAACGAAAGTTCTCGGCGGCAGGAGATAAACACAAGATTGGGCCCGGTTGTCCTGCGGAACTACCAGGTAAAAGACAAGCCCGCATAGGACCAACCACGTACTACCTCACCTTCCATTACCAGCGGCCCGGCCCGGTCGCAGGGAAGGAAAAGATCCAGGGAAGCAAGATATAACGAGCAGCAAGAAGGTGCAGTATGGCAACGCAGGCACTGGCAGAAGTTTTCGGAATAGCACGGGACAGCATTCAGTCCGCGGTCGGCAACAGCAGCAGCCGCTGGATGGCGGAGCAGCGGGCGCGGCGCGGGCCGACACCGGAAATCTTTTTTACGCGACGTATGGACAACTCACGCCTGGTGAAGGCGCAATGCCCGGCGCGCAAGCGCGAGATGCGCTCCTTTGCCGGAGCCATGGCGATGTTGTTTGTGCTGGTGATGTTCTACGGCTGGCAGCACTACATGTCGATCCAGGTGGGGTACCACCTGGAAGCGCAGAAGCAGCAGCTAGCCCAATTGCAGGAGCAGAACCGCGAGTTGCGCCTGAGTGAGGCGCAGTTGAGTGATCCGGCGCGCATTGACCGCATGGCGCGCGGGATGGGGCTGCAGCGGCCTGCGCCGGGGCAAGTGGTGCGGCCGGATGGGGCCGGTGAGGTTGGGATGACTTCGATAGCCGAGGCGCTGCCGTTGCGAGTGAGGCGGTAGCGGAGCGGGATTTCGGCAGGATTCGGGTGTTTGATCGCTTTGTATTGTCAAAACTGATTGCAGGGCGGCCTTAGTCGGATGGCACATAGTTATGGGTTTTCCGGCTAAGGTGACTGCGGCAAAATTGCTGAATGGGTCGGTGCTGAACAAAGCTGGTAAAACATGTTCGAAAACGGTGTTTTTATGCTGTTTTAAGCATGTTTTTTGATGTAAATGCGCTTGTACAAAAGTGTCTGTTTCATGAGATGGGCTTTGGTGTGCAAGCGAAACAGTAACGTCGGTTTCTTTTGCCAAACTTCGGATAGTGTGGGTTGTGTACTGAAGTGCTTGACAAAGGCGCGCTGGGGAGTGACTTCAACGTGGCAGCACGGATGCTGGACGCGAGCCGTTAGCAGGCCCTGCTTATTGAGTATGGCAAAGTCCTGTTTGATGGTAATTACAGTGGTGGATGGAATTAACTGTAAACGACGCTAACCATAACTGCTCGAAGCCTGAGATTTCCCTTTATCTATTGCATCCATGATGACCAAACACATCCAGCCGGTTGTGTTTCTGGCTTTAGGTGTTGGTGCAGGTTTGGCAGCACTCCTTCTCGGTTGCGCCTGGATGACCTCACTTGCGTTGAGCGGCGGCTTCTTTTTCGCCTTTGCACTGCTGATCGCAATCTTCATCAGCAACGGATCGCAGGCAATCCGGCGGCGTCCGGTTCGCTACAGTATTGCGTTGCTTGCATATGTTCCGGCCTACATTTTGGTGGTACTTGCTTCCGCAAGTATGAGCCAGTATTTAGCCGGTATCTTGCGCCTAGCTCCCACGGCGAATCTTGAAGATGGACGCCCAGATATGGTCTTTAGCGTACTTATCGCGTCCTGGCTGGCCAGCTTCTTCATCGAAATCCTGATTACCGTTCTCACAGACAGCTGGAGTTGGAGGTCTTTAGGGATTTGTCTGCTGCTCGGCAGCGCAGCCGTTATGCTCTCCCTGCTGGTGAATGCTCCGTACCATAACTACTGGGTCTTCGTGGGTACGCTACTCGTGACTTCTGAAGCTCTGTTCCTATGGCAAGTTGGGCGCAGACTTGGTTACCGGAACGACCGGCTGGGGCCAGTATGGGGATAGCGTTGTTGACTGTAGGGTAAGGAGTGCTGTAGTCCCTGTGTCGCTACTCAGTGTTTGTCCGGACTGGAGCATCTTTATGGTTTGCGGGGGAATGCAGAATGCACGGGGAGCAGAGGTAATTCTGCGGAGTTCTTTGTAATTTTGGGTAGTGTGGTGGGGTCCCCGCAGAAAAAGCAGATCCTTCGGCTTCGCTCAGGATGACACCATTTCAGGATGACACTGTTCTACTGTGACACTGTTTCCTGGTGACACTGTTTCCTGATGAATTTACAGGATGACACCGTGTGATGATGAGTCTGGAAGCAGGAAATTAGTTGTGAGTGCCTTCTTTTAAGGTGCGGATAGCGCGGACAGGTTGGGTAGGTGGTCTGCGGGTTTGCTGAATGAATTTTCTGGATTGAAGGCGCAGACGCAGTTTTTGCCGCTGTTTTTGGCCCGATAGAGCGCCTGGTCTGCGGCATTGACAAGGGTGTAGTGCGTCAGCATGTCGGCGTCGAGAGTGGCGATGCCGATGCTGGCGGTGATTTGCCGAAGATTCCACACATCGGTAGAGATGGCAGTGCCAAGGCGTGCGGCCAGGTGCAGGGCCTGCTCGCCGGTGGTATCGGGAAGGATGATCACGAATTCTTCTCCACCGTAGCGTGCGGTTATGTCGCTTTCGCGCGAGCAGGCATGTATGAGAGAGCCAATCCGGCGGAGAACTTCATCTCCCTGCACGTGGCCGTAGGTGTCGTTGAAAGACTTGAAGAAATCGATATCAAGCATGAGCAGCGAGAGTGGGGCCTTGCTGCGACGGCTACGATGGAATTCACGATCCAAGGCAATTTCAAAGGCTCGGCGGTTATCCAGGCGGGTCAGGGGATCTGTAAGCGATTGCTGAAGCAGTTGTGTATTCGCGGATTCAAGCATCCGCTGCGAAGACTGCAGCGCAACTTCGGCGAGGTGCTTTTGCTGCAGGGTGATGTGAAGCGCTTCGAGCCGTTGCTTCAACTCCATCTGCACCATGACCTGGCGGCCGAGTACTTGCATGGCCGTCTGCTGATCGCTATTCAATTCTCGGGGCACACAATCGACAACGCAGAGGCTGCCCAGCTTTTCTCCGTTGCTGTTGCTGAGGGGGTATCCGGCGTAGAAGCGAATGGAAGGAGCGCCGGTGACAGAGATATTGGTGGCATACCGCGGATCTTGCAGCGTATCGGGTATGACGAAGAGATCGTCGTGCTGGATGGTGTACGAGCAAAAGGAGAAGTTGCGCGGTACTTCTGAAATCGGTACACCCACCTTGGCCTTTAACCACAGGCGATGCTCATCCACTAAAGTGACCAGGCTGATCGGTACCTGGCAGATGCAAGCCGCCAGTTGCACCAGGTCGTCGTAGGCTTGTTCGGGCTTGGTGTCGAGAAGTCCGGTGCTGCGAACAGCCTCTAATCTACGATGTTCAGCCTCGGGGTATGTCATATGCATTCTCGCAGTGGTTACTATCCAGCTTATCGGCCCGGTACCGGAAAGATAAAGGGGTATTGCAAGGATTCGTGGCAAGAAAGGGTCCTTTAGTCACCTAGCCGGTCGTTTGCCTTCCAGGGGGCGGACCCAATCAGCATCACTCAAAGCGGGGTTCTTCTGCATACGTGTCGGTATGCGCATGGAGGATCGAGTTTAGGAGAGACGTACCGGCAAAAGCCTTGCCTGCAATGCGGCCATTGTTTACCGTCTACTGTTTACTACCTCGCTTGCATTACGCTTCCTGTGACGAAGGATGCGGATGCAGGAACGGCATTTTTCCGGAAAACAAGTAAAGTTGTTGTACGGCCTGGGAAGATTGCGATCGGCTCTACGCCAAAGAACATGCATGCAGAGGCTTCGTAGATCAAACCCATGAAGCCGTTTTCGTTTGTAAGCGCGCCGCGCCAGAGCTCCGCCATTGCCACGCCGATGCGGCGGGCGAGGGTGTTTTGGGTAGCGGCTTTTTTTCTATTTTGGGCGGGGCTAATCGGCGGGCGGCTGGTGTGGCTGCAGGTGATCA
Organism: uncultured Acidobacteriaceae bacterium; assembly: GCA_964236655.1. Taxonomy (GTDB): domain Bacteria; phylum Acidobacteriota; class Terriglobia; order Terriglobales; family Acidobacteriaceae; genus EB88. The sequence continues at coordinate 20,919 of CAXSFX010000023.1, read as the reverse complement.
AGAGCCCGGAATGGGTGGCGCGGGCGGCTACGCAGCAGCAGCGTACGTTCCAGGTTGCGCCGCACCGGGGTATTTTGTACGACCGCAACCTGCATGAGCTGGCGATGACGGTTTCTGTGGATTCGATTTACACCGTGCCGGGGGAGATTCCGCAGGCGCAGCGGGCGGAGCTGGCGCAGGAGCTGGCGCGGGTGCTGCACACTGACCCGGCCGATACGTTCACGACGGCGGGCGAAATCCTGAAGCGGATTGACAGCTCGCGCTACTTTACGTGGATTGCGCGCAAGCAGGACCCGCAGGTGATTGCGGCGGTGCGCGGGCTGAAGTTGAAGGGCGTGTACTTTCAGAAGGAGTTCAAGCGGTTTTACCCGGAGAACGACATTGCCGCGCAGGTGCTGGGCTACGTGGGCGTGGACGAGAACGGCCTGGGCGGGGTGGAGCAGAAGTTTGACCATCAGCTGCATGGGGAGCCGGGGCGGATGCTGACGGCGCTTGATGCGCGGCGGCATGTGCTGGCATCGAGCGAGCGCGATCCGGAGCCGGGCACGAACATGGTGCTGACGCTGGACGCGAATATCCAGTTTATGGCGGAGCAGGCGCTGGACCATGCGATGAAGCGGGTGAAGCCGCTGAACGGGACCGTGGTGGTGCAGGACCCGCATACGGGACAGATACTGGCGCTGGCCATTCGGCCGACGTTCAACCCGAACGACTTCAAGCACACATCGAGCGAGCTGCTGCGGGACCATGCGGTAAGCGATGTGTATGAGCCGGGGTCTACGTTCAAGCTGGTGACGTACTCTGCCGCGCTGGACCAGCATGTGACCACGCCTGAGCAGAAGATTGATTGCGAGGGCGGCAAGATTGTCGTGGCCGGGCGCACGGTGCATGACGACCACTACAACGGTGTGTTGACGATCGCGCAGGCATTGGCGGAGTCAAGCGACGTGGCGGCGATCAAGCTGGCGGAGCGGATGGGCAAGGATACGTTCTACAGCTATATTCATGCGTTCGGGTTTGGGCAACGGAGCGGGCTGGAGCTGCCGGGGGAGACGCGCGGGCTGCTGAAGCCGCCGGAGCGGTGGCAGCCGACGACGATTGGGTCGATACCGATGGGGCAGGAAGTGGCGGTGACGCCGATCCAGCTGGTGACGATGGCCTCGACAATTGCAAATGGGGGCGTGTACCTGCCGCCGCATATTGTGTTGCGCTCGACGGATATGGCGCGCGGAAACCCCGGGCTGCAGCCTATGACGTTTCATCCCCCGGCTTTGGGTGCCGAGCTGCCGGAACCTATGCCAGCAGGCGCGCACCGGGTGATTGCGACGCTGACCGCGGGGCAGATGCGGAAGTTGATGGAAGGCGTGGTAGTGAACGGCACCGGCAAGGCGGCGCAGCTGAACGGCTATAGCGCAGGCGGTAAGACCGGGACTGCCCAGAAGATCGACATACGCACGCACACCTATTCGAAGACCAAGTACATTGCCTCGTTTGTGGGGTTTGCGCCTGTGGATCACCCGGCTGTGACGATCGCGGTGATTATGGATTCGCCGACCGAGGGGGGGCATCATGGTGCGCAGGCTAGTGCGCCGCTGTTTCAGGAACTGGGGCAGCAGGTGCTCGAATACCTGGGGGTGCCGCACGATGAGCCGTTGAAGACGGCGAAGGAGATTGCGAAGAATGCGGGGGGTGTGCGGGAGGATGTGTCGGAGCCGGTGGGGGATTTGGCTGCGCTGTTTGCGGAGGTGAACAACCTGCCGGCGGATGATCCACTGCGCCGGGGTGAGGTGGCGGTGGCGGGGGGCGGCGGTTCGGCAGAGGAGCAGGCGGCGAGGGCGGGTGTGCCTGCTGCGGCGGCTCCGGTGGAAACGGCTGTGCGTGTGCCGGTGCAGGCAGGGCAAAGTGCGAGCGCGGCTCCGGCTCCAGGGCAGGACGTTGCAGCGGTGGCGGGCGGGGCCTCGTCGCCGGGGAAGATGGGGAAGGCGGACGGCTCGGTTACCGTGGCTGCGGGGCATGATGTGGCGGTGCCGGATTTTGCAGGGGCGACGGTGCGGGCGGCGACCGAGCGAGCGGGTGCGGTGGGGTTGGGCGTGCAGGTGGTGGGGAGTGGGCTGGCGCGGGCGCAGGCCCCGGCGGCGGGGACGCGGGTGCCTGCGGGGACTGAAATTGCGGTGCGGTTTTCGCGGTAAGTTGATCACTCCTTTTCCAAACGCAACATGGGAGAGTGAACAGCAACTCATCGAACAAAATAGAGACGCACAATTACAGGGGGTACCTCGGGCAATGCGATTAACGGTATAAGCCCGACAAATTTAAACAGGCCGGTGTACTGTAGTGCTTGCGAGAATGAGTCGTCAACAACACTCGAAGGAATACTGGAAATGCTAATTAAGTTCCCATGATAAAAGTAGGTAGGTACGAAAATCAGCACTTTACTACGATGAGTATGTTGGAAGAGTCAGGGAAAGGGCATTGTCATTTCAATGACTACTCGAGAAGAATTTTGGAACTGGTTTACCCAACATGACAAAGAGCTATTTACCTTTGAAGTCGATCAAGAAAGACTTTTTAATCAAGTTGCAACTGAGTTGCAAAAAGTTGATCCTGACCTCACCTTTGAATTTGGCCCAAAGGAGGCACGGAGGGAGTTTGTCATCAGTGCCGGTGGTATGCAGCGCGCGTTTCCCGTCGTTGTTTCTATGGTGAATACTGCGCCCATTTTTGAAAGATGGCGTGTAACAGCTTTTCGCCCTCGTCGTATGCCGTCTAACGTAGTGAAATTTCGAGGTAGGTGCATTAATCCGAAAGATGTTCTATTTTCATTGCTTGACAACGGAATGATGGTAGGTGTTTATCTGTTTATCCAAGACTTTGATGATAAAGATATTGATTTGAAGCAAATTGGTTACTTACTGCTCGATGACATACTGGGAGAATATGACGTTGAGACCCGAATCGGTCTCATCAAGATGTTTCCTCTAGAAACGCGAACCAATGGCGATCGATATTCCTTGACTGAATTACCCATCCTTTTTGATCGATTGGTTTCTCATCTTGAAGGGCGTTTTGGAAAACCTTTGTAACGGCATTGGGCTGACAATAATTCGCATGAGGATGGACCATTATAAGTTTTGCTTCGTCCTCAGCTATTGCAACGGGCTCATGCACGGCCAGCAGGCAACTTAAGCCGGCTTACCAACTCGCTTACTAACTTAACCTCTACCTTCGTGCTGGATCCACTAAACCGGCTCAAATTCTATAGCGCCCGTTCGGCGCGGCCACTGAGTTGATTTGAGTTTTTCCATCTGCGCCTCCTTTGAAGTAGCTAATAATTTAATGTAGCCGGAGTTTTATGACTCTAGCAGGTTGTTCAAAAGTCGATTTTGATAAAGTTGGAGAGCGATGCGGCTTGAACAGATTTTGCAGAACGTGACGGTGACGCGGCAGGCTGGGCCGCAGTCGGTGGAGGTGCGCTCGGTTGAGTTTGACTCGCGGGCGGTGAGGAAGGGTGCGCTGTTTGTGGCCATGCGGGGCGGGACTGCCGATGGTTCGCAGTACGTTGCGGAGGCGGTGCGGGCGGGCGCGGTTGCTGTGGTGGTGGATGCGGAGGGGGCGTTTGCGGCTGTGAGTGAGGCACATCCGCGATTGCCGGTGGTGCTTGTTGCCCATGGGCGGCGGGCGCTGGCGGCGCTGAGTGCCAACTTGTACAACCATCCGGAGGATCTGCTGGGGCTAACCGGGATTACCGGGACGAACGGGAAGACCACAACCGCGTTTCTGCTGGATGCGATGCTGCGGGCCGGGGGGCGGGCGACGGTGCTGGTGGGGACTATCGAGTACCGGGTAGCGCACGAGGTGCGGCCCTCGCCGCATACGACGCCTGAGAGCCGGGACCTGCTGCAGCTGTTTGCCGAGGGGGCGGCGCTGGGGGCGACCGAAGCGGTGATGGAGGTGAGCTCACATGCGCTGGAGCAGGGGCGCGTGTACGGGCTGCCGTTTGACGTGGCGGTGTTTACGAACCTGACGCAGGATCACCTGGATTATCACGGGACGATAGCGAAGTATTACGCGGCCAAGCGCGGGCTGTTCGATGGGGGGAATGGGGTGCCGCCGAGGGTGGCGGTGATTAATGTGGAGGATGATCGCGGGCTGGAGCTGGCGTTCAGCGCGAGGGAGGCGGGGGCGGAGTTGTACTCGTGCGGGGTGGGGGTGGGGGCGTTTCGGGCGGATGAGGTGCAGTTGACCCCGGCGGGGATGCGGTTTGAGTTGAGCACCCCGTACGGGGCGGCGGAGATTGTGTCGCGGCTGACGGGGCGGGTGAATGTGCAGAACATGCTGACGGCGGCAGCGGCGGCGCTGGCGCGCGGGGTTTCACTGGCGCAGGTGGTGGAAGGGGCGGCGGCGCTTGGGCATGTGCCGGGGCGGTTCCAGACGGTGGATCGGGGGCAGCCGTTTACGGTTGTGGTGGACTATGCGCATACCGCGGATGCGCTGCGGAACCTGCTTGCGGTGGCGCGGGAGTTTGCGGGGGAGCGGGGGCGTGTGCTGACGCTGTTTGGGTGCGGTGGGGATCGGGATCGTGCGAAGCGACCGCTGATGGGCGCTGCTGCGGGGGAGGGGAGCGATTTTTGCGTGCTGACCAGTGATAATCCGCGTAGCGAGGAGCCGCAGGCGATTCTTGAGGATGTGGTGCCTGGGCTGAAGGCGAGTGGGGTGCGGTATTTGGTGGAGGGGGATCGTGCGGCGGCGATTCGATTGGTGCTGGGGGAGGCGCGGGAGAGTGATGTGGTGCTGATCGCGGGCAAGGGGCATGAGAAGACGCAGACGGTTGGGGGGAAATCCGGGTTGGAGCAGGTGCCGTTTGACGATGTGCTTGTTGCGGAACAGGGGTTGGGGAAGTTGGGGTATACGGGTGGGGCGCGGTGATTTGCTTTTGCTTTAAGGGCGTGTGCAGGGTTTTTGGCGAGGTTCAATGTAGGGCGAGGTAAAAGCAGATCCTTCGCTGCGCTCAGGATGACCCTTTTTAGAGACATGACCGTTTGGAAAGATGAACCTTTAAAGACATGAACCTTTAAAGACATGACCCTTATAGAGACATGACCGTTTAGAAAGATGACGCTTTAAAGACATGACCCTTTATAGAGACATGACCATTTAGAAAGATGATTCTTTAAAGACATGACGTTTTATAGAGACATGACCGTTTAGAAAGATGACCTTTAAAGACGTGACCCTTTTTAGAGACATGACCATTTAGAAAAATGACCTTTTTAAAGACGTGACCTTTTAGAAAGATGACCCTTTTGGAAAGATTTGTGTGGTTTTTCTGCGTATTAAATACAAGATGTGGGGCAAATGGACTTTGCACACCCTTTTAGGAAGGCATGGGGTGTTGGGCTATCGAGGGCATACGCGGTGAAGCTTAAGCTGAGTACTTGCGCGGAGTGGATGGGTGGGGAGTTGCATGGGGCTGCGGATGCGGTTGCGGGCGGCTACTCGATTGATACGAGGACGCTTGCGGCGGGGGAGTTGTTTTTTGCTGTCTCAGGTGAGCGGTATGACGCGCATGCATTTGTACCTGCTGCGATAGCAAATGGTGCAGTTGCGGCTGTTGTTGCGCGGGGGAAGCTCCGTGAGGCTATGGAGGCGGGGCCGTGCATTGCTGTCGATGATCCGCTGATGGCATTGCAGCGGTTGGGCGCGGCGGTGCGGCAGCATTGGCATGGCACGTTGATTGGGCTTACCGGGAGTGCGGGCAAGACGACTACCAAGGAGATGGTGGCGGCGGTGCTTGAGGCGCGAGAGGGGAACGGACGCCCGGATGGGCCAGGTGTGATTGGGCCTGTACTCAAGTCTGTGCTCAAGTCGGCGGGGAACCTGAACAACCACTTTGGGGTGCCGCTGCAACTGCTGCGACTGGAGCCGGAGCATGCGTATGCGGTGATTGAGATGGGTATGTCGAATGCGGGTGAGATTGCGCTGCTGGCTTCGCTTGCCAAGCCGGACTGGGGTGTTGTGACCAATGTGGGGGCCGCGCATACGCAGAACTTTGCTGACGGGATTGAGGGGGTGGCACTGGCCAAGCGCGAGCTGATCGATGCGCTATCGCCTGAGACGGGCGTTGCGTTTTTGAACGCGGATGATGCGCGTGTTGCTGCGTTTGCGTTGACTTTCAAGGGCCGCAGCGTTCTGGCCGGATTGCAAGACAAGGCGCAGGTGCGGGCTACAGCTGTCGAGGAGCTTGGTGCTGACGGTTTGCGGATGCAGGTTTGGGCAGGGGCGGAGTCGGCTGAGCTTCACCTGCAACTGCTTGGCGCGCATAATGCGAGCAATGCGCTGCTGGCGCTGGCGGTTGGGGTAGAGGCGGGTGTTTCGCTTGAATCAGGGGCGGCGGCGCTGGCTACATTAACGCCTGGGGACAAGCGTGGGGGGCTGCTGCATGTCCGGGGGGCATTGTTGATTGATGATTGCTATAACTCGAACCCGGCGGCGCTTTCCGCGATGATTCATACGTTGATGCAGCTGCCCGCGGGGCGGCATATCGTGATTGCCGGGGAGATGCTGGAGCTTGGGGATGAGACCGGGGCGCTGCATGCTGCGTGCGGGGAGCAGGCGGCGCTTGCGGGGGCGGACTGGGTGATTGGGGTGCAGGGGGCGGCGCTGGCGCTGGCCGAGGCGGCGGCGAAGGCTGGGACTCCTGCTTTGTTTCTCCATACTGCGGAAGAGGCGGGGGCTTGGCTGGGGCGGGAGCTGCGGGCTGGGGATGCGGTGTTGTTGAAGGGGTCGCGTGGGGTGAGGCTGGAGCGGGCGCTGGAGGGGTTAGGGTGAGAGTGGTGGAACCCATATCTCAAAGCAAGATGTTAAATACCCAACCTTTTGAGGGTGCAGTTCATGTCAGTTTGAAAAGATCACTGTTTTCCTAAACGCTTGGGTTATGACTAAGATGTGAGAACAAAGCGCATCCATGGGGTGTGGTTCAAGGCATATCCGGATGATCACCGCGTCACGTTCACGGTTTTTATGCAGAGACGGAAGCGATTGTAGACCTTCGTATCGACGGTACCGTTGCCTTGGCAGAGCGCAGGGACAATGTGCGCCCAAACAGTGCTCGTCGCTCCGATGTAAAGCAGGTCCTTGACGCCGCCTCGGAGAACTTCAACGATCTCGTAACTCTCTGGGATGAAAATCATGCCTGATCCTAAGCACCCCGTTGTGACGACCGACGCTGAGATTGAAGCTGCCCTTAAGCGTCTTCACCTTTATGAAGCGGAGCATGTCCCAGATCCTTATGCGGTCAAAATTGAGTATCTGGAAGCTCCGCATATTCTCGTCGTCCATCTCAGCAGTAAACTCCGGCTTGCAATTCCTGTAGAAAACCTCCAAGGCCTGGAAAACGCGACGCCCGAGCAGCTTGGCAACTACGAGTTGCATGGACGCGGTTATGGCTTCGGGTTTCCCGATCTCGATGCTGATTTCTATGTTCCGTCGCTGATCGACGGCCTGTACGGGAATAAGCGATGGATGGCGCAGTTGGGGGCACAAGGAGGTGCGTCCAAATCCGAGCGTAAGCAGCAGGCTTCGCGCGCGAACGGTGCGAAGGGCGGACGCCCACGCAAGGATAAGGTGCCCGCGTGAAAGACTGCTTTGTTATTTAAGGTTTGACTTTGAGATGGATGCTCATATTTGCAATCTTCGAGGCGGTACCTAACCGGCGAGGAGCGCGTTTTTAGGAGCAATCTCATCCATTGAGCAAGCCTGTTGGATTTCATGCACCGCGGGCTATGATGTTTCATGCTTTTGGCTGCCATGCGCCGACTTGCCTACATGCTGCTGATCGTGAGTTGTTCGGTGCGTGCTCAAGAGCTGGAAGTACCGGATACACCGGAAAAACTGCATCTAGCGCCTCCCCCTTCCGACCGCTTTCCCGCAAAGTGGTATCCGCGCGGGGGTGAGGGAACGGATGTTGTGTTTGCACCTGTCACAGATCACCCGTACACAGCCATGTCAGGACCGATTACACCTCAAACCGACGATACTTTAGGACAGCAAAGCGATAGTTTCCAAGCACGTGATCGCTTTGGACGGACGCGGAGTGACTCAGAGAGCGGCGGTTTTACGTTGGGAGAACAAGAGGTGAAGACAAAGACTGTGGTCGTCTCTGACCCTGTATCCCACTGTGACTTCGAGTGGACGCAGCCTATGACGGATGTGGAGATGCCACCCGACAGGCGCGTTGCGAGCGTTACGTGTCGCCCACAGACATTGCTTTACCAGGATGTAGATATCATGAAGCTTGTCATGGAGGCTAGTCCTGACGGAATTAGCCATAATGGGGACAACACTACCGAGGTTGAGCATCTCGCGCCCATGAAAGTCGGCGGTATTACAATCAGCCGCCTGCGTGTGACTAACAATTATCCCGACAACCAGGGTCAGACGAAGCACTCGTCCAGCGAAACCTGGTATTCCTCGGAGCTTCGAGAAATTGTTCGACAAGGTGACGAGAAGGACGGGTACACGGGCCTGAAAAACATCCAGCTTACTGAACCAGACCCCAAATTGTTCTACCCACCTAATGGCTATAGCATCGAGCTACGAGCACCTCGATAAAGAGCGCCACCCGGCAGAGCTGTGAACGTCCAGTCATGTTCTTAAGATGTGCCTAGGGGAATTGCCATGCTTTCAGAGTTAGATTAAGGAAGACTTGTTGCGGGTCCAGGCGACTTCCATGTTACTTTGACTGATGTTATATAAGAGCCTGAATGCCTGCCATTCGACCAGGAACGTGCGGCGTCAAAGGGCATCGGGCAGACGAAAGCTTGACGAGGGCGGCTCAAGCTGCTCCAGGTGCCCGACATTTCTGTAGATCATGGCAAAGGGGTGCCTTATGGCAAGCGTGTTTGAGACCGGCGAGGAAATTGCCTCATCAGAGATCGCCAAGTTGCACTTCAACGGTAACGGAAGCGCACTTGGTTGGGTGGCGGTGATGACCCAACATGACACTGATGGGCCGACAATTGCCATGCACCAGTTGCTGGCTCAGGAGATGGCTAGTTACAGCGGTGTGGAGGGCAGGATACGACGCCTGTTCGGAGGTGCCCCGGTTCTGGCAGGTCCAGGGTCCGACCCTGTACCAGGACGCTTCCACCGTGGCCCAAGGGCGCGTGTAACCGCTACAGGCAATCCCATAATGATATTGGAGTTCGACGAGGTCGGCGAGGCATTCGATCCAAGCCAGCAGGATGAGTTAGCCGAGTGGGTGCGTCCGTTGTGGGGAAAACGCCCACGCATTCTTGCAGTCGTCCATAGCTTACCCGGTGCCACCAACCTTGATACCTGGTTCCTAGGTGCATTTGGCCGTGCATTAGACAAAGTGCAAGCGGCTCCCCAGTTCGGCGCTACTGACAGGCTCACGGCTGGAGTTTACATTGCGTGGCAACGTCCAGACGGACAATGGCGGCCCAATCCGCCATTGCGAAGGGTGCATGGCGCCTTGCGCCTGGCATACCAAATCATCATGTCCTGCCAAGCTGCGGACAGTTAAACGTTGCGACATCTTTGAACATTTGGGCGATCATTTCGCATAGCGTTTGCTTCGCTGACGGTGCTTACGGATCCGTGCGTAAAGTTATTAAACGGGGTCGAGGGAAACAGGACAGAAGCAGATCCTTCGCTTCGGATGACCCTCATTGCGCTGAGGATAGTTCCCATCCGTCAGATCGCAGCTCAGGGCCTACGCGGTCGCCTGCGGGCTTATGCTGACCTATGCACAGGGTAATTGAGAACTCATTTTGGCAGGCGCTTGAGACGGAACATGCTTCGTTTTCTATCGGTTCGGAGCTTGCACGGCGCTACCCGGCGGATGTGATTCCGTTTGCTGCTATCCCGCGTGCCACGGCGGAAAGTGCCCGGGCATTGCGCGAGTTGCTTGTGCCCGGTGAGACCGTGTATGTCGAAGGAGATTTGCACCAAGAATTTAGAAACCTTGTTTGCGGAAGTGCGCTGGAGGCTTGGCAGATGCACTTTCCCATGCGGCTCGTTGAAGATACTTTGACCACTTTACCGCCTGGCCTTGCGATCCGGGCGCTGGATGCTGCTGACGCGCCTGCCATGATGGCACTTGCCGAAGCAGCGCCGCCGGGCTTCTACCGCTTGAGAAGTTATGTGCTGGGCATGTACTTCGGCATCCACGTGGACGGCAAGCTGGTCGCCATGGCGGGAGAGCGTGCGGCGCTCCCCGGCTTTCGGGAGATCAGCGGCGTGTGTACCCATCCGGCGCATGTGGGCCGGGGGTATGCCGCACAACTTATACGGCAGCTTCTGCGTGTGCACTACAGCGCGGGTCTGGGTAGCTTTCTTCATGTAAAGGCTACGAATACTCGGGCTATAGGGCTGTATGAGCGTCTCGGTTTTGAAAAAGTCTCACTGGTTACGGCGCATCCGCTTTGCCGGGATGGTTAGAACGGAAATGGGGTGGGGTGGGGAAGCGGGGCAAGAGCAGGTTCTTCGACTACGCTTTCTGGGGAAGCTTCGCTCAGGATGGCACGGTTTTTTACGCTTTCCATGACACTCACCCTGTTTCTGCTTTTGAGACTTTAGAACATGCTGCTGTGGCACTTCTCCTAGCATCGGCATCGGCAAGCAAGGCCATTTAGCGTGGCGAACCAGGCACTCTCGTCATCGAAAGCACCATTCTTGTAAAAAGCAATGCCGAGCGCCTGTAAGCTGGACTCGCACGCTGTACCTGTTGGAGACCCCTTGCTTTACTGGCTGCTGTACCAAAAGCTGTTTCCGTACTTTTCGCCGTTTCGGATTTTTCGGTATCTTACGTTTCGCACGGCGTTTGCTTCGCTGACGGCGCTGCTGATTACGCTGTTCATCGGGCCGTTTGTGATTGAGAAGCTGCGCGAGTTCCAGATCGGGCAGTACATCCGCGAGGATGGGCCGCAGGGGCACCAAAAAAAGGCGGGGACGCCGACCATGGGCGGAGTGCTGATCTGCATTGCCATCCTGCTGCCTACGCTGCTGTGGGCTGACTTGTCGAACCCGTTTATCTGGCTGGTGATGCTGTCGACGTTCGGGTTTGGGGCGATTGGGTTCGCGGATGACTATATAAAGGTGGTGCACCGGCGCAACCTGGGGCTTACCTCGCGGGCCAAGATGGGGTTTCAGATCCTGGTCAGTACCGGGGTGGCGGTGTCGCTGGTGTCAATGCAGACGCGGGGCAGCTACTCGACGCAGCTGGTGGTGCCGTTTTTGAAACGTTTTCACCCGGCGCTGAGCATTCATGCGCTGGTTGGGGTGCCGCATTTGCACCTGCTGGCGTTTCTGCCGTTCATCCTGTTTATTGTGCTGGTGATTGTGGGGTCGAGTAATGCCGTCAATTTAACGGACGGGCTGGATGGGCTGGCGATCGGCTGCACCATCATTGCCGCGGCGGCGTTGACGGTGCTGACCTATGTGAGCGGGCATGTGGTGTTTGCGGACTATCTGGAGCTGCAGCGGATGCCCATGGTAAGTGAGTTGACCATCTTTTGCGGGGCCATGGTTGGGGCTTCTATCGGGTTCCTTTGGTACAACGCGCACCCGGCCGAGGTGTTTATGGGCGATGTGGGGTCGCTGGCGCTGGGCGGGGCCATTGGAACTGTCGCGGTGGTGATCAAGCAGGAGCTGCTGCTGCCGTTTATCGGGGGGATCTTTGTGCTGGAGGCGGCTTCGGTGATTTTGCAGGTGGGCTCGTACAAATTGAGGAAGAAGCGGATTTTCAAGATGGCACCGCTGCACCACCATTTTGAGTTGCAGGGGTGGTCGGAGTCGAAGGTGATTGCGCGGTTCTGGATTGGGGCGCTGGTGTTTGCGCTGTTCGCGCTGACTACGCTGAAGCTGCGGTGAGCTTCCATCCGGTAGAGGCTGCGTGGGACAATCGGTGGTAAGGGCAGTAGCAGCATGGGTGGTCTCGCGGATATGAGGCAGGTCGTTCAGGATCTTGTATCACCCGATTTGAAGAGCATTGACGGAACTGGGCAGGCGTTAAGGAAAGCACTGCCTGAAATGGAAACGCGCTTGCTAGCTGCGATCAAGGCATCTGAGAATCGCTTGAGTCTGAAGATTGACTTTGCACTGCTCCAGCAAAAGTATGAGGATTTGCAGCGTAAGCATGACGGCAGTTAGAAGGCGCAGTACAAAGAGTGAGTGGAAACAGATGGAGTTGAAAGGCAAACGCGTGCTGGTGGTGGGCCTGGGCCGGTCGGGCCTGGCAGCGGCGCTGTTTCTGCGGCGGCATGGGGCGCAGGTTACTGTGTCTGATATACGCAGCGCGGAGGCTCTTGAAAAGGAAATTCCCATGCTGCTGGAAGAGGGCATCGCGGTTGAGGCGGGGGGGCATGGGCTGCTTACGTTTCGGCGGCAAGATTTTCTGGTGGTGAGCCCAGGTGTTCCGATGGATACGCCGGAGATCCGGCAGGTACGCGCGTTTGGGCAGACCATTCTGGGTGAGGTGGAGCTGGCGACCAGCTTCCTGAAAGGCCGCACGCTGGCTATTACCGGGTCGAACGGGAAGACTACTACGACCAGCCTTTGCGGGGCGATTCTCAAGGCTTCCGGTGCGCCGACTTTGATCGGCGGCAACATCGGTGTTCCAGTTGTTGCGCTTGCGGACGAGTCGAAGGCGGATGGGTGGAATGTGCTGGAACTCTCGTCGTTTCAGTTGGAAACCATTGATGCTTTTCGGCCGGATATTGCCGTGCTGCTCAACATCACGCCGGATCACCTGGACCGGCATGGGTCGTTCGACAGCTACCGTGAGGCGAAGGAACGGATTTTTCAGAACCAAACGGCTGATGATTTCCTGGTGCTGAACGCGGATGACGAAGTGGCTGCTCGGGCGGCGGTTCGGGTCCAGTCCGGTCTTGGGCCGCAGGTGTTCTGGTTCAGCCGGACGCGGGTGGTGCGGCAAGGGGCCTTTGTGCATGGGGGCGCGGTGATGTTTCGCAGGTCGGAGCAGCTGGCGGCTGAGCCGATTTTGCCGGTCTCGGCTATTGGACTTAAAGGTGTGCACAACTTGGAGAACGTGCTGGCTGCGGTGACTGCGGCGCGGCTCGCGGGGGTTGCGGCTGAGGTGATCCACGAAGCGGTTGCCAGGTTCCAGGCAGTGGAGCACCGGTTGGAGTTTGTGGCACAGATAGCCGGGGTGGACTACTTTAATGACTCGAAGGCTACCAATGTGGATGCTGCGGCCAAGGCGATTGCCTCGTTCGAGGGCGGCGTTCACTTGATTTTGGGCGGCAAGGACAAGGATTCGAACTACCGGGTGCTGCGGACGCTGTTTGCCGGGCGGGTGCGCGGGGTGTATACCATCGGCGCGGCGGCTGAAAAGATCGAGTCGCATTTGTACTCGTCCGGCGATTTGACAGGGCCTGGCGCGGTGCCGGTGCGCCGTGCGGGTACGCTTGAGGTGGCTGTCGAGCAGGCTGCGTCGGCGGCTGTGCCGGGCGATACGGTTCTGCTGGCACCGGCTTGTTCTTCGTTTGACCAGTTCAGCAATTATGAGGAGCGCGGTGAGCGGTTCAAGCAGCTTGTGCATGCGCTGGCGGCTACGCGGCAGTTGTTGAGCCGGGGCGCTTAGGGCAAAGCAGGTCCTTCGGCTACGCTCAGGATGACACGGTTTGGAGGGGTGGAGGAAAGCAGGTCCTTCGGCTACGCCCAGGATGACACTGGATTTGATTACGCTGTGCTGAGGATGACATGGTCCTCTTACATGACGTTCACTGTGCTTTTAGGGGTTGGATAGAACGATGGCGAAGCGGGTCGGCGTTGATAAGTGGATTTTCTGCACCACGCTGCTACTGGTGGTCGCGGGCCTGGTGACGATCTTTTCAGCATCGGCGGTCATGGCCAGTGCACGGTACGGTTCGGCGTACCACTTTGTGGTTCGGCAGGCAGTGTGGGCGCTGGCCGGGCTGGCGGCGATGTGGCTTTTCATGCATGTGGACTACCGCAAACTGAATAATCCTTCCGTGGTGTTTCCGGCTATCGGCGTCACGATCATCTTGCTGATCGCGGCTTTTTTCGGACATGATTCGCATGGGGCGCACCGGTGGATCAAGGTAGGGCCAATGCAGTTTCAGCCGTCGGAGCTGGCCAAGCCGTCGCTGGTGCTGTTCCTGGCGTGGTGGCTGCAAAGCCGCATGGGCAGCATGGAAAATTTGCGGGAGACGATTTTGCCGGCGGCTGTGCCGAGCCTCCTGTTTATCCTGCTCATCGTCAAGGAGCCGGACCTGGGCACGGCGCTGGTTTGCGCGGCGGTTACGGCGCTGCTGCTGTACCTGGCGGGGATGAACTTCAAGTACCTGGGGTATGCGGCGCTTGCTTCGGTGGTGCCGCTGTACTTTTTGCTGTTCCGGGTAAAATTTCGGCGGGACCGGATTTTCGCGTTTCTGAACCCGGATGCAGACCCGCTCGGCAAGGGCTTCCATATCATTCAGTCGCTGATCGCGGTGGGGACCGGCGGCTTCCACGGGGTTGGGTATATGGAAGGGCGGCAGAAGCTGTTCTACCTGCCGGAGCCGCACACCGACTATATTTTCGCCAATATCGCTGAAGAGCTTGGACTTATCGGCACATTGTGTGTGCTGGCGTTGTTTGTCACTCTCGGCTACCGGGGTATTCGGGCGGCCATTCTTTCCAAGGACCCGTTTGCACGGTTTGTGGCGTTTGGGATTACCTCGACGATTTTGATCCAGGCATTTTTTAACATCAGCGTGGTGATTGCGCTGCTGCCGACCAAGGGCATTACGTTGCCGTTTGTTTCGTATGGGGGGACGTCGCTGTTTATCACACTGGCTTCTGTCGGGGTGCTGCTGAACCTTACGCGAGAGCTGGAGTGATCCGGGTCCTGATCGCCGGGGGTGGAACGGGCGGGCATATTATTCCGGCGCTGGCGATTGCGGATGCGCTGCGAGCCGGGCCGGGTGCGGCGGAAGTTCTTTTTCTGGGTACGCCGCGCGGGTTGGAATCGAAACTGGTGCCGCAGGCAGGCTACCGGCTGGAGCTGATTGAAGTTGGGCAGCTGAAGAATGTGTCATTGGCGACTCGTGCGCGGACAATGGCGGATTTGCCGCGAGCGCTGTTACGGGCCAGGGCGCTGCTGCAGTCGTTTCGCCCGCAAGTGGTGGTTGGGGTGGGCGGTTATGCGTCGGGGCCTGCGATGGCTGCGGCGATTTTGGCCGGGGTGCCGACGCTTGCGTTTGAGCCGAACGCGGCGCCTGGGCTGGCGAACCGATTGGTAGGCAAGCGGGTGAGCGCGGCGGCTGTGAACTTTGCACCGGCGGCGCGGTTTTTTCGGAATGCGGAAGTTACCGGGATTCCGGTCCGCGAGGGATTTTTTTTGTTGGGGGAGCGACCGGTCGGGATGCCGCCCCACTTGCTGGTGTTCGGTGGCAGCCAGGGGGCGCGGGCGTTGAACCGGGTTGTGCCCCTGGTTTTGAAGGCGCTGCTTGAGGCTGTGCCGGGTTTGACTGTGTTGCACCAGTCCGGGCCGCGTGCTTTGGAGGAGACTCAGGCTGCTTTTACAGCTAGCGGGGCTGATCCGGCGCGCTGGCAGGTGAGCGCGTTTTTGGATGACATGCCGCTGCGCTTTGGGGCTGCCAGTGTGGTGCTGGCGCGGTCTGGGGCAAGCACGGTGGCGGAGTTGTGCGCTGCCGGGAAGCCGTCGTTGCTGGTACCGTTTCCGATGGCGGCTGACGATCACCAGCGGCGCAATGCGGAGGTGCTTGCCGGGGTTGGCGCGGCGGTGCTGTTGCCGGAAGGGGAGCTGGCACCTGCAAGGCTGCTGGCTGAGTTGCACCAATTGTTTTCCGATCCCGGGCGGCTCGGAGCTATGTCGGCGCAGGCCCGGACACTAGCTCGCCGGGATGCAGGGACGGTTATTGCTGCGATGGTGCGTCGTTTGGCGTAAGACTGTGGGTGAAAATTGGGTGTTTTGGGGTACGGTCGGGGTTCATGATGCAAGGTGAAGAATCTGTTTTTGTCGTTGAACTGTGTGGAGATGATGGCAAAAAGCAGGTCGTTTGACTTCATTCAGGATGATAGCGAGAAGCAGGTCCTTCGACTTCGCTGGAGATGACAGCAAAAGCAGGTCCTTCGACTTCGCTCAGGATGACACCGGTATTTTGGATTTTGCTTGCCGTTGAATTTTGTGGGGAGTACCTGCAAAAAGCAGGTCTTTCGGCTTCGCTCAGGATGACGGGAAAAGCAGGTCGTTTGACTTCGCTGGGGATGACACGAGTCCTGGATTCTACTTGTATACGGCTACTTAGGAGGACATGGTGTTTTGGTGGGTTGGGGAATACAAACTTTGCACATACCACCCTTGCATATACCACTTGGGGTGGACGCGACTTGGAGCAGTTGGAGAAAACGAAAGGGCTACGCTGGTAAGCGTAGCCCTTGTTACTCCGTGTCAGAGGTAGTTCTAGCGGTGACCGCCACCGCCGCCGCCGTGAGAACCTCCACCGCCGCCACCATGGAAGCCGCCGCCGCCACTACCGCCATGGAAACCACCGCCGCCACCGCCGAAGCCACCACCACCGCCGTGGAAGCCGCCACCACCGATGTTGCCGCTGCCACCGTGGAAGCTGTTTACCTGGCCGCCGCTGAAGCCGCCCTGCCCGCGATTGAAGCCACCGCCACCAATTTGACTGCCGCGATAGCCGTTACTACCGGCAAAGCTGTTTCCGCCGCCGTGGAAGTTGTTGACGGTTGTGCCACCGCGGTAGCTGTTGCCGTAGCCGCCGTAGCCGCCGCGATTGCCGCCACCGTAACCGCCGCCGCTATACCCGGCTCGTCCAAAGCCGCCGTAGCCGCTGCGCCCGTAACCGCCATAGCCATAGCCGCCGCGTCCAAACCCGTAGCCGCCTCCGTAGCCGATCCGGTTATAACCATAGCCCCAGCCGCGCCCGTAGAAGCCGTGGTAGAAGGGACCGGCACCGATAAACAGGCCGCCCAGGAACCAGTCCGCGCCGTAGTAGCCGTAGGGGGCACAGCTATAGGGAGCGTAACCGTAGTAGCCGTACTCGCAAACTGGGGCTGCATCGACATACTCGTAGGCGGGGTAATCCACCACCGGACCGATGCCGATACCAACTGCCACTTGCGCGTTTAGGGCCTGGGGAGCCAGCGCCAGGGGAACAGCCAGAAGAGCGGAGATGCCGAGCGCACGCATAATTTTGTTCATTGTCTGTTTCTCCTCATCCGGGTGAGAGTCGCCGTGCAAGGTCTCAGGGATGCTGTGTGCAGATTTTTCACTGCGCACTGTTATTAGGAACACGTCTACCATTTTTAAGTTGCGTGGTGAGGCGGATGCCTTGCTTGAGAGCGGTATGCGGGAGGATGAGGGAAAGCAGGTCCTTCGACTTCGCTCAGGATGACATTGGTTTTGGGGTGACACTGATTTTTGGGGGTGACACCGATTTGGGAATAATACCGGTTTGGGAATGACACCGGCGGCGGCTTGCGGTTGTTTGTCTTGATTGCACTCTCTATGGCTTGACGGTACGGTAGTCTGCTTGGGACACCATGTTTGCCACAACACAGCGCATCCACTTCATCGGCATCGGCGGCATCGGCATGAGCGGTATCGCTGAAATCCTGCTTACGCTGGGTTACCCGGTCTCCGGTTCCGACTTGCGCCACAGCTCGGTGACTGAACGCCTGCAAGGGTTGGGAGCCACCATTTTTGAAGGCCATGCGGCTGCGAATGTGGTGGGTGCCGGGGTTGTGGTGGCCAGTTCGGCCATTCATAACAGCAATTCTGAAGTGGCAGAGGCGGTCCGGCGCAAGATTCCCGTGATTCCACGCGCGGAGATGCTTGCCGAGCTGATGCGGTTGAAGTACGGCATTGCCGTGGCCGGGATGCATGGGAAAACGACGACCACGTCAATGATTGCAAGCGTGCTGGGGGCGGGTGGCCTGGACCCGACGCTGGTAGTGGGAGGGCGGATTGAGACGCTCGGTTCGAATGCGCGGCTGGGCAAAAGCCGCTACCTGGTGGCTGAGGCCGATGAGAGTGATCGCTCCTTTCTGAAGTTATCCCCCATTTTGGCCGTGGTGACCAACCTGGACCGCGAGCACATGGATTGCTACCGGGACATGGAGGATGTGGAGGATGCGTTTACCGAGTTCATGGACCGGGTGCCGTTCTATGGCGCGGTGGTGGCCTGCTGCGATGACGCGCGGTTGAATGCGCTGCTGCCGCGGGTACGACGCCGGGTGTTTACCTATGGGACCAGCCCGCAGGCGGATTACGTCATTCGCCTTCTAGCGGCTCCTGTACGGCAGGTGGAGGATGGGGTGCCGGTGCGGTCGCGCTTCGAGATCGTTGCGGAAGGCCGGGTGCTGGGGCCTTTCGAGTTGATGGTGCCTGGGCTGCACAACGTGCTGAATGCGGCAGCGGCGGTGGCCATCGCGCACCAGCTTGAAGTCGGCCCGGCTGAGATTGTCGCCGGGTTGCACCAGTTTCGCGGGGTGGATCGGCGCTTCCAGACCAAGGGTTGCGTGCGCGGCGTGACGGTGGTGGACGACTACGGGCACCATCCGACAGAGATCCGTGCCACGCTGCGGGCTGCTCACGACTGCGGCTACGGGCGGGTGCATGCGATTTTTCAGCCGCACCGATATACCCGCACCCGCGACTTGATGCCCGAGTTCGCCGAGGCTTTTCGGGATGCCGCCAGCGTGCAAGTGCTGGATATTTACCCGGCCAGCGAGCCGCCTATCCCCGGTATTGATGCGGGGGCACTGGTAGCGGCAGCCGGGCAGCCGGGTATGCGCTATGCCGGGAGCTTTGCCGAGGCGGCAGAGCGTGCTGCCGGGGAGGCTGAGGCGGGTGACGTTATAGTGACGCTGGGCGCGGGCAGCGTGGCACAGGTGGCTTCGCTGGTGCTGGAGGCGCTTGGGGTATGGATGTCTGTGCCGACTCCCTGAGAGGGTCCATCGCGTTTTGAGACAGGCGATGTCTGCTTGTCTAGGTATACCGGCGCAGACTACAGGCCGTAATGATAGTGGCTCTGCGTCATAGGCCAGCTCCACCATTGTCTAGGTGGCATGATGCACAATTCCGTGGCTCCTCGTTAAGACGGGCTACTGCCGCGAATGCGACTTATCAGTACTAAATTATTTCGCGGGCGACTCGGATCGAATATTCAATCCAACAGCCTCGAATGCGGGCCTAATCAACCGCTTCGCAACCCAACTCTTCGTTATGGCTCGGATGAGAGCATCCTCCGGAAAGCCTATTTTATGAAGGATGAGCCCATGTAAGAGGTACCCGAGAGCTTCTGAGAGTTGCAATACCTCTTGGCTAAACGCGTAGTCCGTACTCGCACTCGGACCTCCACGATGGGAGATGTCGTTCCTACGAGTTACGCATGACTTAACGAAATTTTCCAGCTCAATCTCGCTGAATTTCAGCGGAAGCTCATGGAGACAATCCAGCAATCGGTCTTTAAGCGATGGTCCGCGTGTATGGGTAAGTTTATTGGAGAGCCACTCCCGATCCTCATTATCCTTTGGAAGGAAGGAAAGGACTCGCTTCACTCGCTCTTTCTGCTTCTCCACTCGCTCCTTCTCCTGAATGCTTAATGCGGCAGTTTCCGAGTCTAAACTTCTCCTATGCAGAACTTCTATTGCGGTTGCAAAGGTAAAAAGCCGGTCTTCCGTATACATCTGCGGATTGCGAAGAGATGCGATGTATAAATAAAATCCCGCACCGTATTCTTTGCTACGGTTGAGCCACGATTGAAGGAGAGGACCAAACCGGTCACGAATATCGGTGAATGGAACCAGGATGAATAATCGGTCTAGTTCCTTCGCGGATGGTGCGTCACCACTGGAAAAGACCGTGTTCCAAGAATCGAAGGGTTCTTCCTTTCGCAAGAATGTTGGTTTGGCCAGACGGAAATATGAACCTAAGAGCAACGATAAGAGTTGTTCGACCTTGGCAAAGATGTAATGCAGGTAAGAAAGGTGGGTCGGCGCATCTGGATGGAATGTCATGTAGAACGATTGATTAAAGTGAACACTTCGAACCGGGCGGTTACCAAAAAGGTACGCGACATTGACTCCAATGTTGGCTCCAGTCGTCATCGATTCGATTGAAAATGTTCCACCATCGATCCGAAATTCGAACTTGTGGTCTTTGTATGAGACTTGGCTGCGTTTGACATCATCGGTGGTGTAATCCTCAGCGACTTCGATACTGTCCAATTCAAGCCAGTCCTCAAGCCCCTTGAGGTCTATGCGAAGCTCGACGAAGTTATCTTGCTTGTAGTCATCAGGAAATGGAAAGCTACGCTGTGTGCAGGTCTCCGCAATGAAGCTTTGCTTTCGCGGAGCTTCTTGGGAGATCGAAAAGTCGGTGCGCTCCACTCCTTCTAGCAAGATATGGTCGCCCGGAGTGTCTAGGATGCCCGCGATTCGAGCACCGGAACCAAAAATACGTGGCTTGGACCAGTCAGAGTGCTCATCGTCTGCGGCTAAAACTCCGTCTACGTCCAAAGTCGTCCGGCCGTCTGCTGTTACGGTGAGGAGGCCCGGCACCGACGTGGCTTTGGATTGTGCAGGATGAAATGGGTCATTGAACCACCAGAAGAAACCGCGTTGCTCGATAGCGCTCGTCATCGTTCCTCCAGTCTTATTTCAGGGAAGAACACCGAGATGCCGCAATTCAGCGTGGCGACTCCGATGATGCCATAAACTGGTACCGATAAACGTGCTTATCGTTAGTGGAGTGTATTTATAGTGTATAGGTCTCAAACCGGGTAGCCATGATGTTGGACGAATGACAACAATGTTTATTTAGCAGTTCAACGAGTGCGTACGGCAGGTCGTCTCGACGTGAAACGTGCGACAGCCCATTCCCGG
>CAXSFX010000022.1:0-31866 GCA_964236655.1 uncultured Acidobacteriaceae bacterium | reverse complement strand
CACCAATTTCTGGTCAAAGGTAAAGCTGCTGTCCTTGGCCAGCGTCACCACACCGTACCCGACATTGAAGTTGTCATCAAAGCGCGCGATCATGCGGCGAACCTGCCGATCCTGCTCATCGATCCACACTGTGCCGCTCACCTTTTTGATAGCACCCTCGGCACGCCCATGGGTTTTGGCATGGGGGTCGCCGGTAAAATCGCATAGCAACATGGGTCGGTTATCGAGCACAGCATGGCGCGGTGCAGAAAGCTTCATGATGTCGAGCAGCCGACTCAGGGAGATCATGTCGCCGCTCAGGGATTGCTCCGGCGGCGTGCTCTGCGCCTTCTCCACTTCCTTGGTGACCTTGTCCTGCTCTCTCTTCTGATCGGAGGCAGAAAGTTCCTTGCCGTTCCTGCGGACGATATGTTCAACAGGATGGCCGTTGACGTAAATAACGTCGGCGTCTTCGCTCTGCGACTTCTTGACGCTGCCGTTCTTGTTGACTTCGTTGATGACGGTGCGCTGCACGTAAGTGTATTTCTCAAGCGTCTTGTCGAGCTCACGCTGATGCGCTTCTACCTGCTCGATCAACACAGCTGTGCTGGGCAACAACTGGCTGTGCTGCGCCGATGCGGATGCCACGAAAAACACGAAGAAAAACAGCAGGAATGTAGCAGTTCGCATAGGCTGGTTATCAGCGTACCAGTTCAATTCTTAGTGCACTAAGAGACATCAAGGAAGCCATGAGCAAATCTCCGGCGGAGCAGGCCGCGTATAACGTTGTTGCCGTTCTGCGCGAACGCGGCTACCAGGCCTTCTACGCAGGCGGTTGCGTGCGCGACCGCCTGCTCGGACATATACCTGATGACTATGATGTGGCCACAGATGCCACGCCTGACATTGTGCTCGCAACATTTCCGCGAACTTTTGCTGTCGGTGCACACTTTGGTGTGGTGCTGGTAGCCGCGCCGCAGGGAGATGGAACAGAAATTCAAACCGAGGTAGCGACGTTCCGCACGGATGGCACCTATAGTGATGGCCGCCGGCCGGATGCAGTGCAGTATGCGACAGATCCGCGAGAGGACGTCCAAAGACGCGACTTCACAATCAATGGCATGCTTTACAACCCGCTTGCCGATGAGGTTCTGGATTTCATAGGCGGTCAAAGCGATCTCCAGGCAAAGCTGGTGCGCGCCATCGGCAACCCCCAGCGGCGTTTTACAGAAGACAAGCTGCGCATGCTGCGCGCCGTGCGCTTCGCCTCGCGGCTCGGCTTTGCCTTGGAACCTGCTACCGAAGCTGCCATCCGAGAGCAGGCGACCACCATCCACCAGGTAAGCCCGGAGCGGGTTCGTGATGAATTGACCCGCATGCTTACCGAAGGCCATGCGGCGCAAGCTTTCGAGCTGCTGGATCGCACCGGGTTGCTGCGTGAAGTGTTACCGGAGGTAGACCGCATGCACGGCGTGGAACAGCCGCCGGAATGGCACCCCGAGGGCGATGTGTGGGTGCATACCCTGCTGCTACTCGAAAAACTGGAAGCCGGCTGCTCCCCGGCCCTGGCTTGGGCTGCGTTGCTGCACGACGTCGGCAAGCCACCCTGCGCCGTCCGCGACCCGGGACCTGATCACGACCCGGAAGGAGGCCGCATGCGCTTCAACGGCCATGCCGAGGTAGGCACACGCATGGCGGAGGCCATTTGCGCCCGGCTGCGTTTTTCAAACGAGGACACCGCGCAAATTACTCTGCTCGTTGCAAACCACATGCGCTTCGGTGACGTAGAAAAGATGAAGGAGTCCACGCTGAAGCGCTTTTTCCGGCTGCCGCGCTTTCCGGAACATCTGGAGCTGCACCGGATCGACTGCCTTTCCAGTCACCGTATCCTGCGCTTGTACAACTTCGCAAAGTCGCGCTACGAGGCAACACCGGCGGAACAGGTACGTCCAGCCCTACTGGTGACTGGACGCGACCTGATCGCAGCCGGTTACCGGCCGGGGCCAAAGTTCAAGCAACTCCTCATGCTGGCTGAGGACGCGCAGCTTGATGGACGAATAGCTACGACGGAAGAGGGTCTAACTCTCATCCGAGATTGACCCTGTATTCCTTGCCTAATTCGCCGGTGCGGGTGCGGGAAGTGGAGCTTTTTGGAATGCCTCATTAGTCGGCAGCCATAACGTGTTAGTGCGAATCTCCTCGATTTCCAATGTTGCCTTCCCCACTGTTAAATCCAGCGCATGACCGCCGTACTGGTGGTCATCTGAAATAAAATGGTAGTGGTCACCTGCTATGTTCAGGTTGGATTCGTACTGCGGTGACCGAATCACCACGGCTGTTCCTTCCACATCCTGCCTGGGGAAAACTATTTCCCGCGTGATCGCCACAGCCAATGTCGGGTATGGCTGCGCCTGTTTGGGGATAATGCGTGTCTTTACATAAGAAAATAGTCCGTGTATCTTGATCGCGTAAAAGTAGTTATCGCTGGGTATTAACTTGGCGATATAAGCATCAAGCTGGGCCATCGTCATGCCGCTGATGTCTACACTCTTTTGCGATTCAAAATACGATACAGCCGCAAACGGCACAAGCTCGCTGTCTTGAGCCTCTTCAACCAGGCCGGTTGAGTACGCATGATAAAAATGCCCGTCGAGTGCTATCAACTCGCCGCCGAGACCTACATAGTGGCCCACACCAAAGTTGCCCTGGTGCTTGAGCAGTCCGATTGGGTAGGCACCCTCAAGCACGGCAGCCTCAAGTGCGCCGAGTGTTGAAACTTGAAATAGATTTGCCTCAGCAGGGTATTGTCCCTCTCGGGAAGGCTCCGCGCCGGGGACGGTTTGTGCGAGGGAAGACGGAATTGAAGCGGCAAGAAGAGCGGTTGCAAAAAACAGGGGGAGTATTCGCATAGGGGCCTAGATGGTGCCTGCCTGCGGAGAGTTGGCTTTTCTTAAAGATTAAAGCGAAGCGCTCGACATAAGCATGCCTAGCTGCCGAGTTCGCCTATGCTGAACTATTGCCGCGGCGGGGCACCTTGCGGCACTTGGCCATCCTGCGACTGGCTCCCTTGCCCTTCCCTTTGCGGAGCCGCTCCAGGCGGCGGAGCCACGGGCTTGGGCCGGTTTGATAGCTTGAAGCTGTCGCGCGTCACATAAAAATTTTGCGCGTTCAGATCGGCTTCCAGCAGCTTGCCTTCAGGCGTGTAGAACAGCTCCACTACCAGGGAGTTCTCTGCGCTAACCGCCACGATGGAATGCTTGACAGTGATACTTTGCCCGCCGAGCGTTCCCGTCAGGTCGGCGGCCTGCGTGTACTCGGCGGGCACCTCGATGCCGTTTTCCTTGGGTATTATGATCCATGCCGACTTCGGCTGCACCAAGGCAAGGCGCACCATCAGCGCGTAGGCTGCCGGATCCAGGTCCGGCAGCAGCACAGAATTCCTGTGCCGATCTACCGTGTTGGTGCTCTGCTTGCCATTGGCCGTGATGTTGATTTGCAGAGAGCGGCCCGTTGGGTCCGAGGCTGTGTTGAAGCGAATGTCATTGCCAGACGCCTTGGCCCCATGCACAGAACCGGTGAGCTGGTCGCGCACCAGGTTTCCCTGCGTGTCTACAGTGACCGTGTCATCGAAACGGTAGGAGAAGTCCTTGAGTTGCATGCTTCCGGTGGAGTGCAGCGTTTCACCCCCCGCAACCGGCGCTGTTGAGTACTCAGCCTTGCCCAGGCTTTTGCCATTCTGAATGATAGTAAAAAGCTCGCCACGTGCGGGCGCAGCTGTCTGCGGGTAGGCAGCCAGGGCAGTAAGAGTAGCGAGGAACGTGAGGACTGGAATGCGGTGCATGTAAGGGAACAGACACGAAACAAGCTGAAAAGTTGCGACCCGGCGAGTCTCGCCGGGTCTTCGCTTCCTACTGAGAACCGACTACGACTGCTGAGCCGTCGCAAAGCGCGTATTGACTTCATCCCAGTTCACCGTGTTCCACCAGGCAGCCAGGTAATCAGGCCGCTTGTTCTGGTACTTCAGGTAGTAGGCATGCTCCCACACGTCGTTGCCCAGGATGGGGTACTTGCCCGTCGCAAGCGGATTGTCCTGGTTTGCGGTTGTCACAATCTTCAGCTTGCCGCCGTCGAGCACCAGCCAGCCCCAGCCGGAGCCGAACTGTTTGGCCGTAGTCTCGTTGAACTGCTTCTTGAAATCCTCAAACGAGCCGAAGTCGCTCTTGATCTTGTCGGCAATGGCACCTGTCGGCTCACCGCCGCCGCCCGGCTTCATAATTGTCCAGAACATGGTGTGGTTTACATGGCCGCCGCCATTGTTTCGTACCACGGTCTTGATGTCATCGGGGATGGTGTCCAGTGAACGCAGCAAATCTTCCGGCGTATGCTTCGCCAGCTCCGGATGCTTTTCGATGGCACCGTTCAGGTTGGTGACGTAGGTCTGGTGATGCTTGTCATGGTGCAGTTTCATGGTCGCTTCATCAATATGCGGCTCCAGTGCCGCATAGTCATAAGGGAGTGGTGCCAGTTCGTAGGCCAAGGGGTTCTCCTTCGGGTTTGCCGTCGTCGCAGGCAAACGGTTCGCTCTAATACAGAGATGCATGTCGCTGTTCAGGGGTACCTGCGGCAGCCGATGTGACGCAAGCTCCGCTTCGCGCATCTTTGTTGTAACAGGCACATAGAAATCTCATGGAGCAGGCTTGACCGACCACCGTTTTACCCGCCGCGAGCTGCTGCGGGCTGCCGCTGCCGCCGGTGCCACTGGGGCTATCACGCTGGGTTCACCCGGCGCGCATGCCATGGCTTTACAGAATGAGCAACAGGCCCCTCGCACCAATGGAAACCAGCCCCAGCCGCAGCAGGCGGCCTCGGATAAGTACATCCATCCTCCTGGGCAGTTCATCAACCGGCCGCTCACGCAGGTCAGCAAGCAAGCGGATGCGCTGCTGGATGAAATGGAGGAGCGCGGCTGCCAGTTTTTCTACAACGAAGCCAGCCCTAAAACCGGCCTGGTGCGGGACCGTGCGGCTTCAGTCGGCATCTCGCCCTCGCGCGTAGCCTCCATTGCCGCCACCGGCTTCGGACTGAGCGCGTTGTGCATCGCCGCCCGGCGAGGCTACCTGCGGCCCAGTGAGTGCGAGCAGCGTGTTGAAAAAACGCTCGCCTTTTTGCTTGAAGACTGCCCGCACGAGCACGGCTTCCTGTACCACTTCATCGACATTGAGAGCGGCCAACGCAGCTTCAACTCTGAACTCAGCTCGATCGACACCGCACTGCTGCTGTGCGGCGTGCTGCTGTGCCGCCAGTACTTTGCCGGCAACACGCGCATCGCGGCACTCGCCACCACTTTTTACCGGCGCATCGACTGGCAATGGATGCTCAATGCAGGGCCCACGCTCTCCATGGGCTGGCTGCCCGAGCAAGGTTTTTTGCAGCATCGATGGGACATTTATGCCGAGCTGATGACCATGTACCTGATGGCAATCGGCTCGCCGACGCATCCCATCCCGGTCGATACCTGGAACGCGCTGCAGCGGCCTGTGATCCAGTTCGGCGGTATTGAGTACATCTCGGGCGTCGCACCCATCTTCATCCACCAGTATGCCCATGCCTGGTGCGACTACCGCGACCAGCGCGACTTGCATGCCAACTACTTCACCAATTCCATTGCCGCCACCCGCGCGCACCAGCTGTGGTGCATCCACCTGGGGCAGAAGTACAACTGGGTTGACATGGATATGTGGGGGATCACAGCATCCGACTCCAGGGATGGCTACCGGGTATGGGGCGGCCCGCCGACCATCGGGCCGCCGGACGGCACACTGGTGCCCTGCGCCGCAGCCGGGTCCCTGCCGTTTCTACCGGCGGAGTGCTCGCATGTGCTGCTGAGCATGCGCGAGAAGATGGGTCCGCGCGTGTGGACGCGCTACGGCTTTGTCGATGCATTTGACGTGAAAGGCAGCTGGTTTGCACAGGACGTTCTCGGCATCGACCAGGGCATCAGCGTGCTGATGGCGGAGAATCTACGCTCGGGCTTTGTATGGGAGTACTTCATGAAAAACCGCGAGATCACCCACGCGATGAGCGAAGTGCAGTTCCACCCCGACCCGGATGCGAATTCGCAGGTGCTGTGAGGGTATTAATCTTTCCAGTTCTGCCTGCCATGGAAAACACGTAACACGCGCACAGTCTGTCTAATGACTATGTAGACCAGGATGTACGGGAGCGGTGAAAGGACCAGTTCTCGCGTCCATGGTCGGTTGCCGGGGCGTCCGATATAGGGGAAATCAGTAAGGATTGCAGTAGCGCGAAGAATCTGCCGGGAGGTGTCAGTAGCTTGTTCCGGCTCGTTCTCGATAAGGTAAAGAACGATGCCGGTTAGATCTTTCTTTGCCGCAGAGGTCCATTGAACTGTCACAAGGCTTTCGCATGTAGCCGGCTTAGCAACTCTTCAACATGAGCCGCGACCTCTTCATGCGGAATCAGTTTTCCGGCTTCCGCTTCGGCAAGACCCTCATCCACTCTTGCTAGGTACCAGGCTTCATAGTCAAACGTCTCTTCGAGAGCTTCGGCAGCCACTACGCCGGGTTCGCGTCCCTCACGGGTTGCGCGCTCTCTAAGCTTGGCTTCGACATTGGCTGACACTTGGATTTCCATAACACGAGTGTATCGGAAAGCTGGAAGGTTCTTATGTTTCATGACCCGACTGGCTCTGATTGTGAAGATTACTGTTGCGCAATCATTTTGCTCCCATTGCCTTTTGATCGCAGTCAGCCCAGTTCTCATCAGTAAAAAATGTAACCGTGTACCATTGCTTTTCAAGCCGGTGTATACCTGAGACTTCGCAAGACAGTCCCTCCGCTTTCATGCCTTTACCGTCTTGCACTGCCGTTTTCAGACGGTCTTGAGGATCATAGACAAGGTATATGTAAGTATCATTTCCACCTCAGCCCCACCCGTCCCACTCCATATGACGAAGTCTAACCGGTGGCGAGTTCCAGCTGAGCTAAGACCTGCCTTTTGTAGGTGTGAGATTGAGTAACTTAATGCGCGGGCGTTTGCAGGGTGTACTCATAATGCAAAAGCGCAAGGCTTATAAATACCGAAATCATTCCGCCTGCGAGTACAAGAAGTCCAGTCCTCCAGCCATTAGTCCAAGCAACAGTCCAAGATGCGCCGAAGGAAATAAACAAGAGAAGAAGCCAATAGATGAGTTCACCTGTGTCACTTTCAATCAGGATCAATGGAAGGTAAATAACAATAGGTAAAGTACAAGCGTATAGAAGCGACTTCCACAGTACCCGAATCACCTCGTTACTCCTTAGCGTTCCATGCCTACTGCAAACCGTTCATTGCTTTCACGCTTGCCATGGATCAATCACCTTCAGCCCGGCCACTTCAAACGGTCCGCGATCTCGCGTCGCAATGGCAAAGTCATGCTGCTTTGCTGTCGCAGCAATCTGTCCATCTGGTACTTCGATTGTTCGACCTCGCCGTCGAGCCGCGCTTACTAAATCCGCATAGATAACTGCGGATGTTTCATCGAAGGACAGCACTCGGGAACCAAATAAATTTTCGATGATGGCGTGCAGCGATGTTGCCAAATTGCGCTTGCGCCGTCCTTCATCGAGTAGTTCAAGTCCAAGCAGAAGCTCGGACAGGCTAACTGCGGAGAGATACAGGGTCCCGGTGGCCTGCTGATTCAACCAACCAAGAACCGCCGGATCGGGACGCGGTTTCAGCACTTCGGAGACTACGTTGGTATCGAGAACGATCAATCGAAGTTAGCCGCTCTTGCTGGAGCCTTGCCGCGTACTTCATCAAGATCAATTTCTAGTCCCCCGAACTGCATTGCAAACTCATGTAGCAGCGTTCCCAAACCGACTTCCTTCGGCTGTACTGCCTCCTCAAGAATGGCGCGAACCTCGGCTTCCGTGCTCTTTCCATGCAGCTTGGCGCGCTGCTTTAGCGCCCGATGCGTCTCATCCGGCAGATTCCGAATTACCATGGCGTGCATAGTCACCTCTTTATATAAAAGATATCATAACTCATAAAGACGATATCAAAATCCCGAAACACGGACTCTCCTACAAACCACAGTAACCGGAAAACATGGAACATCCGCCTTATCGCGCTACTCTGGACCTGAACGGAGACACCCGCACCCATGAGCGAGCCCCTGCCCGACCTCACCGCCCAATACCTCTGGCTTGACCAGCAAGGCGAAGCTCCCGGCGCACCCGGTCTCCCTGGCCGCTGGACTTCCAGCATCAAGGACAGCGTCGGCTGCGCTTACTCTGCCTCTTCCAAAGTCTGGTACACCACCTCGCACGGCATCCTCAACGAGATGTACTACCCCACCATCGACCGCCCCCAAACGCGCGATATGGGCTTCCTTATCAGCGACGGCGAGACGTTTTTCCATGAAGAGAAGCGCGACACCGTGCGCACGTTTTCCTACCTTGAGCACGCATCCCCGGCATCGCGCCAGATCAACCGCGATCCGGGTGGCCGTTACACGCTGACCAAGGAGACCATCTGTGACCCGCATGCCTCGGTAGTGCTGGTGCGTGTGCGCCTGCAGGCCGAGCCGCAAATGCTGTCTCGCTTGCACCTGTATGCTTTGCTGTCACCGCACATGGGCGGCGGCGGTGCGCACAACTCCGCGCGCGTGGTGGATGTAGCCGGAGCGCGCACCCTGCTGGCATGGCGCGACGCGAACTCACTCGCCATGACGACTAACTGCGGATTTTCACATGCTTCCTGCGGCTTTGTGGGTGCAAGTGACGGCTGGCAGGACCTGAAGCATGACTTCAAAATGCACTGGGAGTATGGCTCAGCGACTGACGGCAACATCGCCGTCATGGGTGAGATAGACCTGCATCGCGCCCGTGCAATCGACGCGAGCACGCGCGAGTTTGTGCTGGCCATCGGCTTCGGCGAAAGCCACCATGCTGCATTATCAGCCACTATGAGCTCGCTGGCCGCGCCGTTTGAGCAGCAGCTGGGGCGCTTTGTGCGCCAATGGGAACGGGTGCTACTGCCCGAGAGCCTTGAAAAGCACACGGGCGATGGGGGCCGTCTGCTGCGTGCCAGCCAAAAAGTTGTGCTGATGCACGAAGATAAAACCTATGCGGGGGCGTTCATCGCCTCCATGTCCATCCCCTGGGGCTATGCCAAGGGCGACGACGATCTGGGCGGCTACCACCTGGTATGGACCCGCGACATGGTGCACTCCGCCGGGGCGCTGCTGGCCTGCGGGCGTGTCGAGACTGCCTTGCGCGCCCTGGTCTACCTGGCCTGCACGCAAAAGCCCGATGGAGGCTTTGCGCAGAACTTCTGGGTCAACGGCACGCCGTACTGGACCGGCATCCAGCTCGATGAAGTGGCATTTCCCATCATCCTGGCCTGGCGGTTGTGGAAGGCGAATGGGCTGGCGAATTTTGACGTGTTCCCATTTGTCTCGCGGGCCGCGGGCTTCCTGGTGCGCTACGCCCCGGTGACGCAGCAGGAGCGCTGGGAAGAAAACGCGGGCTACTCGCCCTCAACGCTGGCCGCAGTCATCAGTGCGCTATGCTGCGCTGCGGAGATCGCGGAAAATCACGGCTCGCCCGAGCTCGGCACGTTTTTGTACGAGCATGCCGACTGGATTCAGAGCCACCTGGAAGACTGGACCGTGACGAACGAAGGCACGCTGCACCCGGATATCAAGCGCCACTATATTCGTGTACGACCGCCTGCACTCGGCGAGCCCTGGTACCGCAATGATGTCGCTCCCGGCAACATACGGCTCAACAACCGTGCTCCGTGGCAAGAATCCGAGTTCCCGGCCGATGCAGTTGTCGATGGCGGCTTCCTGGAGCTGGTGCGCTACGGCATTCGCCGCGCCGATGATCCTCTCATCATGGACACGATCAAGGTGATCGACCGGGTGCTGCGTGTTGAGGCTCCGCAGGGCCCATGCTGGCGGCGGTACAACCATGACGGCTACGGTGAGCAGCAGGGTGGCGGCCCTTTTCTGTCATACGGGCAAGGCCGGGCATGGCCGTTGCTCACCGGGGAGCGCGCCCACTATGAGCTGCAGGCGGGCCGGAGCGTGCGCTCGTTTGTGCTGGCGCTGGAAGGTTTTGCCTCCCTGGGAGCAATGCTGCCGGAGCAGGTCTGGGATCAGCGAGTCTCGCTTGACACCAGTGCCGGGCCGGTTGTGCTGGGCGACCCCGCCGGGTCAGCCATGCCGCTGGTGTGGGCGCATGCGGAGTACCTCAAGCTGGTACGCTCCGTGCAGGACGGCCGCGTGTTTGACAGGATTGAGGCGGTGGAGGCTCGTTACGGCGCAGGGCCGCGCCCCAGCACCATTGAAGTGTGGAAGCAGCGCCGAAAGATTTCTTCGATTTCGGTCGGCAAAACCCTGCGGGTCATCGCTGCGGACGCATTTGAGGTGCTGTACACAACCGATAATTGGCTGACGCGGCGAACGGTCAATTCGCACAGCCTGGGCTCGGCGGGCTCGGCGGCAGACGTACCCCCTGCCGAAAAGCAGACGGCTGAGCTGATATTTACCTTGTACTGGCAGGCAAGCCGGCGCTGGGAGGGGCAGAACTTCACCGTCAAGATCACACCGGGCAATGGCTAACCGAACGCGCGTGCAGCCTGCCTTTTCTCGATCTCCAAGGGCATACGCTCCGGCGCGTGTCTGACCGTTATGGTGAATTGGCAGGCGTCGCGCAGAACGGACGTCGCTTTGTGCCAGTCAGCAGCGAGTCTCGGGGAGACTTTTCACGCACTCTCTACGAGCACTTCACTGTCTACAGCGCGGATACCTGCGAGCCGCTCGCTGAGATCAGAAGCAAGGACTTGCCGGTGCGCCGGTCCTGGTCTGCTATCTCCCCGGACGGCACCCTGCTGGCCGTCGGCGGTCCCTCCACGCTCACGATGTATCGCATTCCTTAATGCTTGACACGCAAGAGTAATGAAAACGCACTAAAATATCCTAGTCAGCCCCAATCACCCCCGGAGAACGAAGAATCCCATGAGCGCGACCGCCATAGCCCCCGTCAAGACCGACCTCGACCAGCTTTCCATCAATGCGCTGCGTTTTCTCGCAGTGGACGCCGTAGAAGCAGCCAACAGCGGCCACCCCGGCGCGCCGCTGGGCTGTGCGCCCATTGCCTACCTGCTGTTCCACAAGTACATGCGTCATAACCCGAAGCACTCGAAGTGGACCAACCGCGACCGCTTTGTACTGTCGAACGGCCATGCCTCGGCAATGTTGTACGGCATGCTGCACCTGGCCGGATACGACTTGTCGATTGAGGATTTGAAGCAGTTCCGCCAGTGGGGTTCCAGGACGCCGGGCCACCCGGAGTTCGGCGAAACCGACGGCGTTGAAGTCACCACGGGCCCCCTGGGGCAGGGTTTTGCGATGGCTGTCGGCATGGCCATGGCAGAAAAGCACTTGGCCGCGGTGTACAACAAGCCCGGCTTTGAGCTGGTTGACCATTACACCTACGGCATCTGCGGCGACGGCGACTTGATGGAAGGCGTTTCGCACGAAGCGGCTTCGCTTGCCGGCACGCTCAAGCTCGGCAAGATGATCTTCCTGTACGACGACAACCTGATTTCGCTCGACGGACCCACTGACCTCTCATTTACCGAAGATGTGCAGGTACGCTTCAAGGCGTATCACTGGGACGTGCAGACCGTTGCAGACGGCAACGATCTGGAAGCTATCTCAAAAGCGATTGAACAGGCGAAAGCCGTTACTGACAAACCTTCCATCATCGCGGTACGAACCATCATCGGTTACGGCAGCCCCGCCGCAGGCACCAACAAGGCACACGGCGCGCCGCTGGGCGAGAAAAATGTAAAACTCACCAAAGAAACGCTGAACTGGCCCGATGACAAGACCTTCTACGTGCCGGAAGAAGCCGGGAAAAACTGGCTGCAGATCGTCACCAACGGCGCAAAGTACGAGAGCGAGTGGAACGAGCTTTTCGCCAAGTATAAAGCCGAGTTCCCGGAGCTCGCCGCCGAGTACGAGCGTGTGCAGGCCGGCAAGCTGAAAGAAGGTTGGGAGAAGTCGCTGCCCTCCTACCCTGTAGATACCAAGCCCATGGCCACTCGCAACGCAGGCGGCGCGGTGATGAACGCCTTTGCTGACGAGGTGCCGGAGCTGTTCGGCGGCGCGGCCGATCTTACGGAATCCACCAAGACCATCCTGAAAAAATCGGCCAACTTCCACCTCGACCCCGCAGGCCGTAACGTGTTCTTCGGTGTGCGCGAGTTTGCCATGCATGCCGCGGTCAACGGCATGGCGGCGCACGGCGGCATCATCCCCTACGGGTCTACCTTCTTCACCTTCTGCGACTACGCCAAGCCTGCCATCCGGCTGGCCTCGCTCATGCACATCCACTCTATCTTTGTGTACACGCATGACTCGATCGGCCTGGGCGAGGACGGCCCGACGCACCAGCCCATCGATCAGCTCATGATGCTGCGCGCCATACCGCACCTCATCGACTTCCGCCCGGCGGATGCGAACGAGACCTCTGCTGCCTGGCGGCTGGCGCTTGAAATGAAGGAAACCAGCTTCATGGCGCTCTCACGGCAGGACCTGCCCATGGTCGATCCCACCAAGGTGGATGTATACGAGAGCGTAAAGAAGGGTGCCTACATCCTGGACCGTGGCAGCGACCAACCGGACATCATCATGCTTTCCACTGGTGCCGAGGTGTGGCAGATTGTAAAAGCTGCCGCCGAGCTCAAGAAGGAAGGCATCACGGCTCGCATTGTTTCCATGCCAAGCTGGCAGTTGTTTGAGCGCCAGCCGGAAAGCTACAAGCTTGAAGTGCTGCCGGAGAACATGCCGAAGCTGGCTGTCGAAGCAGGCGCGACGCTGGGATGGTGGAAGTGGGTGGGTCGTCACGGCGACGTGATCGGCCTCGATCGCTTCGGTGCTTCTGCACCGGGTACGATGGCGCTTGAAAAGCTGGGCTTCGGCGTGGACAACATCACCAAGCGCGCCAAGGAGCTGCTGGCAAAAGCCGGAAAGGGTATTCCGGCGTTGGCTGGGCTCAACGATAAGTAAGACGGAGCTAGGAAGCGTGCGCGGGTCGAAACTGCGCACGTCATCACGCTCACTATTGCTTGGTGTAAGGAGAAATATGACGAACCAGCAGCTTTACTTCGCAATTGGAGTGCCATCCTTATTAGCTCTGGCGAACCTGGCTATTGTGCTCATAGGATTTCTTGTACAAGGCAGGAACTTAGATAAACGCTTCGACCAAATTGATAAACGTTTCGATCAGCAAGACAAGCGGTTCAGCTTGCAAGATAGCCGGTTTGACCGTCTTGAATCCAAAATTGACAGAATGGATACCGTTCTACATGAAATTCACCTTATGCTGGGTCGCCATGATGCGCGTCTCGATGCTTTAGAAAAGGAAAGACGATAGCGCATGAAGAGAGCATGGTTCTAAAAGTTAGAAGAGCGCCCGGTAAAAGACGCCCGTTTTGCGCTTTGTACGATTTGACTTGCATCCTAAAAGTGAATGAGCAAGTTCAACACCATCCTATGGGATACCGGCGGCGTCCTCCTTACCAACGGCTGGGACCATAACGAGCGCAAAACCGTTTTCGACCAGCTGGGTTTTGACGACCGCGATGATTTCGAAGCCCGGCATGCAATCGAAAACGATGCCTGGGAAAAGGGCACCATCAACTTCGACCGGTATCTTGAACGTACTGTCTTTTTCAAGAAGCGCCCTTTTACTATCCAAGCCTTGAAGACCGCGATTGAAGCGCAATCGATAGTGCTACCGAATACTGCCATGCCGGTATTGCAGGAGCTGCATGCAAAAGGCGGGGTACGGATGGGCCAGCTGAACAATGAGTCGCGCGAGTTGAATGACATGCGACTGGCACGTTTCGGCCTCAAACAATATCTGTCCGTATTTTTCTGCTCCGGTTATGTGCAGCTGCGCAAACCCGGCTCGGAAATCTACCGGCTTGCACTTGAAGTTCTGCAAGTGCCCGCGGCTGAAGTCATTTTCATCGACGACCGCGAAAAAAATGCAAGCGCAGCCACATCGCTGGGCATGCACGGCATTGAGTACAAAGACCCAGGGGCGCTTCGTGTGGAACTGCAATCCCTCGGACTTCTGTAATTATCAAACGCACACATCAGGAAGGTAGCTTGTGAGCAATAGTGACACTGTAATGAACCCGGACCTGGCCAAACAGGTCTCGGCGGACGCAAAAGCGCGAACCGCTGATCCAACTATCATCGTCATTTTCGGTGCCTCGGGCGATCTCACCAAGAAAAAACTGTTGCCGGCACTCTTCCATCTGGAGCAAAGCGGCTTGCTTCCGAAAGAGCTTGCCGTCGTCGGTGTCGCCCGTCGTGATCTGTCCCAGACTTTCAATCCCGATATGAAGAAGGCCATCGTCTCCTCCGGTGTGGACGAGGGCGATGCAAAGCTTGACCCCTTCATGGAGAAGGTCAGCTATTTCACCACGAACTTCGACGACTCCGAAGGCTATGCCAGGCTGAAAGAAACGCTTGCCGGCATCGACAAGGAAAAGGGCACCAAGGGCAATCGCCTGTTCTATCTCGCGGTCGCACCGGAGTATTTCCAGGAGATCGTCGACAAACTCGGCGAGCAGGGGATGGACAAGGCCGCTGATGGAACCACGGTCCGCGTCATCATTGAGAAGCCGTTCGGCCATGATCTTGACTCTGCCAGGGCGTTGAACGATGGCGTCGCCAAGGTCTTCAAGGAAGACCAGATTTTCCGCATCGATCACTACCTCGGCAAGGAGACGGTGCAGAACATCCTCATATTCCGCTTTGCAAATATGATGTTTGAGCCGTTGTGGAACGCGAAGTACATCGAAAATATTCAAATCACAGCCGCCGAGTCGATCGGCATTGAAGGCCGCGGGCCGTTTTATGAAAAGGCCGGTGCCTCGCGCGACATCCTGCAAAATCACATGATGGAGATGCTGTCGTTTGTCGCCATGGAGCCTCCTGCAACGTTTGAAGCCAAGGGTGTGCTTGAGGAAAAGCTGAAGCTGTTCCAGGCTATCCAACCCCTGACGGAAGCGACGGCTGCACGCGGCCAGTACGGCAAAGGCACGGTAGATGGAGAGCAGGTCAAGCCCTACCGTGAAGAAGATCGTGTGGACCCCAACTCATCTACGGAGACCTTCGCTGCCGTCAAGCTGGCAATCGACACCCCGCGCTGGAAGGGCGTGCCCTTCTATCTGCGCGCCGGCAAGCGGCTGGGCAAGCGCGTAACGGAAGTAGTCATTGAGTTCAAGCAGCCGGAAAAACAGATCTTTGCCACGATGCCGAACGATCAGCCTAACCTGATCCGCATTCGCATTCAGCCGGAAGAAGGCATCTCCTTTATCTTCAGCAATAAGCTGCCCACGCCTGACACAACCATCGTCCCCGTAGCCGCGATCTTCAAATATCAAGACGCTTTCGGCAAGTACACCGCGAACGGCTACGAGCGGCTGCTGCTGGATGCCATGCTGGGCGATGCCACGCTGTTCTCGCACCGCGAAGCAGTGGAAGTGGCCTGGGCGCTGTACACGCCGCTGCTCGAAAGCTGGGCAAAAAATGCCCCACAGGATTTTCCAAACTACGAGAGCGGCACCTGGGGTCCAGCCTCGGCCGACGCTCTGCTCGCAACAGACAAGCACAGTTGGCACACGGTATAGCGGCGGTTATTTGAAAGGAAGTCAGTGTCGAAACGATTGGAAGTAACGTACCGGGTATATGAAGATGCGAATGCCTTGGCGCATGCCGCGGCAGCCCACTTTGCTGAAGGAGTCGGCCAGGCAGTGGCCAAGCGGGGACGTGCACGCCTTGCCATTTCGGGCGGCTCCACACCCAAGGCATTCTTTGCCTTGCTGGCCGATCCCGACCAGCCTTACGGCAAAACCATTGCCTGGGACAAGGTGGAGCTGTTCTGGGTTGACGAGCGTTTGGCCGGCCCCGATGACCCGGACTCCAACTACCATATGACGAACGAAGCATTGCTCAGCAAGGTGCCGCTTCGCCCTGAGCACATCCACCGCATTGAGGGCGAACTGGACGCGGAGGAAGCAGCAGCGAAGTATGAGTCGCTGATCCGCCGCGAGTTCCGCCTTGAGGGTGCCGAGGTGCCGCGTTTCGACGTGGTATGGCTCGGCATGGGCGACGATGGGCACACTGCATCGATCTTTCCCGATACGGAAGGCGTGCACGAACTGGGCCGCATTGTGTATGCCAACCATGTGCCGCAGAAGGATACCTGGCGCATCACGCTGACCTGGCCGGTCATCAACGAGGCACTCGACGTGGTATTCCTGATCGGCGGCACTGATAAAGCCGAACCGCTGGAGCGGGTTCTTTACGGCGAGTATGACCCGGTGGTCACCCCCTCGCAGCTTATCCAGCCGAAAAACGGCTCGCTGACGTTCCTGCTCGATGCTGCAGCCGCCGCGAAACTGCCGAAACCCGGTGCGGACGGTAGCGGGCATGTGGAGTTGTCGCGATGATTCTGGCGGGGGATGTAGGCGGTACGAAAGTACATCTGGCGCTGTATGAGTTTGAGGATGGCCGCTTGCGGCACGTCAATGACGAACGATTCCCAGCGCGCGAGTTCGCGGGACTCGAACAGGTAGTGCAGGCTTTTTTTGAGAAAAACAACCATCCCCACATCGTTTCCGCCTGCTTCGGCGTGCCGGGTCCGGTGCGTAACGGGCGGCTCAAATTAACCAACCTGCCCTGGCTGCTCGACAGCCGCGAACTGTCGCGCAATCTCAACATTGACCATGTTTTTCTCATCAATGACCTTGAGGCAAATGGCTACGGTATCCCGGAGCTGACCAAGGACCAGGTGTTCACGCTGAGCCAGGGCGATCCAAGCGTGGTAGGCAACCGAGGTCTCGTTTCTGCCGGTACGGGCCTGGGCGAAGCGGTACTGATGTGGAACGGCAACATGCACGTTCCGGTTGCGTCGGAAGGCGGCCACTGCGATTTTGCGCCGCGTGACACCACGGAAATTGCCTTGCTGCTGTACTTGCAGAAGCGCGTGGGCGGTCGCGTGAGCTACGAGCGTGTTGTCTCCGGACTTGGGCTTACGAACGTCTACTCCTTCCTGCGCGACGACCAGGGCATGACAGAGTCCGCTGAGTTGAAAGACCGCATGGAGCACGAAGACCCGAACGCTGTCATCGGTGAGCTCGGTGAGTCCGGCAAGGACGAGCTGTGCAAGCGCACCCTGGACATCTTTGTAAGTGTGTACGGTGCGGAGGCGGGCAATCTCGCGCTGAAAGTGCTGGCCACCGGCGGCATGTTCATCGGCGGCGGAATCGCACCTAAAATTCTCGACAAAATGCGCGACGGTGCCTTCATGCATGCGTTTACTGACAAAGGCAGGCTCAGTGACCTGCTGGTGCATACGCCGGTGCACATCATTCTCGAAAGCCGCGCGGCCCTGATGGGTGCTGCGGCCTACGCCGAGGCGCGTGCAGCCGAGATCAGCGGGCAGTCTGTTCGCATGGCTTCCAGCCGCGCCGTATAACGGTCTCCGTTCAAAATATCGCGGTACAACATGATCCTCCCAGCAGGAGTTCTCAGAGTGTCTTTCTTTCGTTTGTTTGTGGGCTCGGCGCTTGCGCTCGGTGTACCGCAATTTGCCTTGGCTCATGCGGTGCTTGTACACTCCATGCCGCAACGCGATGAGGTTGTGCATACAGCTACCGGCTTGCACATTCAGCTC
Organism: uncultured Acidobacteriaceae bacterium; assembly: GCA_964236655.1. Lineage (GTDB taxonomy): Bacteria > Acidobacteriota > Terriglobia > Terriglobales > Acidobacteriaceae > EB88. The sequence goes on along the minus strand of CAXSFX010000022.1, from coordinate 14,116 downwards.
AAGTTCAATTCACGTATCGACGGTCCGCGCTGTACGCTTTCTCTCGCAAAAGCCGAGGGAAAAGCTGGCAATCTGCCCTTGTCGAAGCAGGCTGCTCCGGATGAACTGGATGCGAATGCACCTGCTTTGGAGCCCGGTACCTACAACCTCCGCTGGCAGGCACTGGCGAGTGATGGACACATTACACGCGGCGAAATCCCGTTTCGTGTGCAGTAGCGCCTTTGCATGGCTGAAAGCAGCTCGCCAACAGACGTACAAGTTGCGGAAAATGCAGGCCGCTGGTCACGAACGTTGAAAATATTGCAGCCGTAAGAGTGCTGCATAGCTCTATGTTGTTAACACAACATAGAGCTAACTGACTCGTAGGACTTCAATATTGATTTGGCTGCTGAAAGATTTTGACCTGCTTAGCGTTCTGCTCCGCGCAGCTGCGTTATCGCTTGAAGCCCTGACCGTCGGCGGCTTGCTTTTGCTGCTCCTGGTTGCACTTCCCGGTGGGGCAGATTCTTTACAGCTTCACCGCATACGGCGTGTTATCGCGCAGCTCGCACTTGCGCTTGCTTTAGCACAGGGAGGGGCGACCGGGCTTTCAGTCGCCATCCTGATGGGCGGTTCAGGCTTCCCGTTTTCTTCCCTGGTAAATGCCGATTTCTTTATGACCGGTGCAGCGGAAGTCGGTGCCGCGCTGCTGCTGGCATGGCTGATGACTGGCAACTCCAAGCGGTCATCGAGGAAAGCGTTAGTCGCGCTCGTGCCTGCCGCCGTAGTGCTGTGTGCTTCCGTCGCGCAAAGTCACGGAGCTTCGCGCCTCGGCAATCGTGGAGTGCTCATGCTGTTGACAGCAATGCACCACCTGGGCACCGCGGGCTGGGTAGGCGGCATGTTGTTTCTGCTGCTTGCCTTGCGCACAGGCACCGGCTTTGAAAATGCGCAGCAGCTCGCGCGCCGCTACTCGGTTATGGCACTGGTCAGTGTGCCCATGCTGGTGCTTGCCGGGATCGGCATGAGCTTTTTCTATGTTGGGTCGCTCCCCGGTTTGTACGGCACTACCTACGGCATCATGATCCTTGCTAAAACCTATCTGCTGCTGGCTATGCTGGGGCTGGGCGCGGGCAATTACCGGCTGCTACGCGCGGGCACTTTGCCTGGGAGTGCACCCCCGCCGGGTGCTCCAGGCGACTTTTTACTGCGCCTGCGCCGCTTCAGCGAGGCAGAGCTGGTGCTGGGCATTACGGCTGTATTGGCAGCCGCCTCGCTTACCTCGCAGCCGCCTGCGGTCGACCTTCAGCGGGACCGGCTAAGCCTTACAGAAATTTCTCAGCGCATTCACTGGCAAACGCCTCGCATGACCAGTCCGTCTCTCTCCTCGCTGACTACGCCGCCGAGCCTGCGGACCATCATCGTGGATGAACAGTACAGCGCAGGCGGCGCACCCGATGCCGTGGATCGGGCCTGGTCCGAGTACAACCACCACTGGGCAGGCTTGATCGTGCTGCTGGCCGCATTGCTGGCTTTTGCCGCGCGTATGCTGCCGCCGGGCCGCGCGCAGAGGCTCGCACAAAACTGGCCGCTGCTGTTTCTCGGTCTTGCCGTGTTTATCCTGTTGCGCGCAGACCCGGAGAACTGGCCGCTGGGTCCGCACTCCTTCTGGGCCAGCTTTGCCGCGCCGGATGTGCTGCAACATCGCGCCTATGCGCTGCTCATCAGTTGTTTTGCCTTTTTTGAGTGGGCGGTGGCAACAGGCCGCCGCCAGTCGCCGCGCGCGGCCTATGTGTTTCCGCTGCTGTGCGCAGCCGGTGGCGCGGTCTTGCTGACCCACTCGCACGGATTGAGCAACATCAAGGACGAAATGCTGGCAGAGATGGCGCACACGCCCATCGCCCTGCTGGGTGCCACCGCCGGTTGCGGGCGATGGCTGCAATTGCGTCTGCCCGGTACGCCCACTGCCCGCAGTGCGGGGCTGGTATGGCCGGTGTGCCTGGCGCTGGCAGGGCTGGTGCTGCTCGATTACCGTGAATCTTGATGCCGCCCAGGCAATGCACGATTGCATTTTTGCCCCAAGAGGATTACTTTCTAGCGCAGTCAATGGCTCCCCAAGCCATGCCTGCCTCATCTCCGTTCAAAAAAGGTTTCTGCATGCGCCTGCACCTCCCGCTCCTGGCTCTTACCTTGCTCGCTGCCGCTCCAGCTTTGATCGCTCAGCGGCTACCCGGCAACGTCACCCCGCAAGGGTACCGGCTCCTCCTGGCACCAAACATCTCCGCTGCTACTTTTACCGGGGATGAAACGGTCAGCGTCACACTGGCTGCGCCATCGAACACAATCACGTTGAACGCGGCTGAGATCACGTTTGATTCCGTTGCCGCTGACGCGCAGGGCATGACGCAAACCGCGCAGGTGAGCGAAGACAAGGGCAAGGAGCAGGCGACCTTCACCTTCCCCAAGCCGCTACCCGCAGGCCCGGCCACGCTCCACATCCGCTATACCGGCATTCTAAACGGGCAATTGCGCGGCTTCTACTTGTCGAAAACGGCAAAGCGCAACTACGCTGTAACGCAGTTTGAGCCGACCGATGCGCGCCGCGCGTTCCCCTCGTTTGATGAGCCTGCCTACAAGGCAACGTTCGACATAAGCCTGACCATCGACAAAGCCGATACGGCTATTTCGAACACCAACATCGTCGGCGATGCACCCGCGGCAGACGGCAGCAAGCACACGCTGCACTTTGCGACGACCCCAAAGATGTCAACGTACCTGGTGGCATTTCTGGTAGGCGATTTTGTCTGTACCAAGGGTGAGGCGGACGGGGTGCCGATCCGCGCCTGCTCCACGCCGGACAAGCTCGCGCTGACGCCGTACGCGGTGGAGGCAGCGGAGTTCGTGCTGCACTACTACGATACCTATTTCGGTATCAAGTACCCCCTGCCCAAGCTCGACATGATTGCGATTCCTGATTTTGAAGCGGGTGCGATGGAGAATTTCGGCGCCATCACCTACCGCGAGACTGACTTCCTGATCGATGAAAAACATGCATCGGTTGAAGCCAAGGAACGAGTTGCCCAGGTGGTCGCGCACGAGATGGCGCACCAGTGGTTCGGCGACATGGTGACCATGCAGTGGTGGAACAACCTATGGCTGAACGAGGGCTTTGCCTCCTGGATGGAAAACAAGCCTGTAGCTGCATGGCATCCGGAGTGGCATGTGCCGGAGCAGGAAGCTGCCGCGCTCGACAACACGCTGAACCTGGACGCGCAGGCCCAGACTCGGACGATCCGCGCAGAGGCCAATACGCCCGACGAGATTAACGAGATGTTCGACGGCATTACCTACCAGAAGGGCGGCGCGATCATCGGCATGATCGAGAGCTACCTGGGCGAGGAGCAGTTCCGCAAGGGAGTACACAACTACTTGCAGGCGCACATGTTTGCCAATGCCACGGCAGAAGACTTTTGGAACGCGCAAACCGCTGTCAGCGCGAAACCGGTAGATCGCATCATGTCGAGCTTTGTGGCCGAACCCGGGGTGCCCCTGCTGCAACTGGCTGCTCCTGCCGGAAACACGATCGGCGCGACGGAATCCCGCTTTTACCTGAGCCCGGACGCACAAAAGGCGCATGCGGGCGACCCGGCGCAAACCTGGACGATCCCTGTTTGCTTCAAAGGTGCAGCTGCCGCTGCGGAGTGCCCCTTACTGAGCGGAGCACAGGGTCAGCTTGCCAAACCGGCACATGGATTATTGTTTGCCGATGCGCGTGCAAAAGGTTACTACCGCAGCCAATATCCGCCCGAAGTAGAAAAGCAGATCGTAGCGCAAATAGAAACAGGCTTGACGCCGAGCGAGCGTATTTCCGTGTTGGGCGATACATGGGCACAGGTACGCGCCAACAAGAGGGAAGCCGGCAGCACGCTGGATTTGGCCGTGGCCACCCGCGCTGATAATAGCGCCGAAGTTACAGAGACCGTGCTGAGCGACCTGCGCACCATCGGCTCACGGGTGACGGGGACACCGGAGGAAAAAGCGCAGTTTGCAGCCTGGATCGTACGGACCTACAAGCCGCAGTTGGCAAAGCTCGGCGAGCCTTCGCCCGGCGAGCAGCCGGACACCTCGCAACTGCGCGCGGAGCTGTTTACCTTGGTAGGCGGCCTTGGTAATGACCCGGATACTATTGCCCAGGCCAAAAAGCTCACTGAGCAATACCTGGCAAACCCTGAGTCGGTTGACCCCACACTGCAACCGGCGGCGCTTTCCGTGGCAACACAGCATGGCGATGCCGGGCTGTTCGACCAATTGCAAACAGTGTTTGAAAAAGACAGCAATCCGCAGCGCTCCGAGCAGGCTTTAGGGCTTCTGGCAGATTTTCAGGACCCGGCTTTGACAGAACGGGCGATGGCATATGCAACCTCCGGCAAGGTGAGAAATCAGGATGCCCTATCCGTGCTTGGTGGAGCTCTGGGCAACCCTGCAACGCACGATGAAGCCTGGAAATACATCCAGGCAAACTGGCCTGCGGTCTCCGCGCAGCTTACCGAGCTGAATGGAGGGCGCATTGTGAGGGCGGCAGGCTCCTTCTGCTCGGCTGAGAAAGCGCAGGAGGTCAAGGACTTTTACACGGCGCACCCGGTACATGCCTCGGCACGTGCGCTGACTGCAGCGCAAACGCAGATTCATGACTGTGTGGAGTTTCGTGCTGCGCAGGAGGCGAATGTGAAAAGCTGGCTGGATGCGCACGGGCAGTAGAACGCTTTCAGCTGGAAGGAACTTGTACCGGCGCATGTCGCTCGACATGTGCCCGGTACACACGCGCACAAGCCCGCAACAATGGCTTGAGCGCGACTGACGCAGCACCCGGTTCCGCGAAGACGATTTCGCCCTCACGCTTTACCTGGGGACGAAAATACCAGCGAGCCAGTAGCGCTTGGTGCGCGCAAAGCTCCTGCTTGCCGATGGGTTGCCGCGCAGTTTCCAACACTTCCAATTCATTCATGGCATCGCGAAGCCGGCTGTCCGGTGTGGACTGCCCAGCCTGCCCGGCAGCTTCAAGCGGAACAGCGGCAAGCGCGGCAGGGTGCGCGAATAAGGAACTCGACCCGGACTGTTCATTGGGAAGACGCATACCGAGAACAGAAAATGCAACCGGCCCGGTAGCATTTCCGCCTTGCACCAGGTACAGCTCAACCTGGTCCGGCTCCACACCGGGTTGCACTAGCACCGCATGCTGACTGCTGAGAACTCGCGTGAGCTCCGTGGTAAGCGCCCCTACAGACTGCGCTTTTTCATAACGGGTATGCACAGCCGCTGCCGCTTCAAAGTCGAGCGCCTCGCTGGCACGCTCCCGCTCCCCTGCAAGCGTGTCCAGCAGGCTTTGTCCACTCGTTCGTAGAAATGCGTGCACAGCCGCTGCTTCTTCGCCGTAACGCTCGTCAGAGCAGCCGCCGTAGCAGGGTGCCAGGCACTTTTTCATTTCAGAGTAAATACAGCCGGGGAACGCGGGATCGGGGTCCAGATCCTGAAAGCAGTGCCGCAGCAGGTGCAAGTCCAGCACCTGCTCGGCATACCGTTCAGCAGCGTTGCGCGACGGAAAAGGCCCGAACAGGTCATCTGCCGAGGAGAGCGCAATCGCATTCGTAACCCATAGGCGTGGGAAACGGTTGCGCATGCCCATGCGTACAAAATAAGGCGCATGGAGGTGCATGCGCTTTTCAGCACGCTCACCGAAAACTGCTACGGAAGCGCGATATAGCAGCAACTGCGCGCCGAACTCCGAGGCAGTTTCAGCCCACTGGATGCGGCGCACCAGCCCGGCAAGCTGCAGACGCTTGCTTTGAGCCGGTGCAGGTGTCAGGAGCTTGGTGAGCCTTCGCCGCAGGTCGGCGGTTCGGTTCAGGTAGGGTTCGCCGGTGCTTCCACTCAAGGCAAAAACGGCAGGGCGCGAAGGCAGCTGCGTTAGCGCCTGCTCAGGCACCTGGGAGTTAAAGGCAATTTCATGTGGAAAGATAGTAGGTAGCAGGGAAGAGCTCACCAGGTAAAGCCTACCGGAGCCACATGTATCCTGTCCTGTGTTGCCGCCGGGCAGTAACACCACACCCGCAAAGCAGCCGGCTGGGTAGCCTGGCTGCTTTATAGCCGGGCTCGCGCCAAACTTCTTTGCGGGTTAGCTTGATAACTACGCTTATGTGCGTCCGTTAAAACTGCACGGCGCATGGCAGGGGGAACCGGCTACGATGCAGTAGCCTATCCTGCCGAGGCATGTATTGCCCGTTCTATTGCCTTCTTGACGACGTCAGTCCGGTACAGCAAGGGCAGATTTATTTTGTAGCCGGTGCGCTGGCTGTTTTCTTCTGTCCGATGGGTGACACCTTGGCCAGCCTGTACCCGGCCTTTTGCGCATCGGCTTCCGTCATGAACTTGCCCTGCTTGGTTTTGCCGTAAACCGCGTCATCTTTGTGGTAGACCTTTGTGTTGGCATTGGCCCAAACCAGGCCTTTTGACTTCGCGTCTGCGATTTGTGCATCGGTCTGGGTGCTTGCCGATGGTGCAGCAGCCTTAGCCTTGGCGCTGGTGCTGGAGACGGATTGTGAAGCTGTTTTGCCTGCCTGAGCTGCTTGGGCGGAACCGGCTGAAGCGGCGGTTTGCCCAAAGCTTGCACCGGTAACTGCGCCAAATGTCAGGCCTAGTACGACTACACGTAAAAACAAGCGCATATGAGATCTCGATTCCTTGTAGGGTGAGCGGGATTGCCCGTGCGTAACTAGACACGCGATAGACACGCAATGCAAGCACTCATTGGTCACCTGCAAGTCACCGCGCCCATAGGCGGTTATGAGCCTGCTATCGTCATCCCTTCAATTCGCAATGTAGGGCACGCTGTGCTTGAGCGGAACTCAAGATCATTGCCGATTGCGACAATGTTCTGAAACATCTCTTTCAGGTTGCCGGCAACTGTAATTTCCTGCACCGGGTAGGCAAGCTCGCCGTTCTCAATCCAGATGCCGGAGGCACCGCGTGAGTAGTCGCCGGTGACCATGTTGACACCGCGGCCCAGGAACTCTGTCAGGTAAAGCCCCTGCTGTACGTCGCCAATGATTTGCTCCGGCGTTTGCGCACCTGCCGGTAGGAAAAGATTATGCGTCCCGATGCCCGGGTTGCCTGCAAGCCCGCGCGCGGCGCTGCCGGTGCTCGGCAGGCCCAGTTTGCGGCCAGTATAGGTGTTGAGCAGCCACGAGCGAAGAATGCCGTTTTCAATCAGTACCGTGCGCCGCGTGGGTAGGCCCTCACCGTCAAAGTAGCCGGAGCCGAAGAGCCCCGGCAGCGTGCCGTCGTCGATTACCGTGATCGATGATGCGGCGACCTGCTGCCCCATCCTTCCTGTAAAGAACGACGCCCCGCGATAGATGGCATCGCCGTTTGCGGCATCTGCCATAGCCCCGATAATGGACCGTGCCACCTCCGGCGCGAACACCACCGGCACCCGCTGCGTAGGCACGCGGCGGCCATCGAGCCGTCGCAGGGTGCGGCGAGCCGCCTCTGCACCGACTGCCTCCGGGGACTCCAGCTTGGCAAGGGTGCGCGCGCTTGAACTCCATCCGTCGCGCTGCATTTCTCCATTGGCACCGGTGGCAATAGGCGCGGCGGAGATGCCGCAGTACGACGAGCGGGATGCGCCCGTAAAGCCGCGCGAGTTGGCCAGCACCTTGAGCGAGGTAGCCGCTGAAAAGCTGCCGCCGTCACTGTTGCGGATACGCGGGTCTGCCCCAAGCGCCGCTGCTTCGACACGGCGAGCATAGTCGATACGCTCGCTGCCGGGCAGGGAGTAAACATCTTCGTAGTAAAGCGCGAGCTCGCCCTCAAGTGTGCCGAACGCTGATGTCTCCGGCAAGTCCTGCACCGGGTCAGGCGAACTGATGCGTGCCAGCGCCACGGCACCGGCCACAAGGTGCGCAATGCCGGAGGGGGTTAGATCGCTTGAGGAAGTCGAACCGACACGCTGGCCTTCATCGCCTGCGAGGAACACGCGTAACCCCACGCCGCGCGAGCCGGACTCCTTCAGCGACTCCAGCTCACCCATTCGAACGCTTGCTTCAAACTCGTCGCCCTCACGGATGACAACGTCCGCGTCCGTTGCTCCGGCTTGTAGGGCTTGCTTGACGATGGCTTCCGCTTGCCCGGCAAGCTCGGCGGCAAAGGCGGGGACACGCATAATTTTTGAGTTCTGGACTGGCAAGGGTGTACTCCTGCTTCTATCCTAACCGCGTACAAGTGAGCCTTATCGCCGTCGGAGCAACAGCGGCACCCCGTCTTTTAACCGGAGTGCACTCCATTAGCTGCCGGTCCCGCCCACCGTCATCCGGTCGAGCTTGATCGTCGGCATGCCGACACCGACCGGCACCCATTGCCCCTGCTTGCCGCAATTGCCCACGCCCTCATCCAGCGCAAGGTCATGGCCGACCATGGAGACATACTTCAGCGCCTCCGGACCATTGCCGATGAGCGTAGCGTCACGAACCGGCGACGTAATTTGGCCATCCTCAATCAGGTACGCCTCAGACGCGGAGAAGACAAACTTGCCGCTCGTAATATCGACCGAGCCGCCGCCGAAGTTCACCGCGTACAAGCCGCGCTTGACGCTGCGGATGATGTCTTCAGGCTCATCCTGCCCGGCCAGCATGTAAGTGTTGGTCATGCGCGGCATGGGCATCTGCTGGTAGCTCTCGCGGCGGCCGTTGCCGGTGTTTGCCGTACCCATCAACTTGGCGCTCAGCTTGTCGTTCATATAGCCGCGCAGGATGCCGTTCTCAATCAGCACATTCTCACGCGAGTCCGCACCCTCATCATCGACATGGATGGAACCGCGACGCGAGGGAATCGTCCCGTTATCGACCACCGTGACCTTGTCACTGCCGACCCGCTGGCCGATCATGCCGGAGAATGCAGAAGTCTTTTTACGGTTGAAGTCCGCCTCCAAGCCGTGCCCTACTGCCTCATGCAGCAGCACGCCGGGCCAGCCCGGTCCCAGCACTACTTCCATATCCCCGGCGGGCGCTGCCACGGCAGTCAGTTGCAGCAGTGCCTGCCGGGCGGCTTCGCGCGCAAAATACTCGGGCGATTTAGCCCCATCAAAGTAGTCGATCTCGACCCGTCCGCCACCGCCGGCAGTACCGCGCGCGGTCTTTTCGCCGTCGCGGGCCAGCACGGAGACATTCAAGCGCAGCAACGGCTGCACATCGCTTGAGTAGGTTCCATCAGAAGCTGCGATCAGGATGCGTCGCACCTCATCGCCGTAACCTGCGCGAACTTCCGTGATGCGCGGATCGGCGGCACGAGCGGCCTTGTCTGCCCGCATCACAAGGGCAAGCTTGGCGCTCAGTTCCGGGTCAAGCTCGGCGGCGGGCGCGGGATACAGGCGGGCTCGCGCGGGCTCCGTTATAGCTTTTGGACCAAGCCCCACCACGGACTGCTTGGCCGGACCGCTCGCAATGAGCGCGGCAGTACGCGCGGCACGTAGCAGGCGCTCCGGGGAAAGCTCATCGGTATAGGCATAGCCGGTACGTTCGCCCGCCAGCACGCGGATGCCGCAGCCTGCGCTCACACCCTGCGAGGCAGACTTGACCAGCGACTCATCGACACCGAGCGAGGTGGAGGCAACAGATTCAAAGTAGAGTTCAGCGTACTCGCCGCCGGCTGAAAGGGCTTCACCGAGGCAACGCTCCATGAGAGCGTCCGTGATGCCGAATTTTGTGCTGAAAAATGCGTCTTGTGCTTGCTGGGAGACTGACATGGGTATTGGCATCTCGTTGTTTAGATGGGTTACGGCGGCGTTCTGATTCTAGGCTACAGGCCGATCAAGTGACGGACGTGCAACAAGTGACTACCGGCTTACTCCCATCACATTTTTCACAGCCATATTGCGTTTCTCTTGCTACTATCACGGCATGAAGAGGATTGTTGTTTTCTCGCTCGCACTTCTTTTTTCCGCTTCAGCGTTTGCAGCGGCACCGCATCACCATCACCGTCACCACCATCACCATACCCACTAACCCATCCAGCAATGAAGCGGCGGGGGAGTGCTTCAGCCTGTCGGCCGGTCACTCCTCTGCCTGCTTCCACGAGGCATTCATTTGGACTTGCGCTACCCAGTCGGCGGCCCTGATCGCAATCCTTCCCCAGTCGACCGCCCCCTGCACATCGCGGCCATCCGGTCTCTGCCTAAACATTTTTCGGCCGCTTACGAAGGTCTTTCTCCCGAGCAGCTTGAAACGCCATATCGCGAGGGCGGCTGGACATTGCGGCAGCTTGCACACCATGTTGCTGATTCGCACATGAACGCCTTTATTCGCATAAAGCTCGCGCTGACAGAAGATTGGCCGACCATCAAGCCTTATGATGAAAAACTTTGGGCGCAGACTGCCGAGGTTGCCGGGCCGGTAGAAGCTCCTTTAGCCCTGCTGACAGCCTTGCATACGCGCATGGCTGACCTTCTTGCGTCACTTACCGACGCTGACTGGGAGCGCGGCTACGTGCACCCGGAAAATGGCCGCGCCACCCTGGCACAGGTAGTTGCGCTGTATAGCTGGCATGGCCAACACCATACCGCCCACGCTGCAGACTTGCGGCAGCGCATGGGCTGGTAAAGCCGATAGTACGAAAGTACCCTTGCTGCCTTGTATCAAAGTAGCCATGCTGGCTTTACAGTGTCCATTTCAGCTACAAGTTTTGCGCGCAGTGCGGTGCCGCTTGCACCAGGAGCTTTGGCAGCCGCGCTTGAAGATTTTTTGACTGCAAACCCTCGCGCCTGCGTAGTAGAGGAGGGCGTGATCCTGTTTGATATGGCAGCGGCCCGATGGTCGGTCGAGGCCGGCGGGGGGCGCTGCGTACTGCAGCTATGGAGCGAACAGAGCAACCTGGTGCGCACAATCATCGGGATGCAAGAGCGCAAAGGTACCTTGCGTTTAGAGGCCAAGCGCTTTGGGCAGACCAAACCGCAACTGTTGCAATTGGTTCCGGATCGGGACGTGCGCTCGCCGACCGCGCGAGATAAAGCTCGTAAAGATTATGTACTGTTGTTGAGCCGGGTGGTGGCACGCGCCTTCCCGGAGTTGCGGCTGAGCGATGCTTTTACCTCGGCAGACCTGGAGCACTCCTTTGGGCCTGCATACGTGCGCGGCCTGTTGGAGCGTGGGCAAACTGCCTGGGCGCTGGTCGCCATCAACGCGCAAGAGACGCAAAGCGCCGTGGACGGGCTGCTGACTGTCGCGGTGCTGTGGCTTGAGCAGTGCCGGGCGCGCTCCGGCGGTCGGCGTGTCGTCGAAGGCGTCAAGATTGTGGCACCCATGGGCATGGCAAGGACGCTCGCCGAGCGCATGCAGTGGCTGCACCCCGGTGCGGCCAAGTGGGAACTGTACTGCCTGGACGAACTGCGTGAAGAACTGGAGCCGGGTGGTGAGGTGGACTCGGGCAACATGCGGTCGCACCTGACAGGCATGTTCAACCCTGCGGCAGTGCTGGAGCGCTCGCAAACGGCTGTGGAACGGGTACTAGGGTTGCTTGCGCCTGCGGATCGCGCCAGGACAGAGGTGCTGCCGCGCTCGGCAGCAGAAATCAGCTTCCGCCTGCATGGCTTGGAGTTCGCGCGCATCCGGCACGGAGTCAGTGCAACCTCATTTGCACGAGAAGACCAGATCACGTTCGGTGCGGGCGCGAGCGAGACGGTGCTGAACGAGGAAACGGAAGCCACACTGCGCGAGCTGGTGGACCGGCTGTTCCGCTCGCGGCACCCGGACGGCAGCATCCGTGACCCGCTCTATCGCATGCAGCCGGAGCGATGGTTAGAGTCTGTACTACGTGCCGAACTCTCCGAGATTGAAGCCACATTGCGGCCCGGTCCGGTGTACACGCAAGTGCCGGCCATGGCCCAGTCAGACCGCGGCATGCTGGACCTGCTCGCTGTAACGCGCGACGGACGGCTCGCCGTGCTGGAGCTGAAGGCAAGCGAAGACCTGCACATGCCATTTCAGGGCCTGGATTACTGGATGCGGGTGCGCGCCCTCCATGCCGCAGGTGAAATTGCGCGTGCCGGGTACTTTCCGGGTATCGAATTATCTCCCGACCCACCGCTGCTGTACTTTGTGGTGCCCGCGTTGCGGGTGCATTCAACCACGGATACGCTGCTGCGGCATATTTCGCCTGTTGTAGAGTGGCGGCTGCTGGCGCTCGATGAGAAATGGCGGAAGAAGCGGGCAGTGATTTTCAGGAAGGGCGGTGGGACGGGGAAGCGGTGGCCGAGGGTCATTGCCGGGGAGGGTTTTGCCTAAAGCGCCAATGAATAAGCAAGTAGTTTTCAATGAGACAGCTATTGGCGCATAGGATGCACCACATAAAGTCCTAGATATTGCTCGAAAGCATCAAAATCGCGATCTTGATGAAGCAGTGAGTAGCCCTCATCTATGCAGAACGTTGCGATCAAGCAATCGATTTGCTTCCGAATGGTATGCCCGCGTTTACGAAGAAAACGGTAATTTTCAGCTGCCTTGATTGCAAGCTTCTGGCCGCCGGTATCATAGATATTGAATCGTGTTAGCCGATTCTGTACCTGCTGAAAAGTTTTGTCACTGCGAGTTCCTTGCAGCACCTCCAGCAGAATCATGTCTGTCAAGCCAATCTCGCTTTGACCGATCCGCTGCTTTAGCCAGAAGGTGTGTTCATTTTCGTGAGCTCCAACATAGTCAATCCAAACTGAAGAGTCCACGATAACCATCTACTTTTTGTCCAAACCATCCGGGAGCTGATCAACGTAAGGTTCGCGTGGATCTCCCCAACCCCAGCCTTCATCTTTCAAGATGCCCCATAAGGAACGAACGTCTTCCTGGCGACGCAGACGTACCAGCGTCTGAAGAGCCATCTCTACTACTTCCTTCTTCGTCTTGCTTCCGGTCCTGGCAAGAGCTTCTTTCATCAACTCGTCATCAATTTCAATGTTTGTACGCATGGATGTTCTCCGAAATATCAATGTGTAAGAATCTCATAAAAATGTGTATAGATACAAGATCAGATTCTAAGCTGAAACAGAAACGTCGAGTGCGGAGATGGCATAAGGCTCATCGGTTACTGGTAAACCATTCAGTCGAGGCTCAAAGAATTTCTCAACCGCATCCAAAATCACCGGACCAGTTTTGGCCTCATAAATAGCCTTCCGCAACCCTGCGCCTCCCGGCACACCATGGGTAAACCATGACGCAAACTGCTTCATCTTGCCTTGCGCCTCCCGGTGCTCGCCCATGGCATTCGCCTCGGTCAGCAGGGTGCTGAAGTACGAGCGAATCAGCGCGTAGCGATCCGCTTCAGTCGGCTCGTCGTAGCGGCCGTAGGCGGTGTACTGGGCAATTTGGCGAAAAATCCAGGGGTTTGCAGGCGCGGCGCGACCGATCATCACGGCGTCGCAGCCCGTCTGCGCCACCATCGCGCAGGCATCTTCCGGTGTGCGGATGTCGCCATTGCCGATCACCGGGATTGAGACTGCATCCTTGACAGCCGCAATCCACTCCCACCGGGCTTGCCCGGAGTAGCCGTCCTCGCGCGTGCGGGCGTGCAGTGCCACGGCGGCCAGGCCGGATTCCTGCGCCAAGCGGGCCAACTCTACACAGACAATGTTCCGGTCATCCCAGCCCATGCGGAATTTGACAGTAAACGGAATCGTCACGGCGGCGCGGACCGCCTCGAAAATCTTCGCGATCAGCGGCAGGTCGCGCAGCAAACCGGAGCCGCCGTTGCAGGCCACCACGCGCTTTGCCGGGCAACCCAAATTTAGGTCCACAATGTCGAAGCCGGTGTCCTCCACAATCCGGGCGGCCTCGGCAAGCGTTTGAGGATTGGAGCCGAAAATCTGCGCAGCGATGGGGTGCTCGTCATCGTAGAACGTTAAATATCGTTTGCGCTTGGACTCGCGCATGCGTGTGAGTCCATCGGCTGAAGTGAACTCGGTCATCAGCAAACCGCACCCGGACTGCTGGTTTGTGACTGTCGCCTCCACATCGTCGTGGGCAGCGTAGGGGGTAAACAAGCTGCTGTTGCGGATGAAGCGTCTGAAGATGGTGTCCGTCACGCCGACCATCGGTGCCAGCAC
>CAXSFX010000021.1:0-32224 GCA_964236655.1 uncultured Acidobacteriaceae bacterium | reverse complement strand
CGTCCGGGCGAAGAGGCCTGAGGCCGTGAGAGCAGCCAGCGGATAGGTTTGTAAATGCGGCTTGGCAAGTAGGTCGGGTAGCTTGCTCGCGCCACTTGTATTTAGGGCTCAAGGGCAAAGGCACAGATCATCCCTCCGCTGAGCACCGTCGAAGGAAAACTACACCGCAGCCTACGTTGAGTTCATCGGTAAGATGACCGGCTTTGCCGAGGACCACGTCCCCTTCCCTGCTCCGCTCAAGGCAGCCTAGATTCAAGAGGCCGTTGGCACCAGACAGGAGCGGCGCTGGACCACCATGCCAACCCAGGCTTGCCTGGCAAACCAAAAAGACCCAGCTCGATGATCGAGCTGAGGCTCTTTTGTCGTTTTAGAGCACGCTTGGATAACTTTCACCAGAAACGCAAGAAACAGGAAGCTGGGGGAACGGCTATGTGAGCGGTTAGAGTACGCTTCCTATGACATTTCACTACTATTTAGACGCTCTGCTTCTTTGAAGTGCTTTTTATTTCCCGCTTTGCCGTGGAAAGTACGGACAGAACTTTTCCGATATCGCCGGAGGAGACGGGGACTTTTACGGGTACGATTCTCACTACTAGGCTCATGTAGAGCAGCATCGAAGTCCAGGCGGGAGCCCAGATAATCGTCTTTGAATGCTGCTCTTCTAGAACATGCACCTGCACATGCACCAAACGCAGATGGGTTATAACGAGATTTCCGCCTCGACCAATAAATTGTTGATTTCATTGAATTTAGCTGGTGGACGCGGCTGGAATCGAACCAGCAACCTGTCGATTAAGAGTCGAATGCTCTGCCAGTTGAGCTACGCGTCCGTACACATGGCAAGTACTGAAGCCGGATAGGCTTCGCACCGGTGGGTTAACAGTTCAAAATATAGCATGGCCGGTGTGTGCGCAGCCATGCATTGTGAGCCGACATGCGCCGCGGAAGATGCCTAAAGCCTTTCACGCTGAAGCCCGGGCGGCAAACGCGGATGGAACAGCGCCGGGCAGCTCACGCATGTGCGCCAGTACACGCTCAGCCCCGGCAGCATGGAGGCGCGCCGCATGGTCCGGCGTGCAATGGCTGCCACCGATAAAGCCGAAGACGCGCATGCCGGCGGCGCGCGCCGCGCGGACACCCGGCTCACTATCTTCAATCACCAGGCAGTTTGCTACAGGGGTGTTCATCCTTCCAGCCGCGAAAAGGAACACATCCGGCGCGGGCTTGCCGTGCGCCACCGACTGCGCACTTACGATATTCGGCGCGAAGAACGCATGTAGCCCTACGTGGCGCAGCCCCTGCTCCAGCTTGGCTTGTGCGCTGCTTGAGGCAACACATTTGGGTAGCCGAATCTCTGCCAGCATCTCCTTCACACCCGCAATGGCTTGCAGCTCGCTTTGAAACGCGAGTGTGACACGCTGCTTCATGGCAATGAAGTAGGCCTCGGGCACTGGCCGGCCCCAGTCCTGCTGCACCTCCGCCAGAATCTCGCGCTCAGGCCGCCCGGAAAAGCGGAGCACCACGTCTTCCGGCGTGATCGGGTAGCCCAGGCGCGTCAGCTCCTCGCTCACCGCGGTGCACACCAAAATTTCACTGTCAATGAGTACGCCATCACAATCGAAGATCAAAAGCTCGGGAGCAAGCGGTTCTGCGGCTACAAGATTCGTCATACTGAATCATAGTGTCTCCCGCCGCCAGCTCCCGAACGCTCCTCATGCTGTCTTTGCTGCTGATCGTCGGCTGCGGCAACAGCACCTACAAGCCCAGTGCATGGCGCACGCTGGTGCCTGCAGCCATGCGCGCGCAGCGCAATCCCCTGCCGCAGACCGCAGAGAACGTCGCAGTCGGGCAGCAAACCTTCGGCATGTATTGTTCCAGCTGTCATAATGCCGACGGCAGCGGACGCCGTGCACGTCCCAGCTTGCGCACCGACCGCGTTCACGGTGAGACAGATGGTGAAATTCACTGGATTTTGGTTTATGGCAGCAAAGGCCACGGCATGCCGGCCTGGAAGTCTCTGGGCGATACGTCGCTCTGGCAGCTAGTGGAGTACATTCACTCCTTGCCGCCTGCCGTAGCGCAGTGATAGCTGCACGTACGTTTTGAAATTCAGAACGCGAGCTATATGAATACCTATATCGCCTGCTAATTTTTACCGTGAAATGCAGCTCGACGATAAGTACATGTACTTCTACTTTGTAATGATTGCTTCATCGTAGACGCTGTGCGCAATACGGGCAATAACGCTTTCACGCGTGGCTTCATCAGCGCGGCTATCAGTAACGAAGACGGCGATGGCGAGCTTGCGTCCATCCGGCAAGGTAATAAGTCCGATGTCGTTCGTCGCAGCTGCAACACCTTCATAAGTTCCGGACGTACCCGTTTTATGTGCGAGAACGGTGCCTGCCGGAAGACCGGCGCGAAGCCGATCGGGGCCGGTGACAGAAGCAGTAAGTATTTGTACGAGAAACGCGTTAGCCGCCGGAAAAAGAGGAGGATTGGTAACAAGGCGTTCGAGCAGTTGTACAGCGGCAGCGGGCTCAATCCAGTTGCGATACTGAGCGGTCGGGTCACGATCAAGACCCTTCTCACTGTCCTGCAACTGAAAAGCGGTAATGCCCAAAGAGCGGACGTAACCCTGCACTACCGATGGACCTCCGATGATACGAACCAGGATTTCACTTGCAGCATTGTCGCTCTCGCCGGCAGCGAGCCGGATGATTTCGCGTAGAGGTATATCGACGTTTGCGTTAGGATAACGATCCTGTAGAGGACTATAGGTGTTTGCAATACGATCTTCCGGGAGAAAGCGCACCATGCGATCCAAGACGGCGCTGACAGGATCTCCGGGGCGCTGTTCAGGGAGCAGCTTGCCGGCATCCGCAAGATGGAGGGCCGTGAGGGCAAGCGGGTACTTGAACATGGACCGCATGGGCGAGTGATTGTGCGGGTGCAGGTCGCAATTGAGTGTGGTGCCTGGGAGAAGGCATGCAACAGAGACAGTTCCATGTGCCTCTTGCGCAATGGTTTCTACAGCAGATTGAAGTGAAGTTTGAGCGAACGCAGCTGCGGGTACGACGGCGAACAAGATAGCAAAGAATCGCATGGATCAAGAATAGGGACTATCAAGCTGGTTGGTGTTAACTGATTGTGTTCAGCAAGTTTGTATAAATCTAAGTTAATACAAATTACTACGGTGATCCCGTTCTGAAAGGAATGCATTGCTATAACTGCCTAGCCCGCTTTCTGACGTTTTGCGAGGCCTTTCGATTTGCCCTTTGTTTGCGCATGAGCCGCAGGTTGCAGCTCGCTTCCCTGCTTCTTCGCCAGGCTCGCTTTCAATGCCTCCATTAAATTGATAACCGGTGCCATCGGCTTCTTCTTTGTTTCGGGCTCCGGTCCGCCTTCGCCTGTGCCTTTACTTTCAATCAGTGCTTCCACCTTTTCCTGGTAGGTATTGTGGAACGCATTCGGGTGGAACGGCGCTCTCAGCGAGCTCATGAACTGTTCGGCCAGCTTCATTTCGGCGTTTTGAAGTTCAAGCGGCTTCTGCTCACCAAACTCCGGGATTTCACGTACCTCGTCCGGGTAGTACAGCGTATGCAGGATCAGGCCATGTTCATAAGGGCGAATGATGACGACCTGCTCCCGCTGGTGCAGGGTGAGCTTGGCAATTGCGCCCAACTTTAACTTTTGCATGGCTTGCATCATCAGCGCGTAGGCGCGGCGTCCCGGCTCCTCGGCCACGGTGTAGTACGAGGTTTCGTAGTAGATCGGGTCTACCTCATCCATCTCGACAAACTGCTGAATGGCCATCGTTTCAGAGGATTCGGCCTCAAGCGCCTTGAGCTCGCCTGTTGAAACCATCACGTAGGTGCCGTCGCCGGTGGGGTAGCCCTTCTCAATTTCGTCACGCTCCACAACCCGCTCATCGGTTGGGCAATACAGTTGTTGCTTGATGCGGGTGCCGCAACTCTTGTGAATCTGGTTGAAGCCGATATGTTCTTCACGAGCGGCGACATACATGCGCACCGGCACGGAGATGAGGCCAAACGAGATGTAACCCTTCCACACTGTCGCTGCCATGTGCCCTGCCTTTTCCAGTCACTACGATGACCGAGGTACCGCAACCGGTTAGCCGCTTCGCTGCAGGAAGACCTAACAGTTAGAGTAGAGGGACGCGAGAGGTTTGAAACCGTGTTGCAGCAGAGCCCCGGAGTCACGCCGTTGTCGATGGAAGAGCGCCGCGCCCAGCAGCGGATACTGCTGCGCGACACGGGCGCGCTCGGCACGCTCTCCGTGCTTATCGTTGTGCTTTCGTTTGTCACCTACCTGCTGTTCCACTCCTTTACAAGTCACCGGCAAATGCTTGAAAACCGCTGGCGTCAGCGCGGCGAGGCGGCCATGAGCGCCGGCAAGCCGGATGTGGCGCTGAACGACCTCCATGCCGCGCTGGCATACGCGCCCGATGATCGCGGCCTGCAAATTGAGCTGGCCATGGCCCTGGCCGCCGCCGGGAAGACGCAGGAGGCGCAAACCTACTTCAACACCTTGCTGGAGGCGGAACCGGGCAATGGCATGATCAACCTGCAACTGGCGCGCCTGGCTATCCGCCAGGGCCACGCACAGGAAGCTGTTGACAGCTACCAGTCCGCAGTTGACGGCACATGGAACGGTGACGCCTTTACACGCCGGCGCGACATACGATTGGAGCTGGCAAAGTTCCTGATCGCCCAACGCCGTTTCCCTGAGGCGCGCAGCCTGCTGCTGATTGCATCAGGCAACGGGCCTGACAATCCACCGCTGCAACTGATGATCGGCGGCATGCTGGAGCAGGCCGATGATCCGTCTGACGCTATCGACGTGTACCACAAAGCCATACAGGCGCGCGGGGCTAACGGAACCATAAGGCTGCATGCGCTTGAAGGTGAAGCCCACGCCGCCATGACGCTGGGCCGCTTTGCCCAGGCTCGCACCTGGTTAAGCGGGGCTACGGCAGACCCGGCCTTCGCACGCCAGGATGAGCTGACCCGTAACACTGTGCACGCTGAGCTCCAAACCGCCAATGGCGAACTGGCCCTGGTGCCGATGCTATCTCTACCTCCGGCAGAGCGCGCACGCCGTATTGCCCGTATAGCAGGGATTGCCCAGAGCAGGCTGCCGGCCTGCCAGGTGGCTCCGGCAGCCGTTGACAGTTCCGCGGCGACGACTGCTTCGCCGGCTGCCCCGCTACCGCAAAAACTACTGGGCCAGCTGGGTGACAATCTTGCGCGCCTCAACCCGCTTGCGCGTGCCCCCGTACCGGCAGTTCCGGCACAGACGACTCCAGCGCAGACACCGCCCCCAACTGACCCTATCGGCACGCTCAGCATGCGCTGGGCCAACCTGTCTTCAGGAACGCCCCTGGAGCAGCAGCTGCTTGCTGATCCGGAGTTTGCCCAGAATGTGCTACAGCTTGCCTATGAAACGGAACGTGCTGCAGCCTTGCACTGCGGCCCGGCAGCCGGCGACGATGCCCTGGTGCTGCGGCTTGCTGAAACAGCAGATGGCGGGGAGATACAGCCATGACTCCAACCGCACCCAGTACGCGCCGCACCAGTGAAGAACCGCTCGAATCTCCTGCGGCCGCCACAGGAGAAAATCTCGATGCGAATCTTGAAGGGAGCGCGGAAGTTCCTTTCAATCCGGGCGATCAGAGTAAGCTGCACTCCCAATCCTCGGCTGACACCATGGACATGGGACGCATTGCACCTAAGCGCGAGGAGCGATTGTTTCTCGTCCTCTCCATCTTTATCGGTATCATCTCCGGGCTGCTGGTGGTTTCCTTCCGCGTAGCCATTGAGTGGATCAAAACGGTGACGCTAGGCTCTTCACCGCATCCAGGTGAGGCGCGGCTGTTCATTGTGCCTACCTGCGCGGGGCTGATTGTCGCCGCGCTGGTGCGATGGGTGTTTCCGGGGGCGCGCGGTTCGGGCGTCAATCAGACCAAAGCCGCGCTCTATATTTACAACGGTTTCATTTCATTCAAAACGGTCATCGGTAAGTTTCTGGGCTCGGCCATCGCTATCGGATGCGGGCACTCGCTCGGTCCGGAGGACCCCTCGCTGCAAATCGGTGCCGGTGTGGCCTCGATCGTCGCGCGCAAGCTGCGGCTTTCACGCCAGTCGCTGCGGTTATTCGCGCCTATCGGGGCGGCAGCCGGTCTGGCGGCGGCTTTCAATGCGCCCATCTCGGCCATCCTGTTTGTAATTGAAGAAGTCATCGGTTACTGGAGTGCCGCTGTCCTGGGCTCTGTTGTACTGGCAGCCGTCGCATCGGTATCTGTCGCGCGAATTTTCTGGGGTTCAGCCGCGCTGTTCCGCATTCCTTCAGTCAATCTGCGCGACCCGCGAGAACTTACCGCCTATGCCGTGCTGGGCGTCATCGGTGGACTCTCCGCGTTTGTCTTTGCCAAGGCACTGGGCTCGCTACGGCCCCGTCTGCGAGCCATGCCCCCCAACGCACAACTGTTTCAGCCGGCCGTTGCCGGACTGCTGGTGGGCTTGATCGGCTATTTCGGCTTTCCGCAGGTCATGGGGTCAGGCTATGAAGCCATGGACCAGGCCTTGCATGGGCAGTTCACCTGGCAATTTTTGGCCGCCCTGGTCGTCCTCAAGATTGTGGCGACTACAGTCTGCTTTTCAAGCGGCACCCCCGGCGGCATGTTCGCCCCTACGCTATTTATCGGCACCATGCTGGGCGCAGTGGTCGGCACCGTTGAGCATACGTTGCTGCCGCACGTCTCAGGCACGGTCGGCTCGTACGCGCTGGTTGGCATGGGAGTGTTGTTTGCCGGGTTTCTGCGAGCGCCGCTTACTTCGGTATTCATGGTGCTTGAGACCAGCGGCAACTACTCCATTATCCTGCCGGTTATTCTGGCCAACACCATCGCCTACCTGCTCTCCCGTTCCCTGCAGCCGACCCCTATTTTTGAGCTGTTTACGCATCAGGACGGTCTGGATCTGCCTTCCATGGAAGAGCAGCGCGAGGAGGTCGGCTTGCGCCTGGAAGATGCGCTCGTTCCCTTGCGAGTGCCGTTGCTGGAAGGTAGTGAACCCCTGAAGACCGCCGCAGTGGAGCTCTCCATCGCCCCATATACGAAAGCAATGATCGTGCAGATGGCAAATCGCGGCTGCTACGTGCTGGTTCCCGATGAGCTGGTTGTCCTGGTGCAATCGCACCCCGGAGACACGCCGCTTGAGCGCGCTCTGCCGAGTGAGCGCACCCCGCTGCTGTTCCCTGACCTGCCGCTTGACACCGCATTGCGCCACTTGTCGCGCTGGCCGCTGTTGCCTATCAGCAACCGTGCCAGCAAGGGCACCCTTGAGGGCATGGTAACGCTTGAGGATGTACTCGCCCGCTATCAGCGCGGCTAGGGGGATGCGTCGGCAGATTTTATCGGCGTACAAAAACGCAGCACTCCTGCTACTGCTCACTTGCGCGGCATTTTCGATCCTCGGCTACCATCCCGGTATTGAGGATGACACCACCTACCTGGCCGCCGTCAAGCATGATCTGAACCCCGCGCTGTACCCGCACGACCTGGTGTTCGTCACCTCGCAGCTGCAGCTCAGCATGTATGACACGCTCATCGCAGGCTCTATCCGGTGGACGCACCTGCCCCCAGCTACGGCGATCCTGCTCTGGCAGTTCGCGGGCTTGTACGCGCTGCTGGGGGGGTGCCGGCTTATTGTTGCGGCGTGCTTCCCGCAAGCAAGTGCCCGTTGGGCCGGAGTCAGCTTTGTCGCGGTCATGCTAGCCATGCCCGTATCCCACACATGCCTGTTTCTGGCCGACCAGCACCTGCATCCTCGGCTCTTGGCAACAGACTGCATCGTCTTTGCCGTTGCGGCCCTGCTTCGACAGCGGCAGCTCCTTGCCATCCCGCTTCTGGCAGCCGCTGCGTTCCTTCATCCGCTGATGGCGGCTTTTGGAATTTCTTTTTGCTCCCTGCTTATGCTGGAACAAAAGCATGCGGGATGGTGGATTAGTGGATGGAAACCGCTTCGCCTCGCCGCCGTCCCCTGGCTTCTTGAACCGTCCACCGCTCCCTGGGCACAGGCTACCGTGCCCCGCACATTTCTTTATCTTTACCAATGGCCATGGTACGGGTGGCTCACGATCTTCGCTCCCGTTGCGGCGGCTGCGTGGCTCAGATCGGCGGCGCAGCGGCGCGATGAAACTACGTTGGCACAGCTCTCCTCCACAATTGTTGTCTACAGCAGCTTGCAGCTTGCGGTCGCAATGGTCTTGCTGCTCCCCGGCGCGCCTGCGTGGTTTGTACAGTTGGAGCCCATGCGTTTCCTCCACCTCACGTACCTGCTGACGGCCTTGCTCGGCGCAGCCGCTTTTGGGCGCTGGTGGCTCGGGCATTCACCCTGGCGGTGGCTGCTCGTGTTTCTGCCTCTCAGTGCCACCATGATCCTCGATCAGCAGCAGGAATTTGCAGGCAGCCCGCACATCGAATGGCCCGGCGCGCACCCCGGCAATGCCTGGCTGCAAGCCTTCGCCTGGGTGCGCTCCAACACTCCAGTGGATGCCTACTTCGCGTTGGACCCGCTTTATACGGAGTTACCCGAGGAAGGCACGCACAGCTTTCGCGCCCTCGCCGAGCGCAGCATGCTTGCGGACGCGGTCAAGGATCGCGGCGTAGTCACGCATGTGCCTCATCTGGCGGAGCGATGGGTCCGCGAGACCGACGCAAGGGCAGGCTGGAGCCGTTTCGGGCAGGGTGATTTCAAGCAACTTCATGACGAGTTCGGCGTGGACTGGATCCTGCTGGCGAAACCTTCCGCCGAGGCCCTCGCCGGTCTCCGCTGCCCGTACCACAACACGAAAGTGTGGGTATGCCGAGTTGCGCCTTCATACTAAATTGAACAGCTTGCACTCTACTGCACCTGCCGCTACCCTCGGATGATGCGAGATCGATGCTGAGCATTTTCCAACGATTGCTTTTAGGTGGATTGTTACTCCTTGCTCTAGTTACGGGGCTTAGCCTTCTTGTGCGTACCTCCTTTGTTTCGCTTGGTGCCATTAACGGCGAGCAAAAGCGCATGGATCGCGCTGTCACAAGCCTTGCCGCAGCTCGGGCGGCGCTTGCGCGCGAGCAGATTCTGGTGGAGCGCTCGCTGCTGCACCTGCCCATGACGAATT
The DNA here is from genome assembly GCA_964236655.1 of uncultured Acidobacteriaceae bacterium. Classification (GTDB taxonomy): domain Bacteria; phylum Acidobacteriota; class Terriglobia; order Terriglobales; family Acidobacteriaceae; genus EB88. The sequence continues at coordinate 23,032 of CAXSFX010000021.1, read as the reverse complement.
TAGCCGAGCCGGTGCAGCCGGTCGCAGCTACCACCTCCATGCCGACACCTGCGCCGAAAGAATTTGACATCCTGACGCAAAGCGAGCGTGCCAAGGATCGCCTGGAAACCGCAACGCACGCTCTTGCAGACATCAGCGATGCGCCCAATCTGACAGCCGAAAGCGCGCAACATGCCCGCGTGCTGACGCGCCTGCACGGTAGCCAGCCGACCTTTGAGACTCGGATACTCTCCGCGCGCGAGCTTGAACCGATCGATCAAAGCCTGTCGCACAAGCTGCAAGGCCTGGCGGATCGGCGTCAAGCGATGCTGAACGACCTTACGCTACGAAATGAGAACCTGCGGGCGCGCCTGATCGGAGCCTGCATAGTCAGCGTTCTGCTGGCAATTGCCATTGTGGTGGCCATGCTGCTGCTGACCACCCAACCCCTGCGGATGGCCGCCCGCGCCGCCCGGCGCATGGGTCAGGGCGACCTGCAACAGCGCATCGACTGGCCGCGTAGCGATGAACTCGGCATTCTGGCAACCGAATTTAACCGGTTAGCCATTCGCCTGCGCGACTTGCGCGATACGGAAAGCGGCCGCCGCGAGATGGAGCACCAGCTCTCAGATGCGGTTGTGCAATCCATATTTGAACCTGTAATTGTGACCGATGGCCGCGGCCAGCTGCTGAAGTTGAACAAGGCCGCGCGCGACCTGCTGGGCGATGCCGACAACCGCATGGTGCTTGCCTCTACCCCGGGCGGCAAGGAGATTTTGGCCGCGATCCAGACCGCCATTTTGCTCCAGCGCACTGTCGGCGGCGAGGGCGAAACCGCCATGGCACCCATCCGCATCGGCGAGGCGCAGCGCAACTACCGCTTACGTACTACCCCCATGCGTGACAACGAGGGTCATTTGCTGGGCGCGGTTTCCGTGCTTGAAGATGTGACGGAGCTTGAAGCACTCGACCGCTTCAAAACGCGCTTCCTTGCAGTTGCCTCACAAAAGCTGCGCAATCCGCTTGAAAAGCTACGAGTCGCCATCCATGCCCTTGCACAAGGCTATGCAGGCGAGCTGCGGCCCCTGCAAGCCGACGTGGTGGAAGGGGCGCAGGGCGAAGCGGAGCACCTGGACGACCTGATGGCGGACCTGTTTGCCGTGGCCGAGCTTGACAGCAACCGGCGCGCGCTCAAGCTGGAGCGTTTGCGCCCTATTGACTTGCTGCGTGAGGCTCAAGCGAACATACGCCCGGCCGCGATGGAAAATGGTTTGACCGTCGAGATTGAGGCTTACGCCGATCTACAACGGGTGGAAGCTGACCGGCGCGCGGTCCGGTCCGTGTTTGAAAACTTGCTGAGCAACGCTGCCCGCAACACGGCACGCGGCGGCTACATACGGCTTGGCGCAATGGAGAGCAAGAACACAGTGCAGTTCAGCGTTTCTGACACAGGCACCGGGATTGCCCCGGAGCGCCTGAACATGATTTTCGGCCGCTTCAATTCCGGCTCCGCTGAAGGCACCGGTCTTGGCCTGGCACTGGTACGCCGGCTCGTTGAGTCGCAGGGCGGCCAGATTTCTGTCGATAGCCGGCTTGGTGCCGGTACGACATTTACCTTCACTTTGCCGGCTGCCGCGCTGGTGGAATCAAGACATCCGGTTGAGGCGGGCTGACACGTGGCGCAGATCTTCATGGAAGAGCAGGGGCAGCCCGCCCCTCCGTCGTCCGAACCCGAACCGGCTCGGCTGCGCGTGTATATCGGTGCAGCCCCCGGCGTCGGCAAAACATACACCATGCTGGAGCATGCGCACGGGCTGCGTGCGGCAGGCATTGACGTCATCATTGGCTTCATTGAGGCGCATGGCCGCAAGGAAACTGCCGCGCTCATCGGCGACCTTGAACGCATCCCGCTCAAGCAGATTCCCTACCGCTCAGTAACGCTTGAGGAAATGGACCTGGATGCGATCCTTGCACGGAAACCGCACACGGTTTTAGTGGATGAGCTGCCGCATACAAATGTACCGGGCTCACGAAATCGCAAACGCTACGAGGATGTGCTGGAGCTGCTGGACGCCGGTATCAACGTTGAAACAGCAGTCAATGTGCAGCACATCGAAACGCTGAACGACGCCGTTGCACGCTCTGCAGGGACAACGATTCGTGAAACGATCCCGGATAGTTTTCTGCGCCGCGCTGACGAAGTTGTAAACGTCGATATTCCTATTGACGAGTTGCGCAGCCGCTTGCGTGAGGGCAAGATCTACAAAGCGGATCGTATCGAGCAGGCGCTCGCCAACTTCTTCCGCAAGGGCAACCTGACCATGCTGCGCGAGCTCGCGCTACGCACCACAGCCGAGCAGGTCAGTGTGGCGGCCTCGGAGTATCGTCGCGCGCAGGGGCTGGAACAGGCACCGGTTCCGGAAAAAGTGATGGTGTGCCTGTCGCACCGGCCCGGCACGGAACGGCTGATCCGCAACGCGGCACGTATTGCCGGGCGCCTGGCGACAAACTGGTATGCGGTGTATGTGCAAGGCGCGCGCGGGCACCAGCCGCAGGCCGACGATCCGCAGGCAATGCAACGGCTGCAAGAGTATCGCCGCCTGGCCAAGAGCCTGGGAGCGCAGATTGTGACGCTTGAAGAGAAAAACGTAGGCAAAGCCCTGATCGAGTTCGCCAAGCGTGAGTCGATCTCGCACGTGGTTTTTGGACAGGCTGCCCGTTCGCGGCTCGACCTGCTGCTGCGCGGCTCTGTGATCAACGATTTTCTAAATGAAATGCGCGATACCACCGTGCAGGTGGTGCCGATGAGCAAGAATCGCCGGTAATTGCTATGCCGCCGACTTGGCACCGTTCTACGTGATCTTTGGCAAGCATGACAAAGCAATTGATCCGCTGGAGAAGAAGTAGGCTCCTGAATGCGGTATCACTGCCCGGCTATGATAATTTTGAGTCTGGTTCGGCAGTTATGAGCTCGTAGCTCAGTTGGTAGAGCAATGCACTTTTAATGCATGGGTCCTGGGTTCGAGCCCCAGCGAGCTCACCACATATCTGTTGAAAACAAAAGGCTTATAGAATGATGGCCACCTTGAATGGGTGGCCATCATTGCGCCAGTGGCTGTTTTGGTGACTGTTCATGGTCGTGATGGCTGGTAGCTCCCGAAGCATAGGAAGCGAAAGTTGTTCCATGACCGATAGTGTGTGCTCCGGCGAAAGATGGTTGTAGCGTGCCGCCATCGAAGTAGTCTTTGGGCCAGCCAGAGCCATAATGCCTGTAATGGAACCTCCTGCCATAGCAATCCATAAGCAGAATGGGTGCCTGTTGCTGTGCCAAGTGAACCCGTCGATCCCGGCATCCTTGAGGCAATTAAGAACCACTTGCGGGGACGATAGTAGGTCGTGTCATAGGGCCAAACTCAATCACTTCCCTTCTGTCCCTTTTGCTGGAGTGACTTGAAGGCGGAAGCGGCGTCGGAATCTAGCCGAACCGTTCTTGGTGTCTGTTAGTCGGATGGTGCGACGTTCGAGGTCCACCTGATTTCAAGTCACAGTGAATTGTTCAGAAAGCCGCATCTCGGTGTGAACACTGATGATGAACTCCGCGGCATGCCCTGGGTACTTCTCTCTGAATTTTCTCTAGTAGGGTGTTGTACTCATCGCGCGATAGGAAGCATTCCCTTCCTGCTGCTGGCTTCCTTTTGGCGAGTCAAGCAAGCGATGTTCGAGCTGCCTTTCCCGTTCTTTAGGCCTTCACGGTAACAAAGGCTCAAGAAAGCCCGGTACTTGTTCTGAGTGCCGTTTGAAACCTTGCGCGATTCTTAGTGCCCCGAATCTTGCCATGGGTCCGCATACGAAGGTCATTTAACCATTTCTCTAGATCCTGCGGTGTAAATTCATCAGCGACCTGCATTCCTAGCTCTTTACGCACAATGGCAGCGTGGTTGACGTAGCAGTGGGTATCTTTGTGCTGCGCTGTGGCAGACAGCGCGAGATCAATTAGTTCTGAAATAATTACCTTATGGGAACGACGAAGCTCAGGCATTTTGCGGTCAAGTAATCCAACAAGCGAACGCTGATAGGGAGTTGGAGTGCGGCGGTTTTCCGGTCGTAGAGCATCCGGCTTTGGATTACAGCAGGGATGGAAGAGGCGGGCTTAAATTTCGGCATGAAGGGCAATACCGACCGCTCCGCCACCACCTGAAATGTTGCACAAATAAACTTCATTCATTTAGAAGTTTCGCTTCATTACCTACGTACCGTTGACCCCCCTGAAGCTGCATCCGCTACCTCCTATTTAAGCTATTTGCAAAAGGAAAGAAGTAAAGACATGCAAAAAGAGGGGTCGGGGGAATAGCCTTCCCCTCTTTCGCTCTCCTACATCTTGCACCTTGCTATCTTCGGGACTTTGCTCGATCAAATTACTCTCATAGCTATTCAACCTTCCCTAAGTTGCTTCTAGTTGTCTACCGTTCGTGGCGATAGGGAGACACCGATTTAAACGCAAACGGGCAGTTGCTCTAGGTACATTGCGCTCGCCTCGTCTTCAAGTAAAGTCAATCGACTTTCCAATTACCACTCCAGCACCTCGATAATCTCGCCTGCAGGACTGAAGCGAACCTCTTTGCGAGAAGTACAAAACCAGCTGTAGCCAACAATGACACCGTGGTAAGAACCTAATGGGCTACACACCTTGTAATGGTGTTGGACGCGCTCGCGCACCCACGTGTCTTGCGTTTCAAATGGCTGGGTAAGCACTTCGGCGGGCAGGTACAGCCAGGGCCAGGAGTTCCCCCCCAGCAACGCCTGGCATGCTTTTTACGGTCGAGACCCACACGCGAGGCACAAACACGGGCTCGCATTTCTCAATTTTTCCCGCGCCGCCGCATGCGAAGCACGCGCCCGTACCCCGACATCGCCAGCAGGGTTTGGCTGAGAGCGGCGGTAGCGCAAGAAAATAGCCACTCCGCCCCGACCCTTTGCACGCCGGGCAGCAGCCACTGCCACCGCAGCAATCGCACGTCTCAGTGCACTTTGTCATGCCTACTCCCGGTGTCGCTTGCGCTCAGCCCTGGACAGGTCATCCTCGGTCACTGTCACGGTGATCGGGCTATCACTCTGAAGGCAAAAGGTGATACCACGCTCACCCCGGCTGACCCGCATCCACCAACTGCCCGGCTCCTCAGCGAGTGACATTCTTTCAAGCCGGAACAGGTCGCAGTTGATGGCAACATCGTCGATAAGCCGGTGATTATCCCGCCGGACGGAAGTGAAACAACGAGTCCGCATTTTTCTCCTACTTCGTACTTGCACTCTGGCAGGCTAAAAGGGGAACCCAGAGCCGCATCGCGGGAGCGATTCCGGAACCCAATCTTCGAAAGAGCCAAAGATGCGTTTGCTGCGTTGTAATGTCACTGGGCCGTGAGTACTTGTACCTGCTCTTAGTACCTTTTCCTCGTCATAGATGAGCCCTTATTTTTGACGAGCGATTCTCGGGCTCACCATAACTTGGTTTTATCTTAGAGAGGCTCAAAGCTCGTTGCTCCCGCAAGCTCGTGCTCGCGACCCTCTCGCGCGGCGATCCGCTCACGAGCTATAGTCTCCACGCTCATAGCGGTCGGTTCGCTCCCGCTCTTTTTTGTTGACCTTTGTGGTTTTTGAAACAGAGATGGCATTCTTGGTAACGCTGCCTTCATCGACCTCCTCGGCTGGATTGCGCAGTTTTGCTTTTGCCTCGCTCTTGGCCTCGTCATATCGTTGCTGGTCCCACGATCCGGGTCGGCGATACATCCAGGTACGATTGCTGGTGTGCGAGCGCTTCTCGCTGGCAATCCAGCCGGTGTTGCGCAACTTTGCTTTGGCCTCAGACAACTGGCTATGGCCGAGCCCGGTCCACATTGCCATGGTGTCGTTAGTGATCAAGGTAGATGTGCGCTCGGCCTCGACATCCTCGGCATGCGCAGCCAGGCAGATATATAACAGCCTGCAGGACTGATCCATCGGAACCTGCCTGCCGCGATGGTCGGGCAGGCAAAGCATTGTCCAGCTGTCCCGGGTACCTTCACGCTCTTCGCCCTTGCTGTCACGGGTTTTATGAGGATTGCTTTTGCAGCTGGATGTCAGCTGGATATAGTTCTCGATTAAATCGCGGTAGAACCCAAGCACATACATCAGCGCACCTTCATATTTGAAGCGCGGGAGTCCTGCTGGCAGATGGTTTGGGATTGCGCGTCATCATCGCCGTGCAAGCAGTCTCCGAGAGCAGCGAGGCGGCAGAAAGTTAAATCCATCTGGTTACAGAGAATGCGGTACTGACTTGGGAGCAGGTACATTGGGCGGTCGATCTTCAGCATCGGTATCTCCAGGCATAAGCCACGTAGAAGTGATACTGTTCCGCGTACCGGCACTTGAAATATGGCAGGACACTTGAGGCAATGCCTTTTCGCGAAGAAACGGTCGGCGCAGGTCGCGGGTCGGTTTATAAGGGAACTTGGGTCTTTTCACGGCAGGTGTGCAGATGTGCAGGTGTTAGATCCTGGTTTAGTTTTGAATGCCGCGCCGCAGCCCAGGGCAGAGCCCGCTGTTGTCTCTGGTCAGGCTTGACCTGACCCGCCTTGCAGCCTTTGACTTATGAACTTGAAGTAAAAAGGTCAGGAGGACCGCATGCATGCTTTTCTTTAAACTCCTAACTTCCCTGCTTCAAGCTTCATACTCCGTACCCGATCTATCCGGGTACTATGCGGGTACTGCCTAGGTAGAGCGGCGGGAACAGGTATGGGTCTATCAGCGGGTCCTGTGCAGATATGTAGAGCACAATCAGTGGTCTATCTCTCTACCGTAGAGATCCCACGTCATGAGGGTAGGGATGCTGATGCACTACGGTAGCAGTCCTAAGCCCCTGCGTGTAGTCGTCTGCCATAGGCTTTTCGGCCATTTAACCAAACACTTTGGTATGTCGTAGCGAGAGGTTGCTACTTCTTCGATACAAAGAGATGGGTAGCCCGGTACGAGCCGGAAATATCGGAGACACGCGGATGCAAGTGGATGCCACCGGTTGGGCACCCATCGAACCGGGGTTGGAGCTGTGGGAAGGATTTATTATCCCGAAGCGATTGAGCAATTTACTTGTAAGTAGTACTAGGGTAGCCGTACCTGCCCTCGCCAAGTTCAACCCCAGTCCGAACAAGGCGCTTCCTAATGCATTGGCCATCCGCTACCTGGACGGCCTTACCGAATGGGCATGGCCAAGCTATCACTATCCACAAACGACAACTACGGCATGAGCCCCTTTTCAGAGCTGGTGCCCCGATCAGTTTGAGAGGACCTGAATAGCGCGGAGTGATTTGTAAGCTGGGAGCAGCGTCTATTGTGATGATCCTGACGAACGTGCAACAAACACCTAACTATCAAATGCGAGCCGGACTGGTGGATCGACTATCCTGGAGATCCCGGAACTTGACGGCTCGACTTCAGCGCGATAGTCCCAAGTAGCAGGATGACGCCGACCAGCGCCGACCAAAGCAGTATCGGATGCCGGTCCGTGAACGGGCGCTCGTCTGGACGAGACTGGTATCCTTCGTTCACTTTCTCCTGACCGGTCGCAGCCTGAGCAGCATTGGCAACCCAAGTATGCAAAGCGGCGTAATCGTACCGCGGTGCCTGGAGAGCCGGATCGCCATAGAAAAGTGCGTACCTGCTGTGGCCATCGGCCTCGAAGCATAGCTCGTGCTCCAGCATGGCGAGCTGAACTGAGGAAAGCGGGAGCGGCATATCGTCACCGTTGTCAACCGTGACTACCCATTTGGTCGGCGCGGGTTCCGCAGCGAGAGGCGTGTCGATTGCAAGCTGCTCCTCATCGATCTTTTGTCCATTCTCACTGGTGTGGAGGCGGATGAGTGTGCCTGAGAACGTCCTAGGCTGAGAAGGTTCCGCATCATCTGTGTTCCGTGGTGGGTCCGTCGGCTGAACGGAAACCATGACATCTCGGCTGAAACTGCGGAGCTCTGGGCCGGACGTAAAAAGAATGCGGTCTACGGGCACGTGGGCGGGTACGGTGAAGTTGACAATGGTCCGGCGGTTTTCTTCCTGGAACCGAGCGGATCGCGCTACGGTCTGGTATGTCGTCTCCCTTATAGGCAATCGCAGGGTAGAAAGCCCGGTGATTGTGCCTGGCGAGACTGGGCCGGTGATGCGGAAGTGCAGGTAGCGGAAGTCCGATGGTGGTAGATGAAGCGCAGTGCTGCGTCCAAGCTTTTGACCGGACAGGTCAAAAATGGTAAACGAGCCGAGCTTCGTTCCTTGTGCATCACCCTGCATCCGGCTCCCCGTCACGGTCACAGTAGCGAGAAAGTTTTTTGCGCTGATCCCAAGTTCCACTTCGCTGTAATTGCCTTCAGGCATGGCGGCGTCAAAAACGGTGTTCCTACCTTGCACTCCTAAGTTAATGGGTAGGATGAGCTGCGCGGCAATTTGAATTGGAGCCGCCTGCCGGACTGCATATGGCGTTTCCACACTGCCTTGATACAGACGCAGGTCAGCTAGCTGCGGTGCCGCATGGGCGAAAAGGTCCGCGTCCAGAGGAACACAGATTTCTGGACCAATCTGCGGGATGCCGATGATCGGGCGTTCGTACCGGAAGTACTGCGTCTTCACGTTTTGCGTTGAAGGTACGGCTGTGTAGAGAGCCAGAAGGAGAGCGGGGGCATGGAGCCTCATAGAGACTGGTGCTCCGGACTCCGAAGATGAAGCCAGTCGCGTTGATAGACGAAGCTTACGGCAAGCAGCAACGCGCCGAGGCCCAGGAAGCTTAGAACCCGGTAGCCTTGACTAAGCTCACTCACATCGACAAGGAAGACCTTGCCGATTGCAACGGCAAGCAGTACGAGCGCCTGCCAGCGTACAAATTGTGATCGCCGCCAAAAGCCCGCGCCAAGCAAGATGGCACCGAAGAGCATGAAAAGTGCTGAATAGCTGAACTGGGCGTAGATGCGGTATTCATGCATAGCTCGCGTGTGCCCGTGCCAGCTCACAAACCACCAGTAATTGTGTATCTCCCATCCCAAAGCGAGAAGGATGAGTGTATTGACAAGCAACGCAGCTACAGCTGCGATATTGGTCCAATTCAGATCTGTACGTGAGTCTGTCTCCCGCTTCGTCTTGGCAGTTCGCCGGGCTACGAGAGCGGTGAAAATAAAGACTGTAATCGCAACCAGGTAGGTTCCGAATCGCTCATTGAACAATGGGGTAATCGATGCCGGTGGATCAATCAGCACCAGTGCTCCCAACCCAAGTAGCAGGCAAAGTAAAGCCAGTACGCGGAGAACCAGAGGACTCGCCCTTTGCACCTGTGCCCGGCTCGCAACCCACAGGAGCGCCGCGCCTTCAATCAGCCAGCCGATGGTGAGCCAACGGCCATGCGCCTTGAGCGGGATGGCGATTGATAGAAATGTGATAGCCATCGTCAGATGCAGAATTGAGGAGACAGCCGGGCTTTCGCGTAGAGGTGTGCGGGCGGGCAGCCGCAGCAGGAGCAGGTAGAAACCGGCGAATGAAACGGCGAGCCATGGCTGGGCCCATTCTGCTCCTGCTTTATGGAGCATGTCGTAGAACGTGAAGAAAGTAAGCGCGGCGTTCGCAAGCGGTACCCAGACCAGGGTTAGCCAGTTCCAACGGGAGGAACGTCCCTCTTCGCGGTCCAGGCGGATGAGGCGTGGAGCCAGTCCAAACAGAAACAGAAAACAAGCAAGAAAAAAGGCCGTAGGTCCGAACTGGCGGTGGTACTCGAAGAGATACCAGCCGACCACAAAGAAGGCTGTTCCGTTGAACGCCCCAAAGAGAAGGCGCGACCAGGGACGCAGCATGGTGAGGATGAGCACTGCCAGATCCAGGATGAGCAGGTAGCTGAACAGGCTCACCTCATGGTTGCCGCCGGTGGATACCAGTACGGGCGTGCTCAAGCCACCTACGATCGAGTACAGCGCAAGCAGTTCCGAATCTTCACGCCAGGACAGGAAGCCATTAAACGCCGTAACAGCGACCATGGCTGCGAAGGCCACGCCTGCGGGAAGGAGATGAAAGAGCGAGAAAGCCGCCCAAAGCGATAGGTAAAGAATGCCGCTGCCCACCGCTTTCAAGGAGTATGAAAAGGCCGAGTACCCATGACGCTGAAATCGCTCCGACCAGGCAATCAGCCCCGCGCCTGCAAGCAGGCCGATCAGTACTCTTCCCAACGGACCGATCCAGTGATTGTCGATAGCCAGCTTCAAAAACCAGGCCATGCCGATCAGAACCGCAAGAATGCCGATGCGGTTGAACCACTGTGAACCGATTCGGCTTTCAAGCGAGCGATCCGCCGCATGCGGCTGGGTGGTGAGTACAGGGCGCGGCGGCTCTGTTGCGGACGAAGGCGGTGCGCTCGGCTGTTGTACTGCACTGGATTGCGGTGGATGCGAAATTGTCGCTCGAGCTCCTGGAACTTGCTTCAACAACGACTCAGCTGTGCTTTCTGAGGTAACAATGCCATAGCTGCGCAGAGCGTCCTCAAGCAGACCAACGCGCGATTGCAAGGCCGTGATCTGTTCCGCGAGGTTGCTCGATAAAGTTTCGTCCATTGCCGTCCACTGTACTCGACAAGCTGCGTTCGTTGGTGAAAGAGTTGGCAGCATGTAGCAGCCGTACGATTTTGGGACAGTCAAAGAGTTGTGAGAAACCTGCCCGGCAAACAGGGTGAGAGCACCGCTTGTTGCGAGCGTTCCTGTTCAGGAGTTGTCCGCTAAACTTGAGCCGATGCTGCTTACGATCTCAACTACACACGAGCCGGCCACCGACCTCGGTTTTCTGCTGCACAAGAACCCGGCGCGGGTACAGACGGAAGCCCTGCCGTTCGGTCAGGCGCACGTGTTCTATCCCGAGGCAGATGAGACGCGTTGCGTAGCGGCATTGCTGGTGGAGATCGACCCGGTGGCACTGGTACGCGGGCGCGAGGATGTAGGGCGAGCTGAGCAGTACGTAAACGACCGGCCCTATGCCGCAAATTCCTACCTGAGCGTCGCTATAGGCCGCCTGTTCACAACCGCGATGAGCGGACGCAGCAAGGAACGGCCTGAGCTGGCGGAAGCGGCCATTCCGCTTGTGGCGGAGTTGCCGGTAATTGCCGGAGATGACAGTCTTGTACGAAGGCTTTTTGAACCGCTTGGGTATGACATTGAGATTCAGGAAGCACAACTGGATGAGAGCTTTCCGGAATGGGGCACATCGCCCTATGTTTCGCTCCGGCTTGGCGGAACCAGGCGGCTACAGGATTTGCTCATGCACCTCTACGTGCTGATCCCCGTGCTCGACGGCAAAAAGCACTACTGGGTTGCTGAGGATGAGATTGAGAAGCTGCTCCGACGCGGTGAAGGCTGGCTTGCGACGCATCCGGAGCGGGAGCTGATTGTCTCGCGCTACCTGAAGCGGCAACGGAGCCTGACTCGTGAGGCGTTGGAACGGCTGCTGGCCGACGAGCCGGTCGATTCGGTCCGTGAAACAGAAGCTCTGTAGGTGTTGGACCTGGGCTGTGGTGGGTTTTTGTAGCACAGATGGTTCCTAATCAATTCAACCCTCTCAAATCAAGTGCCTCGCGGTGATAATGAGCGTGTGCCCGCCGAAAACCCTATCGAGACGTTCTTCAGAGATATCCGCGACACCCACCTAAGCGGCATCGGTGTCAAAGAAACTTCCTACTACCCCTACTTAGCAAACCTATTCGATAGCATGGGGAAAACTCTGAAGCCAAGGGTCCGCTGCATCATTCACCCTCATAGCATTGGAGCTGGTTTACCGGATGGGGCTTTAATCACAACGGATCAGAAGTCCGCAGTGTTTGATCCGCTATCAGATGGGCTGATTCCCTCACGAGGCGTAATCGAGATTAAGTCTCCCGGGGAGAACGCCGCTACCGTGGCTGAGAGTGAACAGATTCTCAGATATATCGATAAATATGGCCTGGTGCTGGTCACGAATCTTCGTGAATTTATCATAATGGCGCGAATCGATGGCGAGGTTCGGCAGCTTGAGCCCTTTGTCATCGCCGCAACCGAAAAGGAGTTCTGGGCTGCTATCGCCAATCCGAAGAAGCTGCACGATGCTATCGGTGCTTCTTTACATGAGTATTTAATCCGCGTGTTGATGCACGCCGCGCCACTCGCAGCACCCAAAGAGGTGGCATGGTTTCTTGCATCGTATGCGCGTGATGCAAAAGCCCGCATTGAGGCGCAGCCACAGCTACCCGGATTGGCATCGCTTAGATCCGCTTTAGAGGAAGCGTTAGGGCTCAAATTTACAGGTAAAGATGGAGAGCACTTCTTTCGCTCCTCTTTAATCCAGACTCTATTTTATGGGGTGTTTTCAGCATGGGTACTCTGGTCAAAGCGCCCCTTGACGAACCCCAAAGACAAATTTAATTGGCATGAAGCGGCGTGGTCTCTTCATGTTCCTATGATCCGAACTTTATTTGACCAACTTGCAACACCTACAAAGCTCCAAGCACTCGGATTGGAAGAGGTGCTCGACTGGACTCAAACAGCACTTAACCGAGTGGACCGCGATGCATTCTTTACAAATTTTCAAGAAGATCATGCAGTGCAGTATTTCTATGAGCCATTTCTTGCTGCCTATGACCCTGTTTTGCGCAAGAGGATGGGTGTCTGGTTCACACCTCCAGAAATCGTCCGCTACATGGTTGAGCGTATCGATCGGGTGCTACGCGATCAGCTCAAAGTTCCGGACGGTTTTGCAGACCCCAATGTCTTCGTTCTTGACCCTTGCTGCGGAACTGGCGCTTTTCTTGTTGAAGTTTTGAGGAAAATTCAAGCTACCCTGGAACACAACGGCGGGGATGCCCTGACCGGGGAAGATGTGAAGACCGCCGCTATGGAGCGAGTCTTCGGCTTCGAACTTCTACCAGCTCCTTTTATAGTTGCGCATCTTCAGCTTGGCTTGCTTCTTCAAAATCTTGGGACATCACTTTCTCAAAAAATGCATGAGCGTGTGGGCGTTTACCTCACGAATGCGCTCACTGGATGGAGCGCGCCCAAAAATGTGAAGGGAAAACTAGCGTTTCCCGAGATGGAGGAAGAGCGTGATGCTGCCGAACGTATAAAGCGTGAAAAGCAAATCCTCGTGGTCTTGGGAAATCCACCCTATTATGCGTTCTCAGGAATCAGCCCGGAGGAGGAGCAGGGCTTGGTAGAGCCCTACAAGGAAGGCCTGTTCTCTGAGTGGAACATCCGCAAGTACAACCTGGATGAACTCTATGTAAGATTTTTGAGACTCGGCGAGCAAAGAATTGCAGACATGACGAAAAAAGGAATTGTTTGTTACATATCCAGCTATTCATATTTGAGCGACCCCTCATTCGTGGTTGTAAGGAAGCGGTTTAGCGAAGCGTTTAACTACATCTGGATCGATTGCCTTAACGGCGATAGTCGAGAGACGGGCAAGCTTACCCCCGACGGCAAACCTGACCCAAGCGTTTTTTCGACTGAGTACAATCCCCCTGGTATACGACTAGGAACATCGGTCGGACTGTTTGCCAAGATCCCCGGCAACGATTCTTCTGTCGTGCGTTATCGCGAGTTCTGGGGAACCGACAAGCGCGATCTCTTGTTGAAGACACTCGACTACCCGGAGAACTTCAACGCTCAATACCAACAACTTCTGCCCGTTCCAGACAACCGCTTCTCCTTCCGTCCGGCAAGTACCGAGGCTGACTATGCGGAATGGCCTCTCCTTGTGGAGCTGGCTGACGCGAAGCCAATCAGCGGCTTGCAGGAGATGCGTCAAGGCGCCCTCATGTCCCATGAGCGAACTGTTTTGCAACAGCGAATGGAGGCGTATCTTGATCCCCAAATTGAATGGGCTAGCTTTGTAGCCCTGGGCACGCCTCTTTCACGTACGGCAGGTCGTTTCAACCCAGCCTCAACACGCTCCCTGCTTCAAAGTGCAGAGCCTTTCGATGCGGCTTGCCTTCGGCGCTATGCGCTCTACCCGCTTGATGATCGCTGGTGCTACTACAGCAGCATTAGACCTTTGTGGAACGAACCGCGTCCAGAGCTTGTATCCCAGATTCCTTATCAGGAGTACTGCTTAATTGTGCGACGGTTCGCCGAGCGGCCTAAGGAAGGAAGACCCGCTTTTATTACGTCCGCGTTGCCGGATTATCATCTGCTTCGCCCCAATGCCGTTGCAATCCCTCTAAGGCTCAGCACGCAACCGGCAGGAATTTTAGCGAAGACCAAAGGTCAAGGCAGCATCTACGAACATTTTTCTAAATCTCAAGGGACGATTGCGAACCTTTCACACAAAGCGCGCGCCTATCTAAAGCAGCTCACCTCAGCTGATCCCGATGAAGATGAACAAATAAGTCGTTTGCTTTGGCTTCACACCTTAGCTATTATGCATGCACCCCTTTACCTTTCCGAACATGCATCGTCAGTGCGATCGGATTGGCCACGCATACCCTTACCGGCAACGTTCACCGCGTTGAGTAATTCAGCGTCACTTGGGGCCGATATCGCGCAGCTGCTCGACACAGAAAAAGTAGTCTTGGGAGTCACGAGCGGGAAGGTTCAACAGGTTTTAAATACGTTAGGTCGAATTACCGGACCTAAGGCGTTCAGCCTTGCCATCAACGCAGGGTGGGGTCACTTGCATAAAGACGAAGAAAAGAGCAAGGAAATCGTCATGCCGGGACGTGGGAATAAGCGACTACGTGATTACACCATTGAGGAAACTGTCACGTTGACAGAAGGCGCTGCGGATTTTGGGCTCTCTGTCGAATCGGTTCTAGTGATGATTGGAAATAAGACTATCGACATCTATCTAAATAATGAAGCTTTCTGGAGTAACGTGCCCAATGCGGTGTGGGAATATACTATCGGCGGTTATCAAGTATTAAAGAAGTGGCTGAGCTATCGTGAGGAATCGGTACTTGGACGACCCATAACCAAAGATGAAGCGCGGGAGTTTATGCACTTGGTACGTCGAATCACTGCACTTTTGCTTTTGGAGCCTAGCCTTGACGCAAATTACATCGTCCATAAGACCCATTTTCATTCTTGGAGATCTGGCAGTGGCCCAAGCTCCTGATCTTCTGCCATCTTGCTTGAGCACCCGGATGAGGTATTTGCGTTCTACCGAAAAGAAAATATCGCAACAGTCATCTGCGAGCAGAAGCACATGGGCTCGCGGGCGGTAGTGGTGCTGTGCAAGGATGAGGGCGTTTCACAGAAGCGTTTCGGTGTCGTGGAGCCCGCACTCGGTGCGGTGTACACGCGAACAGGCAGGCGCTTCTTCACGGACATGGAGCTGGAGCGTGCCTTCCTGGCTCGGCTTGCTGCGGCGGTTGAGACCTGCGGCTTGTGGCAAGAGCTTGCGACCGATTGGCTATGCCTGGACTGCGAGCTGATGCCCTGGTCGGCTAAAGCGCAGGAGTTGCTGCATGAGCAGTACGCGCCCGTGGGCAATGCCGGAGTGCGTGCGCTTGCGGCAGAGAAAGCTGTACTGGCACAGGCGCAGGTACAAATCGTGGGACTAAACGAGCTTGCCGGGCGCATTTCAGAGCGGCTCAACGCAATCGAGCACTATGTCCAGGCATATCGCCGGTACTGTTGGCCGGTTCGCTTGATCGCAGACTTGAAGCTCGCGCCATTCCACGTGCTGGCAAGCGAGGGCGCGGTACATACGGACAAGCCGCACACCTGGCACATGGAGCAGATCGCACGCCTGTGCGCCGCCGACCTGAAGCTGCTGCTGCCGACACCGTTCCGGCTGGTCAGCCTCCAGGATGAAGCGAGCTGCGCCGGTGCGACAGCATGGTGGACCGAGCTGACCGCGCAAGGGTACGAGGGCATGGTCGTCAAGCCGCTCGACTTCGTTGCTTCAGGCCGTCGAGGGATCACGCAGCCCGCGATCAAATGCCGAGGACCGGAGTACCTGCGCATCATTTACGGTCCGGAGTACCTGCTCCCCGCAAATCTGGAACGGCTCCGCGAGCGCTCCGTCAGCGCCAAACGCTCACTCGCCTTCCGCGAGTTCGCGCTCGGCGTGGAGGCACTGGAACGCTTCGTGCGACGCGAGCCGCTGCGGCGCACGCACGAGTGCGTGTTCGGGGTTCTCGCGCTGGAAAGCGAGCCGGTGGATGCAAGGCTCTGAGCCGGTTCTAAAAGCCGAGCAGCGATGCTGTCACCCGCTTCCAGTAAGCCAAAGATCGAACGCTGAAAAGCTGGCTTATTTTGTGACAACCCTCACATACTTGACACTCAAGTATCAGACTTAAGCATTTTTTAAGTGCCTTTTCAGTTGAGAGCTAATCGTGCCGCAAGGCTTCCATCGGGTCCACTCTGGAAGCGCGGGCAGCAGGTATCCAGCCGGCTATGAGAGCCACTGCCAGTAACAGCAGCGCGGAGGCCGCGAGGCTGAGCGGATCGCCCGGTTTCAACCCGTAGAGCATGGATTGCACCAGCCGCATGAGGAAGATTGCGACACTGAGACCGGCGAGCACGCCTGCTGCTGCCAGCCACCCGGCTTCTCGCAGGACCATGGCGCGGATTTGCCCACGTGCCGCACCAAGTGCCAGGCGAATGCCGATTTCGTTGGTACGCTGCGAGACGGTGTAGGCCATGATCCCGTAAATGCCGACGCAGGCAAGCAGGAGAGCAAGGACGCCGAAGCCCGCTGTGAACGATGCGAACAGGCGCTCCTGTTGCATGGTGGCGTCAATTTGCTGCTGTTGAGAGCGAACGTCCTTTATAGGTAGATAGGGATCTACCTGCTGAACTGCGCGCCGCAGTGAAGATAGAAGAACCTGGGGCGCAAGGTTGGAGCGGACTATATAGGTAGCCTGACCGATTTCCTTTGCCTGTTGATAGGGTTCGAAGTGGATGAGAGGTGTTTCTTCTTTCAGATTTTGATAATGGGTGTTCGCGCAAACGCCGACGATCTCAATCCAGCTCGATGCTTCCTTCGGATCACCGCCCAGGCGGAAGCGCTTACCGATGGGATTGCTGTTGGGGAAGAACTTTCTTACAAGCGCCCGGTTGATGATGGAGACGTGCGGTGAAGTCGCGGTATCGTGGTCGGTAAATGCGCGTCCAGCGAGGATAGGGATTGACATGGTGGAGAAGAAGCCGGCACCGACGTCATCCCGCATCGCCAGATCAAGGGTATTTTTTGATGGTGTCTTTGAAACGGATGCACCCTCGACGAAAAAGGTGAAATTCGACATCCAGTTCGCTACCAAGGGGATTGTGCTGAGGGTTACTTTGCCGACACCCGGAATGGCAGCAATAGCTTCTTCAATGCGCCGGTAGGTAGCAATCCCGGTCGGAGCGGCGTACTGGGTGCCTGGAAGAGTGATGCTGAACAGGGTCAGTCCCTGGGCGCGAAAGCCTGGATCAATCGAATTGAGATTCATAACGGTTCGCACAAAGAGAGCCGAGCACATGACGAGAAGGGTGGACAGGGTGATCTGGAAAATGACGAGTGCCTTCCCGCCCGTCAACTTGCGGGAGCGAGTCGCAGCGTGGGTGCCTTTTAGAGTGGTACTGATTTCGACGCGCGTGGCTCGCCAGGCAGGGGCAACGCCGAACAAGATGCCGGTCAAAAGCGTAACAGCAACTGTGAAACTGAAGACGTGCCAGTCAAAGGGAACATTCAATTCACCCCCGACCCAACCTGTTTGCATCAGCCAGGGAATGAGGTTACGGCATAGATAACCAAGGAATAGACCGAAAATGCCCCCGATTCCTGACAGAAGCAGGCTTTCAGTAAGCAGTTGCCTGAGAATGCGACTACGCCCGGCACCGAGCGCCATGCGGACGCCCATCTCACGCTGGCGGAACGACGCTCGGGCGAGCATGAGATTTGCGATGTTGGCGCAGGCGAGAAGCATTACCAATCCTGACAAGGCAAGCAGAATATAAGCAGGTTTCACAAGCTCAGCCTGTTCAAAGTCATCCCCTCGGCTTCCATCCTGCAAGACCAGGTGGGGGATGGTCTCATCCTTTGCAACAGTAGCCGTGCCACGTAGCGCCGCATTGAAGACACCGTTCAAAGCCGCCGTGGCACTAGCCTCAGAGATGCCGGGCCGGGTGCGTGCCATCAACTGGAGCCACCACAGGCTGGAGCCGGTTGGGTCCTCATTCCCGCTGTCAGGATGGAGGGCGGAGATCATGGAAAGCGGAAGGAAGAGTTCGGGCGAAGTCAGCGAGCCTGCCTTCGCGCCTGTATATTCAGGCGGATTGACTCCGATGATTGTCACCGGAGTGGTGTTCACACGAATGATTTTGCCAAGAACATTGGGTGATCCGCCATACACACGGTGCCAGAAAGAATCACTGAGGATGACGACGGAACCGGTACCTGGAGCACCGTCATCGCTGGGCAGAATGGCCCGACCTATCTCAGGACGAAGCTGTATTTGATTGTAGAAGTTGCCTGAAACCAGTTCCGCTGCCCCGACCAGCGGCTCGCCCGACGCCGTGATGTTGAGGCTTTGTATGTCCTTGAAGGCAAAAATTTCTTCAAGAACTGAATTGTGCTGACGAAGTTGTTGATATACGGGGAAGCTGAATGAATCGAGATAGGAGTGGTTGCTCCCGATAGAACCATTTCCCCAAAGGTTATGAACAGCCATATGTTCATCACCTGTAAGCGTCAGCAAGCGAAGTTGGCTGGAGTGAGGAACCCCGAGACGTACAAAAAGCACCTGGTTGGCATAGGAAAAGATCGTCGTGTTGGCTCCAATAGCAAGGGCAAGCGAGATAACAGCGATGGCCGTGAATCCGGGGCTCTTGCGCAGAACACGCGCGGCATAGAGAACGTCGACCCGGAGTTCGTCCCACCATCGCAGGCCAAGTGAGTGGCGCATCTGGTCCTTGTGCGTGGCCACTGCGCCGAACTCCAGCCGCGCTCTACGGGCAGCTTCCTGCGGGGTGAGGCCTTCGCGGACGAGGTCTTCGGTGCGGCTCTCGATATGAAAGCGGATTTCAGCGTCCATCTCCGACTCAAGCTGCTTGCGACCAAAAAGTGCGCTGACAAACGATCTCGCTCGGGCAAAAAGAGTGCTCATCAGCGCACCTCCGCAGAAGGCGTTTGAACGCCTGGGAGGGAGGCGGTGTGCAGGATCGCGTGGATGAGCTTCGCCATGCGGCCCCACTTCTCAGTCTCGGCTTTGAGCTGGTTGCGACCGGAATCTGAGAGGGTGTAATACTTCGCTCGGCGATTATTCTCGCTCTCGCCCCACTCACTCAGGAGCGCACCATTGTGCTCCAGGCGGTACAGCGCCGGGTAGAGCGAGCCTTGCTGCACGATAAGCTGCTCGCCTGAAATTTGCTGAATGCGCAGGAGCACCCCGTAGCCATGCAGCCGACCTAGCGAGACCGCCTTCAAGATCAGCATGTCCAGTGTGCCTTGCAGCAGATCGACCTGTTTGGTCATAAACTCTCCTTGTACCTCTAGGAAAGATTGTGGCTCGCTTCTCCTAGTCTGTCAAGGGGAGTGTGCTTTTCAGCCGAACACAATACTCTGCCCTGTTTCATGTGACCGGTGCCAGGTATGCCGGGGTACGATGCTCGCATGCAGTTCTATGCGCACTCAAGGAAGACAGGGGACCCGGGCGAGTGGCAGCGGCTGGAAGATCATCTCTCTGCCGTGTCACATATGGCTGAAGCGTTCGCCCCCGCAGGTTGGGGAGATCAGGCACGTCTGGCAGGACTCCTTCACGATGCGGGCAAGTACCAGGCTGCGTTCCAGAAGTACATTGCCAAGGACGTCGATGCGTCGAATGAGGGCAAGCGCGGCAAGGGTGTCCAGCACGCGATTGCAGGTGCGGCCCTAGCGATGCAAATTGGCTCGACTAGCTTCCCTGCGGCACTTGCGGTACAAGCGCACCACGGGGCACTCAAAAGCATTACTGAACTTCAGAATGCAGTAGAACTCATAGGCCGGAGGCTTTTGCAGGATGCGGAGCGGGACGGTTTACCTCCCGCACTTGGCAAATCAGGCGCACCCGCCCTTCCCGAGGAAGCACTGCGGAATGCGCTTGTACTGGCGATGGGAACGCGGTTTGTTTTCTCGTCCCTTGTGGATGCAGACCTGCTTGACACCGAGGCTTGGGACAAGGGAGAGGAAAGACAGACGATTGATGCAAGCATTGCTGAGCTGGCCGCGAAGGCTGAAGCGGCTTGTCGTGAACGGGCACGCGAAGCGCCGGACACAGCCCTGAACCGGATGCGGGCTGAAGTCCTGGACTCCTGCCTCCGCTCGGCAGAACTCGATCCCGGTACGTTTACCCTCACTGTCCCAACAGGGGGCGGCAAAACACTGAGCGGGCTCGCGTTTGCCCTCCGTCACGCCGCGCACAAGGGCCTACAAAGGATTATTGTCGTCGCCCCGTACACGTCCATTCTGGAGCAAATGGTCGAGGTCTACCGGAAGGCTCTGGGCGCGGAGAATGTCGTGGAGCACCATTCCAGTCTTGATCCTGACCGTGAAACCGACCATAACCGGCAGGCATGTGAAAACTGGGACGCACCGGTAGTCGTGACCACGAGCGTACAGTTTTTTGAGACTTTGTACGGCGCGCGAAACCGTCGCTGCCGCAAGCTGCATCGGGTAGCACGCAGCGTAGTCTTTCTGGACGAGGTGCAAACCTTCCCGGAGCACTTGCTCAAACCCATCCATGCTGCGCTCGACCTGCTGACAGGGCACTTCGGCGCAAGTGTGGTGCACTCGACTGCTACCCAGCCTCGTTTACTGCTGGGTACAAACGGAGCAGCACCCCGAGAGATCGTGCCCGCTTACCGAAGGCATTTCCCGGTTATCGCAAGGCGGTTCCGCCTGGAGGTGCTGGGCGATGTGCGCGAACCGGTGAGCATGGAGAGGCTCGCTGAAGAAATGGGCCGGTGCCCGCAGGCGCTCGCAATCGTGCACCGTCGCAAAGAAGCCGAGACCGTAGCGCGCCTACTGGGGCCGGAGTGCCTCCACCTGTCGGCGGGCATGTGCGCGGAGCATCGCACAGGGGTCCTTGAAGAGGTTAAACGCCGTCTGCGAGCAGGTGAGGCGTGCCGAGTGGCGGCGACGCAGCTGGTAGAGGCTGGTGTTGACCTGGACTTCCCTGTCGTATTTCGCGCGCTCGCCGGAATGGAGACGCTGGCGCAGGCGGCAGGCCGGTGCAATCGGGAGATGCGCTTGCCGGAGCCGGGACGGTTTGTTGTGTTTCGCGCTCCCTCCGCCCCGCCTGCGGAGTCGCTGAAGCGCGGGCTTGTCGAGACGCTGAAGTTCTTCAGGGAAGGTACGCCGGACCTGGCCGACCCGGACTTGTTTGGGGAGTACAGCCGGGGACTGCTGCTCGGGCTGGAGAGCAACCTGGATGCAGAGGACGTACTTCCGCATGAGCGCAGACTCGATTTTCCCGAGGTGGAAAGGCGGTTTCGCATGATCCCTGACGCGGGCACTCCGGTGGTTGCCGACTACGGTGAAGCATGGGAGCGGGTACGCGCTCTCCGTGACTTGAAAGGCGGGGCTGAACTGCGGAAAGGCTTTCGACGCCTGCAGCGGTTCACTGTCTCACTGCGAACCCAAGAGATTGCCCGACTTCGCGCTCTTGGTGTGCTGGCACCTCTGCTTCAGTGGGCGGATGAGGATGAGGATGAGGCCGGGGCCTGGGTGGTGAAAGAGCATGTCATTCCTCCTGTGTACGATCCACGCTTCGGATTTACGGCACAAGGCGGTGAGAGCTACATGAAGGATGGGTTGGTGGTCTAGAAGAGCTAAACTCGAACCCACTCGTTTTTGTAATCCTAGGTACTAGCGAGTGTGGATTGAAACATAAATATTAATGTTTATGAAGTTGACAGTGGATTGCAGCTCGGATTAGAGTGCGTCTCAATCGATTCTTGCTTGAGAAACGGCTGAGAGGGTTCTAATGAGCTGCTCACCACTTACCCATGAATTTGCCCTTCGCATCCATGGCGAGATGGCCTGCTTTACACGACCGGAGTTCTCGACCGAGCGGGTTTCATACGAGCTCATCACGCCCTCCGCCGCACGCGGCGTACTGGAGGCAGTACTTTGGAAGCCTGCCCTCCGCTGGGAAATTATCTCAATCGCGCTGCTCAAGCCGGTGCGCTGGATTCAATTTCGGCGTAACGAGGTGAACGGGCGCGTTTCCACGCAAAAGGCCATGAGCGGGGCGGTCAGCGACTACTTTGCCGATGAGGATCGAGCGCAACGCAATACCCTGGCCCTGCGGGCGGTGGACTACGGCGTGCGTGCCCGGATGCATATGACGGCACGTGCCGGGGCGGAAGACTCGCTCGACAAGTTTCGCGCGATGTTTGTGCGCCGGATGGAGAAAGGCCAGCAGCACATGCAGCCGTACCTGGGCTGCCGGGAGTTTCCCGCCGCAGTGGATCTTTGGTACGGTACACCGGCACCGCTGGCGGAGGAAGACCGGGAACTGGGCTGGATGCTGCACGACATCGAGTTCGGCGCGCAAAATCAGGCTCGCTTTTTTCCTGCCCGGCTTCTGGGCGGCGTGATGGATGTGCCCGCATGGCAGGCCTCCGCTGCCGGAGGCATCCTGTGATCCTGCATGAGCTGCGGGCGCTGGCGCTGCGGGAAGGCTTGGTGGACGATCCGGCATTTGAATCGAAGCCTGTGGCCTGGATCATCGAGCTTGACGCGAACGGCGAGTATGTTGGGCTCAAGTCGACTTGCGTGGAAGTCGCACCGCGCAAGGGCACGAAAAGCAAACCGAAGCTACAAGCAGCCATGCAATCCATCCCGCGACGGCGTCTCGGTCGCACATCAGGACCCTTATCAAACTTTCTGGTAGATAAATCTGCATATGTCTTGGGTATTGAGCCGGACGGGGATCCTACCGCAGCAAAGCTTTTGAAGCGGCAGATGATGTTCCTGCAAGAGTTGGAGCAGGCTGCCGCAGATACGGGAAGCCGCTCAGCAACAACGGCAGCTCAATTTTTGCGAAACGACATAGAGCGTACCCGCTGCATAG
>CAXSFX010000020.1:0-32774 GCA_964236655.1 uncultured Acidobacteriaceae bacterium | reverse complement strand
TTTTCACCGAAGCGTGCGCGTGCAATCGCCTGCCCGGTTCGCGTCGTTGTCGATATGAACACGCGACCTTGGGGCAGGGCCGATCGCAAGTCCCGGATCAGCGGCGCAGCGGCAAGCACCTCGCCCACAGACACGGCATGCACCCAGAGAACAGCTTGTCCGGGTACAGGCGCTTGCAGGCGTTTGCGCGGGATGCGCCCCAGCCGCTCCGTGAGGCCTTCGCGATATCTACCGTTCCGGCGCAACCCGGGCAGCCACCAGGGAGATGTCAGTACCAGCGCCCCGGCAAGGGCCGCGCTGTACATAGCGAGCAGCCCTCGTGCCAAGGCACCGAGTTGTGGAGAACGTTTGTTCACATCGGTTCCGCTCCCGATGATAATGGTCTACGACTCCAATTTTTCAGATAGGACTTTCACCATGCGCCGTTTTGCTGCTTTTGCTGCCCTGCTTGCCATGCCTTTTACGCTACTCGCGGAGGGGAAGATCGATCCCGCGCTTGCCGCTGCGCAGTACCCTGCACACGTTACCCAGGCCGGTGTCACCATTGCCGCCGACCCCTATGATCGCCTGCCGAAAGAAGCTGTTTTCCAGGTTGACTATCTTAAATACGACTTCATTCCGATTCGCATTATTGTCACGAATGACACCGCCGAGCCGATCTCGCTGAACGATGTGCGCATTGTGCTGCTGCCGCGTGAGGGCGGCAAGATCAACGCGGGCGATCCGGGGGATGTGGAGCGGCGCGTCCAGATGGGCCAGCGTACCGGCTCTACCATCCCGATTGGACCGCTCAAGATCCACCGCAAGGGCAAAGCCGCCGACAGCAAGGTGGAGGCAGACTTCAGCGATCATGAGTACTCGGCGCTTGCCGTGGAGCCCCATACGACGCGCGCGGGGTTTCTCTTTTATGACGTGGAAGGGATGGGTCAGCATCCGCTTGCCGGGGCCAAACTGGCGTTCCGGCAGGTGCGCGATAGTGCCGGAAAAGAGATGTTTGCTTTTGAGCTGCCGATGGACGATTACCTGGCAAGCGCGCCGAAGTAGCGGTGCGGGGAGCGGTGCCAGGAGCGGCTAGACGCCCTTCTTCTGCGGCTCCCAGATGTACTTATGAATTTGCAGGCTGAGCCGTGCGGGTACAGCGTCGGCAAGCATCCAGTCCACCAGCAGGCGCGGGTCAAGCGCGCAGTTGGCGGTGGAGCGTTCCAGGCTTGGAGTCTTTTTGAAGGCCGGCGAAAACAGCACATGACCGGCCCGCTGGGCCAGCCGGTGCTCCAGGGTAAAGTCACGCGCAAACTCGTAATCTTCACGGTGGCTGATGACGAACTTGACCTCGTCGCGCGGCGTGAGGGTGTCCAGGTTCTCCATGCGAAAGCGGCCCATCTCGCCCGAGCCTGGGCATTTCACGTCCACGATCTTGTGCACTGGCTTCGGTATGTCGGCCAGGGGGCGCTCGCCGCTGGTCTCAATCATCAGCGTGTACCCCTTTTCAAGCAGCTGCTCCATAACCGGGATAAGCTCGCGCGCCTGCAACAGCGGCTCGCCGCCGGTGAACTCGACCAGGCGCACCGGGGCAAGCGCTTCGACTGAGGCGATTACCTCGACCGCTGATTGCTTATAGCCGCCGGTAAAGGTGTACTCGGAGTCGCACCAGGAGCAGCGCAGATTGCAGCCGGCGAGCCGGACGAAAATGCAGGGCACTCCGGCAAAGCTCGACTCGCCTTGTACGGATTTATAAGTCTCGATTAGAAACAATGGCAGTTACTCATAGTATGTGGCGGCAGAAGTATCGGTCTCGAAGATAGTGCAATCTTTTACCCGGACACGCCCGGCGGTCATATCTGATAGTTGCTTATTGGTTTCATCGTAGAAATACTTGGCGAGATTTTCTGCTGATGGGTTGACTGTCGTGAACGGCTCCAGATCATTAATCATTTTATGATCCAAATACTCGACAACCGGGCGCAGAACGTTCTTTAACTCTTTGAAATCGAGCAGGAGGCCGGAGTGGTCCAGGTCTTTGCCGCGGAGCGTCACGCGTACTTTGTAGTTATGACCGTGCGGGTTCTCGCACTTGCCGCGATACTCCCGCAGGTAGTGGCCAGAGGAAAAACCCGCGTCTACTGTTACTTCAAACATGGTCCTCCTTGAAACTTATTATGCAAAGAACAAAGTGTAGGAACCTACTGCTTCGGCATTCTTGCTTCTAAAGCAGTTACTCGTTCGCTGAGAGCGGAGATAGCACGGAAGCTATCCAATTCAGATTGAGCTTTCGATTCCCTGATCGCAGCTAAAATCGCCTTAAACTGTGCTTCACTTTGTTTCTCAAGTGAAGCGAATCTGTCATCGACCGACTTAAATCTATCGTCCATCGACTTTTCCAGTGAGGACATACGCACTTTCAGCTCGCGGACGTCCGGCGCGATCACATCCTGAATAAGTCGCTGTAGGGTCTGCAAAACATTGTCGGCCATTAGAATCTTCTCCTCGTTCACGGAATGCCTGCTTCTAATTGTAAGCGAATTTTTAAATGTCGGTTAGACCGCTTTCTCCGCGAAAAAGCTCTCCACTTCGGCGATATCCCGCGTGACCCGGTACGGCGGCAGGCTCTCCAGGAACGCCTTGCCGTATGCCTTGCGCGCGATTCTCGGGTCGAGCAACACCAGCACGCCGCGGTCGTCGAGTGAGCGGATCAACCGTCCAAAGCCCTGCTTCAGCGTGATGACTGCCGCGGGAATCTGGTAGTCGAAAAACGGTTTGCCGCCCGCTGCTTCAATCGCGCGGGTGCGTGCCTGCACAATCGGATCGCTCGGCACCGCAAACGGCAGCCGGTCGACGATTACGCACGAAAGCGCCTCTCCCTGCACGTCAATCCCCTGCCAAAAGCTCGAAGTGCCCAGCAGTACCGCGTTCGGCGTCTGGCGGAACTCGTCGATGAGTGCCTTGCGGGGCGCGGTGCCTTGCAGCAGCAGCGGCCAGGCCACTTCCACCAGCAGGCGCTCATAGGTCTCGCGCATCTGCGCGTAGCTGGTAAACAGGCAAAAGGCGCGACCGCGCGTTGCTTCCAGCACACGGACGATGGTCTTGACGGCCTGCTCGCTGAAGTCGCGGTCGCGCGGATCGGGCATGTGCGGCGGCAGGTAGAGCAGCGCCTGGTCGGCGTAGCGGAAGTGCGAGGGCACAACGAGTTCGCGCGCGTGCTCCATGCCGAGGCGCTTGCGCAGGTGGTCGAAGCCGCCTTGCACCGTCAACGTTGCCGAAGTCAGCACGACTGTCGGAAAGGTCGTGAACAGCACATCGCCCAGCAGCCCGGAGACATCAATGGGCGTGGCCTGCAAGAAAGTGTTGTAGCTCGACTCGCGTCCGCGCCCGCCGCCGCGCCGCTCCATCCAGAACACGGTGTTTTTGTCCTCAGCCTCCATCAGGAACTTGAGCCGGTCGTGCAGCTCGTTGGTGCGGCGCTTCAGCCCGGGGGCTTCCTCCACCTCGCGCATGCGCTCAAGCTCGGTTTCAAGCAGTTGCAGCGCGTTCAGCACGCCCAGGTACAGCTCGCCGTGCTCTTCTAGAAACTCTTCGCGGTTGGTAAACTGCGCGCGACCTTCAGTGCCCATCGGTAACTCGGCAAAGAACATGCGCGCACGCTCCCGCAGGATTTCAGCGGCCACTTTTGGGCCGGAGCTGATGGCGTGTTTCGAGCGCAACAGCAGGTCTAGGTCCCGCGCCAGCTCTTCAAAGCGGATGTTGGAGAGCTGGATGCCGAAGTAGTTCGAAGCCACATCCTCAAGCTCGTGCGCCTCGTCGAAGATCACCGCATCCACATCCGGCAGGATGCCCGCATCGGGGGCATGGGCCAGCTGCTGCTTGATGGCGAGATCGGCGAAAAACAGGTGGTGATTCACGATGATCAAGTCGCTTTCAGCGGCTTTGCGGCGCATCTCCGTGATGAAGCAGCGGTCGAAGTCCGGGCAGGTCTGGCCCAGGCAGGTTTCACTGCGGGCGTCCAGCTTGGTCCATAACGGGCTCTGCTCTGGTAGTGCGTCGATCTCCGCACGGTCGCCGGTTTTCGTGGTTTTTTCCCATTTGACGATGGCGCGGAACTGCTTGATTTCTTCCAAGCCATTCAAAATAGGCTCGTTTTCAAGCGCGTACAGCTTCTTGCGGCACAGGTAGTTGGCGCGGCCCTTCATGTAGCAGGTGTGCAGGGGGCCAAGCAGGGATTCAAGAAACGGGATGTCCTTGAAGTACAGCTGCTCCTGTAGATTTTTGGTGCCGGTTGAGACGATGACGCGCTTGCCGGAGCGTAGCGCGGGCAGCAGGTAGGCTAGCGTTTTGCCGGTGCCGGTGCCGGCTTCGGCGATCAAGTGTTGCTTCGCGGTAAGCGCGCTTTCTACCGCCTGGGCAAGCTCCAGCTGGCCTTGGCGAAACTCAAACGGCAGTGACGATTGGGCGAGCACTCCCCCCGGCGCAAAGAAGGCCTTGAGGGTCGGCAGCTTCGCCGGTAATTTTGCCGGGGACTTCTTAGAGGGGGCTTCAGGCACAGGAGGAGTGTGTTGCGCGCGGACTCTTCCTATAATAGAACTTTGCCCGTTCTTCGCCCCATGTGTGCGCCGGGCTGGAGGCACTGACGTAATGCCAAAGAAACAGATTCGACGCCCCAACCCGCTGCCCCATACCGCCGAGTCGCTCGGCATGCCGCTGATTGTGGTTTGCGGCCGGCCCAACGTCGGCAAATCGACGCTGTTCAACCGCCTTACAGGCACGCGCCGCTCCATTGTGGGTGATGAGCCCGGCATTACGCGCGACCGCATCTACGGCGAGGTTCACTGGGGCGGGCGGGTGGCGCGGGTGGTCGATACGGGCGGCATTGTGCCCGACGATGACGCGTTGATACCGTCCGAAATTTTCACGCAGGCGCGCTTTGCGTTTGATGAAGCCTCGGCCATCATCCTGGTGGTAGACGGCCGCACAGAGCTGGCTTCGCCCGATATGGACCTGGCGCAGCTATTGCGACGTCTGAACAAGCCGTTGTTCCTTGCCGTCAACAAGATTGACACCCAGCAGCAGGATGCGGCGGCTGAGAATTTCAGGCGGCTGGGCGTGCCGAATCTTTTTGGCATCTCCGCCGAGCATGGCCACGAGATCGGCGACCTGCTCGATGGGGTGTTTGAAGCCCTGCCGTTTGCGCCGCGCGAGGAAGATTTGCCGGTCAAGCCCTGGGGGCCGGAGGACGAAGCGCCCGATCCCGATGCTGAGGAGGACGCCCCTGCGCCGCATCGCACCCACGGCGATTATGAGCAGCGCGAGACCCGCGTGGCCATTATCGGGCGGCCCAATGTGGGCAAGTCCACGCTGCTCAACGCGCTTACAGGTACCGCGCGGGCCATTGTTTCACCCATCGCGGGCACTACGCGCGATGCGGTTGACGAAGTGCTGGAGTACAACGGCAAGCAGCTGCGCATCATCGACACGGCGGGAATTCGGCGCAAGGGCAAGACGCACTTGATGGCGGAAAAGCTGTCGGTCATCATGGCGCGGCGGCACCTGGAAGCAGCCGATGTTTCGCTGTTGATGATCGATGCGGTGGAGGGTATTACCGCGTCGGACGCGACTATCGGAGGCTACGCGCACGAGAGCGGGCGGTCTGTCGTCATCATCGTGAACAAGTGGGACGCAGTGACCACGGGGCGCACTGACGGCAAGCCGCATGCCGATCGCAAGGTGTATGAAGAGCAGGTGCGCGACACGCTGAAGTACCTGGAGTATGCGCCGCTGGTATTCATTTCCGCGGCTGACGGCACGGGTATCCACCGCGTGCTTGAGGCCATAGAGCGAGTCGCGGCAGAGCGTCGCAAGCGCGTTACAACAGGGCAGATGAACCGCTTCCTTGAAAAGGTGGACTTTGAGCGCGCCACGGTGCCGATGAACAAGCGCCTCCGCATTTTCTACATGACGCAGGCCGGCGTGGCACCGCCGACGTTTATCCTGTTCACCAACCGGGATGTGGGTTTGCACTTCTCGTACCAACGCTTTTTGACCAACCAGATACGTGAGGCGTTCGGGTTTGAAGGCTCTCCGATATGGTTCAAGGTACGGGCACGCAATGCGGAAGAGAAGCAATGAGTAAGCGCCCGCTCACCGATGCGGAAGCTGCCCAGGCAATTGCACGAGCCCTGGCCGACCCGCAACGCTACGGCATCCTGAAGCTGCTGGCGCAATGCGAGGGTGGCAGCACCCCATGCTCCGTGCTGCGCGACTCAATTGCCCTGGCACCGCCGACGCTCTCGCACCATATGAGGGAGCTGCGCGATGCGGGGCTGATACGGGAACGCCGTGTGGGGCGTACTGTGCAGTACACGTTGCGACGCGACAATATGGCGGCCTTCCTGGAAGGTCTTGAGCGCGACCTGCTTTCCTGACCATCGGCATTTCCCTGGTGAATACTGCATCTTTCAGGCACAGCAGCCATCCATTCGATGAGCGTCGAACTATTCGACGGGTTAAGAAATGGAGAGTACAAAATGGCAAAGCTGACGGGGAAAGTCGCGGTAGTAACAGGAGCTTCGAAAGGCATTGGTGCTGGAATTGCGAAAGCATTTGCTGCTGAGGGAGCTTCGGTAGCGGTGAATTACGCTTCCAGCCGCGAGGGTGCGGACAAGGTCGTCAAGGCAATTACCGAGGCAGGCGGCAAGGCAGTCGCCGTGCAGGGAAACGTTGAAAAAGCAGCGGATGTGGAGCGTTTATTTGCTGAGACTGAAAAAGCATTTGGACCGGTGAACATCCTGGTCAACAACGCAGGCGTGTACGCCATGGCTCCTCTCGATGCCATTACCGAGGAAGATTTCCACCGTCAGTTCAATATCAACGTGTTGGGACTGCTACTGGCCTCGCAGGCAGCGGCGCGTCATTTTGGTGACAAGGGCGGCTCCATCATCAATATCGGGTCTGCGGTAACTACAATCAGGCAGCCGACCGCTGCTATTTACGCGGGTACAAAGGGTGCCGTGGATGTTATTACAGGGGTGCTGGCAAACGAGCTTGGACCTCGAAAGATTCGCGTCAACGCACTCAATCCGGGCCTGGTGGTAACCGAGGGAACGGCCGGCTTTATCGGCAGCGAGTTTGAAGAGCAGGTCATTAAAATGACGCCGCTGGGCCGCACGGGGGAGACGAGCGATATTGCGCCGGTAGCGGTGTTTCTGGCGTCCGATGATTCAGGCTGGGTGACAGGGCAACTGCTACAGGTATCGGGCGGCGCGCGCTAAATTTCGTTGCGTGGTTCGCATACTGCGGAGAAGCGCGGATTGCGTTGCGCCCCCAAGTGGCCGCAAGAACGACTGCATCACTTCCGTCTTGCGACCACTTTATTGAGTACACATTGAATTTTTAGCAAGGGAGAAAGAATGGCAAAGCTGGCAGGGAAAGTCGCGGTTGTAACTGGGGCTTCGAAAGGTATCGGAGCAGGCATTGCAAAAGCACTTGGAGCGGAGGGTGCGTCGGTGGTGGTGAACTACGCCTCGGACAAGGCCGGCGCGGAGAAGACTGTCGAGGCCATTACAAGTGCGGGCGGCAAGGCTGTGGCCGTCCAGGGCAGCGTTGATAAGAGCGCCGACGTGGAAAAGCTGTTCGCGGAGACGGAAAAAGCGTTTGGACCGACAGATGTGCTCGTCAACAACGCCGGGGTGTACGCATTTTCGCCGCTCGATGAGATTACGGAAGAACACTTCCATAAACATTTCAACGTCAACGTGCTCGGCGTTTTACTTGCCTCGCAAGCAGCGGCCCGGCACTTCGGCGACCGCGGCGGCAGCATCATCAACATCGGTTCGGTTGTTTCCGATGGGCAATACCCGGGAGCAACCGTCTACTCGGCAACCAAGGGCGCACTCGATACGGTTACGAGCGTACTTGCCAAGGAATTGGGGCCGAAGAAGATTCGGGTCAACAGTGTGAATCCCGGCATGACCTCGACGGAAGGCAATGCATCGATGCGCGGGGGAGAGATGGAAGCTGCCATGGTCCAGCAGACACCGCTTGGGCGTATAGGTGAGCCGGACGACATCGCGGATGCAGTTGTATTCTTCGCTTCGGACGACGCGCGCTGGATTACCGGTGAGAAGATTCGCGTTTCAGGCGGTCAACGGTAAAACCTTTGAACGGCAATGTAAAAAGAGGAGAGAGATGGCAAAGCTGACAGGGAAAGTCGCGGTGGTGACGGGTGCGTCAAAGGGAATCGGCGCGGGGATTGCGAAGGCGCTTGGGGCAGAGGGCGCGTCTGTAGTGGTGAACTATGCTTCAGACAAGGCAGGCGCGGAGAAGACCGTTGCAGCCATTACAAGCGCGGGCGGCAAGGCTGTAGCCGTCCAGGGCAGCGTTGATAAAAGCGCTGATGTGGAGCGGCTGTTCGCGGAAACCGAGAAGGCGTTTGGGCCGGCCAATGTGCTGGTGAACAATGCCGGGGTCTTTCAGTTTATGCCGCTGGAAGCGATCACGGAAGATGAGTTCCATCGGGAGTTCAACATCAATGTTTTAGGAACGCTGCTCGCTTCGCAGGCCGCAGTGAAGCACTTCGGCGGCAAAGGCGGCTCGATTATCAATGTCGGATCGTCAATCACGACGATTCAATCTCCGGCTTCGACGGTGTATGCGGCGACCAAGGGCGCGGTGGACCAGATTACCGGCGTACTCGCTAACGAGCTGGGGCCGAAAGGCATCCGCGTCAACTCGATCAATCCCGGCGCGACGACGACCGAAGGTGTGGCGACCCTGGGTATTACGGAAGGTTCCGAGATGGAGAAGAGTATGGTAAGCCAGACGCCGCTCGGCCGAATGGGTAAGCCGGAGGACATTGGGAAGTTGGCAGTGTTTCTGGCTTCTGATGACAGCAGCTGGATCACAGGCGAACTGATCCGGTCTTCGGGTGGAGCTCGCTAACTATATCTATACTGGGAGGGTGCCTGCCCTCCCTCAAACCCGTTTTCTTATTCGTTTTGCTACGGAAGCCGATGTTCCTGCAGTCCATGGCCTGATCGTTGAGCTTGCTGTGTACGAGCGCGAGCCCGATGCGGTCGCCATTACGGAATCGGACTTGTTACGCGACGGCTGGGGTGAGCGGCCGCACTTTACCTGCCTTGTGGCTGAGGTTGCCGGGCAGGTAGGCGGGTTTGCCCTGTACCACCCGATCTACAGCACATGGCAAGGTCGCTCGATGTACCTGGAAGATTTGTATGTGCAGCCGGAGCATCAGGGTCAAGGCCTGGGTACGGCCCTGCTGGCCCGTGTTGCCGCTGAGGCTGTCAAAGCAGGCTGCGCGCGGTTGGACTGGAGCGTGCTGACCTGGAACGAGCCTGCCATCCGGGTTTACGAGCGGATTGGAGCGTTCCGCATGGAGGAGTGGCGGCGCATGCGGCTTTCAGAAGATGGATTGGCCGTGCTGGCTGCCCAGGCAGGGGTGGAGTTGTGAGCGCGCGCTCGGAATCGAAAATACGGGTCATCGGCGGCGGGTTGGCCGGGCCGGAAGCGGCACTGGTAGCTGCGCGGATGGGCGTGGCTGTGGACCTGTACGAGATGCGCCCGGTGCGGCAGACGCCTGCGCACCAGACTGCGGACTTTGGCGAACTGGTGTGCTCAAACTCACTGAAAAGCGAGAGCGAAGGCACCGCTCCCTGGCTGCTGAAGCAGGAGATGCGCCGGGCCGGGTCGCCGCTGCTGCGCTGCGCGGATGCAACCGCCGTACCTGCCGGGCATGCGCTGGCGGTAGATCGGGTCGAGTTTTCGCGGCACATCGCTGCTGCGCTTGCGAGTGAGCCCTTGATTACGATCCATCGTGAAGAGGTTACGAGGCTTGATCCGGACGACGGCATCACAGTCATTGCGACCGGACCGTTGACGTCTTCTGCTCTGTCCGGCGAGATCGCGCGGCTGACCGGCAGTGAGCACCTGGCGTTTTACGATTCCATTTCGCCCATTGTGGACGCGGAAACCATCAACATGGAGCGCGTGTACTTTGCCGCGCGCTGGGATAAAGGCACTGCCGACTACATCAATTGCCCGTTTACGCGCGAAGAATACGACACCTTTCTGGATGCGCTGCTGGCCGCGGAACCCGCCGA
This sequence comes from uncultured Acidobacteriaceae bacterium, assembly GCA_964236655.1. Taxonomy (GTDB): domain Bacteria; phylum Acidobacteriota; class Terriglobia; order Terriglobales; family Acidobacteriaceae; genus EB88. Next base: position 22,668 of record CAXSFX010000020.1, on the reverse strand, counting down.
AACCAAGGAGTGGGAGAAGCTGCCTTACTTTGAGAGCTGCCTGCCCATTGAAGAGTTGGCGCGGCGCGGGCGCGACACGCTGCGCTTTGGGCCGATGAAGCCGGTGGGTTTGCGCGACCCGCGCACCGGTAAACAGCCCTGGGCGGTGGTGCAGTTGCGGTCTGAGAACCTGCGAGCGGACTCCTACAACCTGGTCGGGTTCCAGAACCACTTGAAGTATGGCGAGCAAGGGCGGATTCTGCGGCTGATTCCGGGCCTGGAGCAGGCAAAGTTCCTGCGCTGGGGGCAGATCCACCGTAATACCTACATCCACAGTCCGAGCGTACTGACGGAAAATTTGAACTTGCGAGCGCACCCGAATGTGTTCTTTGCCGGGCAGATTTCAGGGGTCGAGGGGTATACCGAGTCGATTGCGACGGGGCTGCTTGCCGGCTACTATGCGGCTTGCGCAGCACTGGGTATAGGGGCGGAGCCTGCGCCGCGCGGGACTGCGCTCGGCTCGCTGGTGCACTACATTACGCATGCGGAGAAGAAGAATTTTCAGCCTGCGAACGTGACGTTTGACCTGCTGTTGCCTCTTGATGAAGAGACTCGCAAGAAGGTGCGCGACAAGAAAGTTCGGCATGCGATGCAGTGCGACCTGGCGCTGGCGGTGTTTGACGGTTGGTGGGCGGCGGCGCAAACCCGGACAGACGCGGTGCCCGCATGACGGCCCAGAAACCTGAAACATTGAAGGCAGCCAAGCCGCGCGCTATTATTTCGCTTTCCGGCGGCATGGACTCCTGTGTATGCGCGGCACTGGCTGCCCGGGATTACGAAGCCTGCGCGCTGCATGTTTCCTACGGGCAGCGGACGGAGGCGCGTGAGCTCCAAAGCGCCCGCGCCGTGGCTGAGGCGCTTGGCATCGATCGTTTTCTACATTTGAAGCTCGACCTGTTCCGCACCATCGGTGGCTCCGCGCTGACGGACCCTTCCATTGCCGTACCGGACGCGCCGGAGACGGTGGGCGTGGAAATCCCGGTCACGTATGTGCCGTTTCGCAACGCACATTTTTTGAGCGCGGCAGTGAGCTGGGCTGAGACTATTGATGCTCGGACGATCTTTATCGGCGCGGTGGAGCAGGACAGCTCCGGCTACCCGGACTGCCGACCTGCCTACTACGACGCGTTTCGGCAATTGATCCGAACCGGGACACGCGACGGGGATATCGAGATTGCGACTCCGCTTATCAGCATGCGAAAAAGTGAGATCGTTGCACTGGGTATTGAACTTCATGCACCGCTGGATGTAACGTGGTCCTGCTACCAGGGGGAAACTGCCGCCTGCGGTGTGTGCGACAGTTGCGTGCTGCGACTGCGCGCGTTTGCAGAGGCAGGACAGCATGACGCTCTACCGTATGTGAAGCGGCCCGATGCAACGCGGAATCCCTGACCGCGCCGAACTTGAAATGCGTGCCGGGCGGCTACCTGACGGTGCCTGGACAAGAAATTGGATAAGAAACTGGATAAGAAAGAGGAAACGATGAGTCTACGATCGAAGCTCCCGACAATTGCACTGTTGCTGAGCGCCGCAGGGATGCCATGGACTGCCGCCAATGGGCAAGCACCTACCGGAAGCATCCATGGCCACGTACAAGACCCTGCCGCCAGCCCGATTGCCAATGCGCAGGTACTGGTGACCACGGATGGAAAAACCGTGAAGTACACCTTTACCGCGGATGCCAACGGCGACTACAAAGGCGCGGATATTGCCCCCGGCACTTACGTCCTGAACCTGGTATCGGCAGGCAAGCCGGTAGACCAGCTGCTGAATGTCAAGGTGGTGGCCAGCCAGGATGCGGTAGAGGATTTTGACTTGTCGCGGCCGGATTACCTGGCCAAGCTGACGCCTGAGCAGCGCAAGCAGATTGAAGATGTAAAAGCAAAGAACGCGGAAGCGTTGAAGAACAACTCTGTGGTGAAGACGCTGAACGTCGACCTGGCAACTGCACGGAACGACAACAAGGCGAAGAACTATGCGGATGCCGATGCGCTGATGACCAAGGACTCCCTGTCGAAGCCCGATGCTTCCGTGATCTGGCTGGAGCTGGGTAACGCGCAGGTAGGGGAGAAGAAGTACCCGGACGCAGTGACTTCCTTACAGAAGGCTATTTCGCTTGAAACTGCGTCACCGAAGCCGAACGCCGAGATCATCGGGGGCGCTAACAATGCGCTGGGTGAGGCGCAGGCCGGGCAAAACAAGGTGCCGGACGCAACCGCAGCCTACGACGCCGCAGCGAAGGCAAACCCAACGCAGGCGGGCACGTACTACACCAACGAGACGATTATTCTGGCGCGGTCCGGCCAGAACAGTGCTGCTGTAACTGCAGCCGCAGACAAGGCGATTGCTGTCGATCCGAACAAGCCGATCCCGTACTACCTGAAGGGGCAGGCGCTGATCGGCCAAGCCACTGTAGACCCGAAGACGCAGAAGATTACAGCGCCGCCGGGATGTGCCGAGGCGTACCAGAAGTACCTGGAACTGGCCCCGGATGGGCAGTTTGCGGGGGATGCAACAAATATTCTCGCGGGTATGGGGCAGACGGTGAAGACGAGCTACCGCGCCGGCAAGAAGTAGCATTTTCTCTGTGCAAAGGTACCTTGCGAGAGCAGGGTGCCTTTGCTGTTTTTATGCTGTTTACGGCTACCTGAACCGGCTGCCTTGTGCCACTTCCCTATCCCGCTACCCTATTATGGAGCCATGAGCCTCCCTGCCAAACCCCTGTCCTACGCAGAGGCTATAGCGGTAGTCCGTGCGCAGTCCGCGCGGTCTGTGCCGGGCTCTCAAGCTGCTGAAACGCTGGACCTGTTAGCAGCGCGAGGGCGGGTGTTGCGGCAGCCTTTGCTTGCCGACCGGGACCAGCCGCCGTTTGCCCGCTCCACGCGCGACGGCTTTGCCGGGCGTGCTGCGGAGTGGGCGGTTGGCAGCGTGCGGGTTGCCGGGCTGCTGAGGGCGGGCGAGGTGTGGGGAGAGCCGGTCAAGGCCGGGCATTGCGTGGAGATCATGACCGGTGCGCCGCTGCCTGCGGGAGCGGATTGCATAGTGATGATCGAGCACGTCGAGCGTGAAGGCGGCATGGTGCAGCTCGCAGCGGGGCGCACGATTGCTGCCGGGGACAATGTTGTGCCGCAAGGGGCAGAGGCGCGGCAGGGTGCCGTGCTGCTGCCTGCCGGTACGCGACTTAATGCGCATGGCATCGCCGTGGCAGCAGCCTGCGGGTACGCGCGGGTCAAGGTGTACAAGCGGCTTCGCGTGGCAATTCTGTCGACCGGTGACGAGCTTGTCGATATTGCCGATACACCGCTGCCTCATCAGATTCGCAACTCGAACACATACACGCTGGCTGCGCAGGTGGAGGCGCTTGGCGGCGAGGCGCTGCTGCTGCCGCCGGTAGCGGATGAAGCGCGGGCGCTTGAAACTGCGATTCGTGAGGCTTTGCAAAGCTGCGACCTGCTGCTGCTGTCGGGCGGTGTGTCTATGGGCAAGTACGACCTGGTGGAACCGGCGCTTGCCGCGCTCGGCGGGGTGTTTCACTTTACGGGAGCGCGCATTCAGCCGGGCAAGCCGGTTGTATTCGGTGAACTGGAGGGTACAGGGTTGCCGTTTTTCGGGCTGCCGGGCAATCCTGTGTCCACCATCGTGTGCTTTGCGGTGTTTGTCGCGCCCCTGCTGGCTGCTTTGTGCGGACAGGGGGAGTACACGCCGCCGTTCGCCCAGGCGCGGCTCCGGCACAATTATGAAGGCAAGGCCGGGCTTACGCGCTTCCTCCCGGCACTGCTCACCCATGACATTGCCTTGCCGAGCGTAGAGGTCATTGCATGGCAGGGGTCGGGTGACCTTGCGAGCACGGCGCGCGCCAATTGCTTCCTGGTGGTGCCTGAAGAGACTGCGGGGCTCGCGGCAGGTACTACCGTCACTGTGCTTCTTGCCTAAAGGCATGTACGGTAGGCTTGAAATATGAGCGATTCGCAGGGAAACGCACCTTCAGGCCTGTCACACTACGGCGCGGACGGCACAGCGCGCATGGTGGATGTGAGCGGAAAGGCGGCAACGCGGCGCGAGGCGGAAGCGGAAGCCTTTGTGGCGTTGTCGCCGGAAGTGCTGGCAGCACTGCCGAGGAACCCGAAGGGCAATCCGCTGGAGGTAGCGCGTTTTGCCGGCATCCAGGCAGGCAAGCGTACCAGCGAGCTAATTCCCATGTGCCACCCGCTTCCATTGACATTTCTTAATGTTCAGGCGGAAGTGGTCGATACAGGAGTTATGATTCGCGCGATTGCGGCTACGAATGCCAATACAGGTGTGGAGATGGAAGCGCTTACGGCGGCCAGCGTTGCCGCACTAACTGTTTATGACATGTGCAAGGCGCTTGATAAAGGCATCACCATCCGCCATATCCAACTGGTACGCAAGGTGGGCGGCAAAAGCGGCGATTACCGGCGAGCAGCCGTCTAAAAGGAGTCATGGAAGGCACTATGAGCATAACTACCTTTGTGACACCCATTCCCCACCAGCACTTACTGTCGCCGCATGTACATGCCGTTCTAGTCGCAGTGGTGGCGGTGTGTTTTGCCCTTACCATCGGCTCGGCGCTGCACGCGATCTTCTTTCGCATTGTGGCGCGGTTTCGTCGTAACCAGGACCGTAAAATCTCGCCGCTGATGCACGCCGCGGCTACGCGCCTGCGACGGCCTGCGCTGGCCATCACACTGATCACGACATTATTTTTTGTGCTGCCATTTCTACAGTTCGATCCCCAGCTGTCGCAACTGGAAAGTGCATTCGCAAAGAGCCTGCTCATCACCCTGTTCCTGGCTTTCGGCTGGCTCATGATTTCAGGCGTGTACCTGATTGAAGACGTGATGCTGCTGCGCTACAACACGCAGGCGGTAGACGATCTACGCGCGCGCCGGGTTCGCACACAGACGCAGCTGCTGCGTCGCATGGCGATCATCCTGCTGATCATCATCGATGCCGGGCTCATTCTTTCACTGTTCAAGGACTCGGCCGTATGGCACTATGGCGCGGGGTTGCTTGCCTCTGCCGGACTGGCCAGCCTGGTGCTTGCCACTGCCGCCAAATCGTCAGCCAGCAACCTGCTGGCCGGTATCCAGATCGCGCTTACCGAGCCGATCCGACTGGAAGACGTGGTCGTCATCGAGAATGAGTGGGGCAAGATTGAAGAAATTACAACTACATATGTAGTAGTGCGCACCTGGGACTTGCGCCGCCTGATCGTTCCGCTCAGCTTCTTTATCGACAAATCCTTCCAGAACTGGACCCGCGAGCATACCGAGCTGTTGGGCACTGCATTTCTCTATGTGGATTACTCCGTCCCGGTCGATGCGCTGCGGAAAGAGTTTTTCCGGCTGCTGGAGAGCGAATCGCAGTGGGACGGCAAAGTGAAAGCACTGCAAGTAACCAACATCTCGGAGCAGACGGTAGAAATACGCTGCCTGCTGAGCGCGGCCAATGCGAGCGACCAGTTCGACCTGCGCTGCATTATTCGTGAAGGCATGCTGCGCTTTATCCAGGACAACTTTCCCGATTCCTTCCCCCGGACACGCTTCAGCCCTACCGGCGGCGAGATCAAGGTCGGGTCAGCAAGCAGTGGAGCGGGCAACGGTGCCGGTATGCTGGAGCCTCAACACGCCTCGGCGAGGTAGACGGCGAACCAGCCGCGCTCGTCCTTCCACTCCCGGCGCAGGGTGAAGCCTGCCTGCCGCAGCATGGTAAGAACGCGCTCGTCGGTGAACTTGTAGCTGTTTTCAGTGTGGATGGTTTCACCGGCAGAAAAGTGGACGGTAAGATCGAGCGCCGGGAGATGCACCGATTGCGCCATCCGGCTGCACAGGTGCATTTCAATCCGCTGTGCGGCCTCGTTCCAACGAGCTTCATGAGCGAAGGCATCCAGGTTGAAGTCCGCGCCCAGCTCGCGGTTGATTCGGCTTAGTACATTGCAATTGAACTGCGCCGTGATGCCTTGAGCATCGTCATAAGCAGCCAGCAGCGCGGCACGATCCTTGACCTGATCTGCGCCCAGCAGCAGGGTGTCGCCGGGGGCAAGCTCCGCGCGTACAGCTGTCAGCAGCGCGGTCGCAGCTTCAGGTTCAAAGTTGCCGATGCTGGAGCCGATATAAAGCACCAGCTTGCGCAGGCCTGCAGCTTCGACCTGGCCCAGACCTTCGGTGTAGTCGGCAATGCGGAGATGCACATGCACGCCGGGCAGCTCGGCTTCGAGATGCCGCTTGGCTTCAATCAGGGCGCTCTCTGACACGTCGATCGCGTAGTAATCGACACTGCCCTGGTATCGCGCGGCGGCGGCCAGCAGCAAGCCGGTTTTTGATGCGGTACCGGCACCGAGTTCGAGCATGGCAAGCCGCTCCCCGGTAGCGGCTACCGTGACGATCTCGTCGGCATGTGCGGCAAAGATGGCGCGCTCTGTGCGGGTGACGTAATACTCCGGAAGCTGGGTGATCTGTTCGAACAACTCAGAGCCTCGGTTGTCATAAAACAGCCACGGGCTAAGAGTTTTGGGGGTTCCGGACAAGCCTTTGAGAACTTCAGCGGCAAGGGGTGAAAGCCCCTTGGGAAATCGGTTTCCGAAATCTAACAAGGAAGGAGGAAGCGTGTCTAAAGTGGCCATATGCCTTTTGGCTAACGTCGCGCCAGGCGCACGCCGGAGAACTGCCAGCGCGTGTGCGGCGGGAAGAAGTTGCGATACGTAGCGCGGATGTGCGAAGCAGGGGTAGCCACGGAGCCGCCGCGCAACACCATCTGGCTGCTCATGAACTTGCCGTTGTACTCGCCCAGCGCGCCGGGCACGGCTGCGTAGCCGGGATAGCCAAGGTAGGCGCTACCGGTCCACTCCCAAATACCGCCGAACATCTCGCGCAGCCCATCGGTTCCATGGCCCGCGAGCGGGTGCAGGGTGTCACCTTCAAGGAGGTTTTCAGATTGCGGCTCGCAACCTGCCGCGGCTACTTCCCACTCCGCTTCAAGGGGCAGCTGCATACCTGCCCAGCGCGCAAAAGCGTCAGCCTCAAAGTAGCTGATGTGGCACACCGGCGCGGCCAGCAACTGCCGCAAGGGCTGCTCTCCGCGCAGGGTAAAGATCGTCCAGTCAGAGTCTTCGCCATCACGATGCCAGTAGAGCGGTGCTTGCCAACCCTCGCGCTGCACGGCGTTCCAGCCGTCAGACAGCCACAGGTCGGCGCGCCGGTAGCCGCCGTCTTCCATAAACTGCAGGTACTCCGCGCAGGAAACAGGACGCGAGGCAAGCTCAAATGCATCGAGCCATACCTTGTGGCGCGGCTCTTCATTGTCGAAACAGAAGCCCTCACCCGTATGGCCGATTTCGCGCAAGCCTTCCGTGAAAGGAATCCAGGTCTGGTTTGTGAGTTGGCGGGTCATGGAGACGTCCAGGCCCGGCAAGCCGCCTTCGCGGTAAGCGGGCCGTAGCGGGTTGCTCCACAGCGCGTGTTTGATGTCGGTTAGCAGCAGCTCACCGTGCTGCTGCTCATGGTGCAGACCCAGCACCAGGCGACGCTGCATCTCGTCTCCGTCAGCCGTAAGCCCGCTTGTGAACATCTCATGCAGAGCGGCATCGACATAGGCGCGGTAGGCCAGAATGTCATCAATGCCAGGTCTTGAAAAGGACGCGCGCAACTTCTTTTCAGGCTGGGCGGAGACGCCGTTGTAGTAGCTGTTGAACAGCCATAAAAAATCGGGGTGGAAAGGCTTGTAGCCGGGCAGGTCGCGCAGCAGGAAAGTTTCAAAAAACCAGCTGGTGTGGGCCAGGTGCCACTTGGCCGGGCTTGCTTCCGGGCAGCTCTGCACCATCATGTCTTCAGGCGTCAATGGCGCGCATAGGGCAAGACTCGCCTGCCGTACAGTCTGCATCCGGTCAATAAGCTGCCCGAGCGAGGGGCTGGAGGTATATGCAGTTGTTGGAGTCATGCCTGTTCTTCCCGTCCCAGCGCCCGGCTGCTGATGCTCTTAGCTTAGAGCGCAGATAGCAGTTGGTGTTGCCCGGCAGAGTGCAAGTTTCCGCTTCCGTGTTCTGCCGGTCATACGAGAGATCTTGTGACTGCCGGTTCCCTGTATAAAAGTGGACCGGGAAGGAAGCCAACATGCGCCTGCAAATTGAATTCGACCGAGAAGAAGACGGTCGTCATACTGCTGAAATCTCCAGCCTTCCCGGCGTACTTGCCTATGGCGCGACTCGGGAAGAGGCCGAAGTCAGAGTCGAAGCTCTTGCACTCCGTGTCATCGCGGATCAAATCGAGCGCGACAACCGCTCTACTCCTGGCATTGAGTTCACCGCTGCATGATCGAGAAATGGCCGAGCTGCAAAGCCGGGCAGGTTCTCAAAGCGCTCAATAGGATCGGCTGGGCGGAGCAGCCCTCGCATGCTACCTCCGGCTCACACCGGCAGCTCATCCACCCGAACTATCCCCAGCCATACACATGGCTTTTCATGCTGCTGATGAGATAGGCCCGGTCATGATGGCGCGTCTCGCCACACGGACGGGGCTTGGTCGCAAAGACTTGTGACGGGGCGGCAGCTTGTAAGCAACAGCTCTTCCAGCCGATTGCAGATGCAGGGCGGCTTATCGAGTGAAAGGTACACTTGGAACAAGCGGCTGCTGTATGTTGCGCCCTGTCGATTTGGAAGTGGGCATGAGGCGGGTACGGCGGCGTCTTTTTCCTTCAAAAATCGTCTAAATCATTTAGGAACGTCCCCGAAGCGCCTGATGGGAATCACCTGACGCTTGAGAGGACAAGTTTATGAGTTTGCAATCTTTGCCATCTTTGCGATTCATGTTGCACTTCCCTCCCCCGGTGTTCCATCGAAACCGGTTTGGGCGAGTGCTGACAGGGGTGCTGCTTGCCTGTGCCACCGGGCTGATGCCCGTGGACGCGCAGGAAGATTCGAACTTCGATATTGCCGGGCTGCAGGCGATTCGCGGGACGGTTGCCCGGACCACCGGCTCCTCTGTCTTTGTCAAAACCACTAACGGAACGATCTACGAAGTACAAACCGGCGCGAACACGCACTATGTCAAAAGGGGCGAGCAGGCCCAGGGCAATGCAGCGCACGTAGGGGACACCGTGCTGGCAGGCGGCGAACTGGATGCGAAGAAACACACCCTGGGTGCGGTGTTTGTGGCCGTGGTGGACGCGGCGGAGCTGGCGGAACTGGACCAGCGCAGAACGCAGTGGGGCAAGACGTGGCTGGCGGGCACCATTACGGAGAAGCAGGGCACCAGGCTGGTGATCAAGCGGCCTGATGGTGCGGTGAACACGGTGAACGTGGATGAAGATACTTCATTCCGCAGGAAGCACCAGAGCATTACGCTGTCGGAGATCCAGGTCGGCGACGGCATGACCGCTACCGGGGTGCTTGAGAGCGGCGTGTTTGAGGCGAAGGTGCTCACCGTGGTGGATGCGGCTGAAATCCGTGAGTGGTCGCGGATCAAAGATCAGTAGTGCATTTGTAATTTGGTGACTTACGAGGACATGCTATGAGCAGGCCGGGTAGCGCTTTCATTGGAAACCGTCTTCGCGGCAAGCGGGTCGGTGCGGCGCTCGCACTGCTGGCGGTGCCCGGGGCTTGCGTGTGGGCGCAGGCTCCCCTGACGTCGCAAGCTCCGCCTGTATCGCAAGCTCCTGCTATGCCGCAAGTACCGGCAGCATCGCCTCCAGCTGTTTCGCCTGATGCGGCGACACCGGCAGCCGCTGACATCGCGGTGCAGGGCGGCACCATTAGCGGCATGGTTACCGCGGGCAGCACCCCGCTGCCGGGGGTTTCCATTACTGCGACCAACACGCTTACAGGCACGCGATATGGAACGGCGACGGGCGCAAATGGCGCTTTCCGGCTGCACGTCCCGGAGAATGGCCGTTACGTGCTGCGCTCCGAATTTGCTGCTTTTGCAGAAACAACGGTGGAGGTTCGCTTCGGCGGCGCAAAAGGTGGCCCGCGCGATGTGACGGAGACTTTTGCGCTGACACTGTTGTCGCGTGTACCGGCCCAGGCAGAAGATCGCGGTGCGCTGGGGGCGGGGGCCGGTGGCTCTTCGGGAAACGCGGCAGGCGGCTCACGAGCCTACAACGGCGCAGGTGGCGGGCGTGGAGCGGGTGGCGGTTCGCGCGGCGGTGCCGGCGGCTCGCAGCTGCTGGGGCTTCTGGGCGCGGCTACGGGCACGCTCGATGCAGGCGACGCCCCCAGCGGAACTTCGCTTCCTTCGCTTGCCGGGAACAGCAACTTTGCTTCTGACTCGGTTGCCGTGCAAGGGCAGAGCGGCGGCAATGCGTTTGCGGGCATTGACTTCAATGCCCTGCGGGATCGTGCGGAAGGTGACCCCTCGCTCAATGGCGGCGGAGGAGGGCGTGGTGGTCCGGGGGGCGGTGGTGGTTTTGGAGGAGGCGGAGGCGGCGGTTTCGGCGGTGGTGGCGGCTTCGGCGGCTCGCTGCGACACTTCAACCCGAACCAGCCGCACGGTGCGTTCTTCTGGGCCGGCTCCAACTCCGCGTTGAACGCGCGCGACTATGCGCTGCGCGGGCAAGCCATTGGGCAGCCGAACTACGGCTCCAATCGCTACGGACTGGTGTACGCGGGTACTCCCTATATTCCGCGCCTGCTGACGCATGACAAGAAGGACTTCCTGTTCTTCACGGTCAGCGGCCAGCGGTCGTCTTCGCCGTTTGACCAGTACGGCACGGTGCCTACGGCAGCGGAGCGCAACGGCGACTTCAGCGGGTTTACCTCGGTGAACGGCGCGACGATCCCGATTTACGACCCGGCAACCGGCAGGCCATTTGCCAACAATACGGTTCCGGGCAGCCGTATCGCTCCCCAGGCCACGGCGCTGCTTGGCTACCTGCCGCTGCCCAACCTGCCCGGCACTACGCGCAACTACCAGCGGCTCACCAGCGCACAGTCCAACTCGACAGTGGCGAGTCTGCGGCTTATCCACTCTTTCGGCGGCTCGGGCGCATCGCCGCTGGCAGGGCTGATCCGGCAGTACCTGGGAACTTCAACCGGGCTGCAGCAGAACGTGCATGTGAACTACAACTACACGCACACCGCGTCTGACAATCTGAACCTGTTTGCGGCGCTCGGCGGCAAGACGCAGGTCAACGGTGAAGCCGTAGAACTGGGCTACACACTGAGCAAAGGTAAGCTGAGCAACAACCTGAACCTGGACTGGAACCGCTCGACCACGAATGTAATGAACAACTTTACAAATATGAACGATGTAGCGAGTGGTGCGGGCCTGAATATCTTTAACGGTCAGCCGGTGAACCCGTTCAATTACGGCTTGCCGAATATAACGCTGACCCAGTACAACGGCTTTGCCGAGCAGCAGCCTGCGTTTCAGACGAACCAAACCATTTCGCTGGCTGAGTCGAGCGCCTGGACGCACGGCAAGCACAATGTGAAGTGGGGCGGGGACTTCAAGCGCGTACACCTGGATTTGCAGGGCAGCGGCAAGGTGCTCGCCACCGGCAGCTTTATTTTTTCAGGCCTGTTTACGCAGCAGCCGGGCAGCAGCGCGGTGAGCGGCGTAGGCAACACCACGCAGACCGGGCTAGCGCAGAGCGGCTCCTCACTCGCCGACCTGCTGCTGGGCCTGCCGCAGCAAACTTCCATCCAGGCACCGTATGCCAAAAGCTACCTGCGCGAGAATGTATACGACGCCTACCTGCAAGATGACTGGCGCGCGCTGCCCGCAGTGACACTGCAGTTTGGGCTGCGCTACGAGTATTTCTCGCCCTACGTAGAAAAGAATGACCGGCTGGCGACGCTCGACCCCGGCAACAACTTCACTTCGGTTGCCACCGTAACGCCGAACGCCATAGGACCGTACAGCGGCGCATACCCGCGCGGGCTGATTTACCCGGAGCGGAACGACTTTTCTCCGCGTGTAGGCTTTGCCTGGCGCGCGGCCAAGGACACCGTGGTGCGCGGCGGCTACGGCATCAATTTTTCAAACGGGCAGTACAGCAGTTTTGTGCAGCAGTTTGCGTTTCAACCGCCGTTTGCGGATGTGCAGACCAATGAGGCGATTCAGGGCGCGGCACAAGGTGCGCAACTGTCGTTGGCTAACGGCTTCCCTGCGCCGCAAGGCAATGGAAACTACGCCGTGAACAAGAACTACCGGCTGCCGTACGTGCAGGTCTGGAACCTGGGCGTACAGCGCACCTTGCCTTCAAACATCGTGTTGAACGTGGGCTACAACGGATCGAAAGGAACGCGGCTAAGCATTGTGGATGCGCCCGGGCGCAGCGCAAATGCTTCGCTGAGCGGCACGATTTATGACTATGAGAATTCGGTCGCGTACTCGAACTTCAACTCGCTGGTGGTGAGCCTGCGCAAGCGGCTGCAAAAAGGCTTGAGCCTGCAGGCGACCTACACGTACGGGCACTCGATCGACAATGCAACTTCTGTCGGTGGAGTGGGCAACGCGGTGGCACAGGACGCGCTGAACCTGCGGGCTGAGGAGTCGAACTCAAGCTTCGATATTCGTCACAAGGTCAGCGGCAATTTTGTGTATGAGCTGCCGTTTGGGGCGGACAAGACATACTTTACTGCCGGCCGGTCGGCGCGGTTGCTTGAGGGGATTTCTGCTTCCGGCACGTACACGCTGGCAAGCGGCGTGCCGCTGACACCCAGCTATGTCGCGTCTATCAATGACGTGGCTCGCGGCAGCGCGGGCTCGCAGCGACCGGACCGCGTGCCTGGAGTTTCAATTGCGTCAGGCGGCAATGTGAACAGTTTTTTCAACACAGCGGCTTTTACGGCACCTGCGGGCGAGTTCGGCAATGCAAGCCGCTACTCGATTGCGGGGCCGGGCACGGTGTCGGTGAACGGGTCGCTGGCGAAGACGGTTTCATTCGGCGAGACGCGCTCGTTTGAGGTGCGCGCAACAGCAGATAACCTATTCAATACGATTCATTACTCAAGCGTGGACACGCAGCTTGGCTCGGAGTCGTACGGGCAGGTCATCGGCACGGCGCCTACGCGGCAGTTTACGTTTACTGCGCGGTTCCGTTATTAGCAAGTTGGACAGTTACAGAACAGGAAGCCTGAAAATGCTAAAGCTGCCGGGATGGATCGCTGTGTGCGCGCTGCTATCGGCAGCCTTGCCTGCCATAGCTCAGAATGATGCGGCATCCCAGACGAATGCACAGGCTCCCGGCTTCACGCTCAAGGTGCAAACCGATCTGGTGTTGACCGATGTAGTAGTGCGTGACCGCAAGACGGGTGAGCCGGTGCGCGGGCTCAAGCGCGAGGACTTCACCATCCTTGAGAACGGCAAGCCGCAGGCGGTGACCAGCTTCGACGCGCAGAATGTGGACCAGGCCGTGCGCCTGCCCGCTACAGAGACGGTGACAGGCAGGGCGGGGCCTGCCGCAGCGGCGCTAGGGGCGAGCGCGGAGCGGCAGGCAGCGGCGCTGCGCGACCACCGTCTAATCGTGCTGTTTTTCGACACGACATCCCTGCAGCCTGATGACCTGGAGCGCGCGCAGCAGGCGGCGCGGGATTACATCAACAAGACAATCCAGAACGCAGACCTGGTTTCTGTTGTGTCGCTCGGAAGCACGCTGTCGCTCGATCAGGATTTTACGGCAGACAAAACGCGGCTGCTGAAAGCTATCAACAAGTACGGCGGCGGTGGGCAGCAGGGCTTCAATACCGGCTCCACGACCACGAGCAACCAGGTGGAAGACACGACTGCGTTTACGCCCGATGACACGGAGTACAACGACATTAATACCGACCGGGAGCTATTCGCCATCGGTGCGATTGCGCGGGCGCTGGGGCCGATCAATCAGAAGAAGTCGCTGCTGTATTTTTCAGGCGGATTGCAGCGTGACGGCATTGAGAACCAGGCTTCGCTGCGGTCGACGGTGAACGCGGCGGTACGCAACAACTTGTCCATTTACAGCATTGACGCGCGCGGGTTGCAGGCAATTTCGCCCCTGGGGGACGCCACTACCGGGTCGATTCGCGGCAATGCGGCCTATACGGGTGGTGCGGGACAAAATAATCTCGATTCGAATTTCAACTCACAGGAAGTGCTGGCAACGCTTTCGTCCGATACCGGGGGCAAGGCCTTCTTCGACAACAACGACCTGGCACCGGCGTTTCAGCAGGTGCAGAACGATACTGCGAGTTACTACGTGCTGGGCTTTCACTCGACGGACCTGACGCGCGATGGACGCTTCCGCAAACTTGAAATCCGCATCAACCGCGCGGATTTGAAGCTGAGCTATCGGCCCGGCTACTACGCGCCTGCGGACTTCAGGCACTCCAACGGCGAGCAGCGCGAGCGCGACCTCGAAGCCGAGCTGACCAGCGACTTGCCCGCGACGGATCTGCCGGTGTACCTGCAACCGTTCTTTTTCCGCGACAGCACCGGCCGCTACAACATGCCTGTATCGCTGCTGGTGCCGGGCTCGCAGATACCGTTCAGCAAGGGCGGTTCGCGCGACAAGGCTACGCTGGACGTGATCGGGAACATTAAAGACGCGCAAGGCAAAGTGTTGCAGCAGGTGCGCGATACGGTGAAGCTGGCTATCGACCAGGCGCAGCAGGTGACGCGCAAGAACATTCAGTACTCCACCGGCTTTACGCTACCTGCGGGCGCATACCACTTGAAGTTTGTGGTGCGTGAGAATGAAACAGGCAAACTCGGTTCGTTTGAGACGGACATCCATGTACCGGACCTGGCGAAAGCGCCGCTCAAGATGAGTTCGGTGGTGCTGGCATCGCAGCGCAATGCGTCGCCCGGCAAGGTGGCGGATGACCCGCTGGTGTACGGCGGCGAGCAGTATGTGCCCAACTTGCCGCATGTGTTTACGCGCGACCAGCCGCTGTATTTTTTCTACGAAGTATATGACCCGGCGAAGTATGCCAAGGCTGAGGCAGGTGCCACGACTGCGGCGGCAAAACAAGCCGGGAGCATCCATGTGCTCACGAGTATTGAGTTGCTGCGCGGCTCAGCGAAGGTATTCGCGTCACCGCTTGTCGATGCGCGTGCGATCAACGTGCCGGGGCGCAACGCCATTGCGTTTGCATTTACCGTGCCGCTTACTTCGCTAGCCGATGGCGTGTATACCTGTCAGGTGAATGTGATTGACGATGCGGGCGGGACGTTTTCGTTTCCGCGTACGGCGCTGGTGGTGCGCGGTGGGGCGGCTGTTGCAACTGCAAATACGCTCTTACCGAAGTAATACAAAATGGTTGATTGAAAGATTTTAGTGCTAAGTTACAGGAATGAGCTTCGACTTTATACGCACCTCATACAAAGCCGTTAATCCATCCGATACTGTGATGCAAGTATCACAGGAACTTGAACAGGCGTATCAATTGCATTTGAATTAAGCAGATTTAGACATTATCGAAACACGCTTGATAAGTAGCGGAATAGGTACACCCAAGGATTTATATGTAAGTATCCGCGAGTTTCATCATCAAAAGCATGAATCGGAAAAGCTGTTCAGATTACAAAAAGAACTCATCGATGTACATCTAAAAACATTTTTTGCAAGCCTAGAAAGTGACGTAGAAGAAGTTTATAAACCTGCAATCGCTAAGATTACTATAAAGCTTTTACATGAGAAAAGATTTCATGAAATTAGTCAATACTTAGGACAAATTGAATCGCATGGCTTCAAGCAGGCTATGGCTGCCTATCACAATACGTTTGCTGGAGGTAAAGTAGGGCATGTATGGATTGGAATCACATCTCTCATGGAAGTAGCGATATTACTATTTGCACTTGCATATTGCCATAATGGCTACGAACGTTTGCTTATTAGCTGCTTATCTTTTACATACACGACAATTATGGCCTCCATCATAACAAGCAACATAGGTATTTCAACGCAGGTTGCTGAGATCACAAAAGCTCTTCAAACAGTTCGTGTCTCATTAAGTGAGCGCATATTTCAATGGGAAGAGCATAACAAAGAAGTAGATCAACAGGCACGAATTAAACATAAAGATGGTATACGGACCCTCACCACCCTTATAAAGCTGTCTGTAATGCAGGTTATCGCTATCGTAGAAGTGCTTCGCATATTACTGTGAAGCATTCTTAGTTAGAGGTGGGGGACACGGGCACTGCCGTATGCTCGTATGGGCAATGGCGGCATTTGGAGCCGCAGCAATAGCCACGCTTGAGATGGTAGGCTGCCGTGAAAACGTAGTAGGGACCGTCCATGTAGCCGTCTTCGTCTTCTTCCATCGGTAATTCTTCTTCATCGCTCATGCGTGTGCCTCGGGTGTTTCAGTGTTTGTAGCTGCGAAGATTGCGGATTGCGTGGGCACCGTAGGCTCAAGCCGCTTGACCTGGCTCGACGTGAGCAGCGCGTGCGTCCAGTGCACGCACTTGCCCGGCACCGCGGCGACGCGTTCACCGGGCACCACGATGCCGAGGAGGTTGAGCGGATCGCCGCCTGCTACCGTGACGTCCAGGTCGAGCCGCAGGCCGTCACGGCGGGCTTCGCGCAGGCTTTGCAGTGCTTCGGGCAGTGCGAACTGCTCGCCTGCGAAGCCTGACAGAAAGCGGCCGCCGCGCGCTTCTCCGCGTGCCTCCATGCGGCGCAGCATGGGCAGCAGTTCGCGCCATTTCGGGATGTTGGCTTCGCGTTCCAGCACGTCGCGGAAGACGATACCGTAGCGACGGAGCAACATGGCGCAGGCTGAAGCCAGTTGCGCCTCGTGCCGTTCGGCGGCTGCCCCGGATGCGCGCGCTGTATCTTCTTTATCGAAAGTCGGGCGGTGCCAGGTCTGCTCGGGTTCGGCGGCCAGCAGGGTCCACCTGCCGGTGGCGTGGCGGGCGGCGCGCTTGCTGCCCGGCGGCGGGGCGTGCAGTTGCTTGCGGCGCGGGTCGATGAGCAGGCGCAGGCTGTCAATGCCGTCGGCAGTGACGAGACCTGCTGCAACAAGCTCCCATAGCGCGCGGTCAAGCTCCGGAGGGGGCGCGCCGAAAGAGCGCAGCAGGTCTGCGGCAAACATGGCCCCGCGCTGGGCGAGGCAGGCGCGTACGGCCAGCGCCAGCTCGCTGAGGCAGCAGGGCAGGTTGGCTTCGGGCACGCGATCTGTTACCAGGCAGGCGTCGAGCCACAAGGCTTCTTCGCGTAGAAAGAACGTGATGGGCGCCATGCTGGTGGGGATGACGCGGCGCGGACCGCCGGACTTGTCTCCGGTTTGCGCCGCGAAGAAAGCAGGGTGCGGTGACAGGCGGCCCCATCCCACTACGCCGGTCATGCAGAGCGCGTCAAGCCAGCGCGGGTCATAGCCGCTGACCCGCGCGGGCAGCAGCGTGCGCTCCCACTCGACGGCTGGGGCTTCAAAGCCTTCAAGTCCGCGTAGAGCTTCGAGCAAGCCCGCTTCGCCGGTGAGCTGCGTTTGCGGGGCCACATGCTGCCAGCTGAGAAGCCATTGCATGTACACGGCTGGGGTGACCGGTTCCACCTGTTTGCGCAGCGTGCCTAAAGTGCGCTTGTGGATGCGCTGCAGCAAGCGGCGGTCGCACCACTCTGTTGCATGGTCGGCGGTAACCGCGCCAGGTTGCGGAGAGTGCTCGAAGACACCGCGCATGAGGGTGCCCGCCACTTCAAGCCGCAGGAGCTGCTTCCAGATTTCGCCTGCGGGCTGGTGCAGCAGCGCGGATAACGAAAATGCCGTGGCCGGGCCAAGCAGGCACATCCAGCCTTGCAGAGCGCGGCGCAGTATCTCTCCTCCCGCTTCATCCTGAGCGGGGATGACGGGCATACGCTGCTCCGGCATTAGCGTGGGCAGCAGCTTGCTTACCCAGGGTAGGCGCTCTGCGGTGACCCAGTAACGAACGCCATCTGCAATTGCAATAGTTGCGCGCTGCCCTGCGGCGAGCCGCGCAAACAGCACAGGCCATGTAGCGCTAGCGGCAGGCGCATGTTGCGCGAGGAGGTCCAGCAGTGCTTCTTCCGGGACCAGCGTGAGCGATTGCAGCTGGTCATGCAGTTCATGCTCGTCGCGCACGTCAGGCCATTGCTGGGCGCGTACTTCGGCAATCGCGTCAGGCGACAGGCGGCCTGCCTCGCCGAGCACGCTGTCAGGCACGGTGCGGCGCAGGGAGACGGCGCGGGTGCGGCGCTCTTCGAGGTCGGCATCATCGAGAAACGAGTAGGGCATGGCATTGATGAGCTCATGCGAAAACTGCGAGGGGGTTGTGGTATCGACGGCGAGGCAACGCACCGCGCCGCTGCGGATTTGCCCCAGCAGGCGCGTCAGGCCTTCGAGATCCATCGCCTCTTGCAGCGTGTCTTTCATTACCTCGCGCACCAGCGGGTGATCGGGCACTTCAATGTCGCCCTCGATGTTCTCCTGGCAGGCGGCGACTTGCGGAAACACGTTCGCCAGCAGATCGTCACTGCGGGTACGCATAACCTGCGGCGCTACTTTTTTGCCTTTCTGAAAGCGCAGCAGTTGCAGGGATCGGCAGGCACTCCAGCGCCAGCGCGACTTGAAAAGCGGCGAGGTGAGCGAGGCTTGCTGCAGCAGCTCATGTACGGTCTGCTCGGTGAGGAACTGGAAGACGTCGCTCAGCGGGAAGGAGTGCTGCTCGGCAAGCGAAATGTTGAGGCCGTTATCCGTAGCGGCGGCTTGCAGCTCAAAGTTGAAGCCACGGCAAAAGCGCTTACGCAGCGCCAGGCCCCAGGCCTTGTTGATGCGACCGCCGAACGGTGCGTGCAGGATGAGCTGCATGCCGCCGCCTTCGTCGAAAAAGCGCTCGGCGATGATGGTGGTGAGCGAGGGCACGGCACCCAGCACCGCGCGCCCGGCCACGATGTAGCCGATCATCTGCAAGGCAGCGCCCTCGCAAACGCAACAGTCTTTACGCAGCCATGCGACTGTGGCTGCGACTTGCGTGTGGGCGAGCGAGATGAAGCCGGGCTGGACATCGAGTGTGCGTGCACTGATTTCTTCGCGCAAGTCGGAGACGAATTCTGACAACTCCATGGTCCGCTGCGGTGCTTCGCCGCCCCAGAACGGCAAGCTCGGCGGCTGGCCCTGGGCGTCTTCGACCAGGATGCGGCCTGCGCTTTCAACCAGCGTGATGCGCCAGCTTGTATTCCCAAGCAGGATCACGTCGCCGGGCGAGGAGTCGATGGCGAAATGCTCGTCGAGCGTGGCGATGGGTACACCTTCAGGCTGCGCGATGACCTGAAAGATTGCCGTGTCGGGGATGGTGCCGCCGTTGCATATCGCCGCCAGCCGTGCGCCGCGACGGGGCTGTAGTGTGCCGTGGACGCGGTCGCGCAGCAGGTACGCACCCCAGGTGCCGCGGCTGCTTGCGATGCCCTCGCTGAGCAGGCATAGCAGTTCCTCAAAATATGCGCGGGTCAGGTTGCGGTAGGGGTAGGTGCGCCGTGCGAGGGCGAATAGTGCGTCCTCGGTCCATGGGTCGTCGGCAGGCTGCGCGGCGCAGGCTGCCACGATCTGCTGCATCAGCACGTCAAGCGGCTCGGGTGGAATCTCAAGCCGGTCCAGCACACCGGCGCGCATGGCCTGCACCAGCGCTGCGGTTTCTACCAGGTCATCGCGCGTGGTCACGAAAAAGCGGCCCTTGGGCGTGGCACCGCGCCAATGCCCTGCCCGGCCTACGCGCTGCATGGCGGGCGCGATGGCACGCGGTGAGCTGATCTGGCACACCAGGTCAATGGCCCCGATGTCGATACCGAGCTCAAGCGACGCGGTGGCGACGAGTACCTTGATCTCGCCTGCCTTGAGCTTGCGCTCCGCCTCAAGCCGCAGCTTGCGAGAGAGCGAGCCGTGGTGCGCACCGACGTTTTCAGCACCGATACGCTCACCCATCTGGAATGCCAGGCGCTCGACCATGGAGCGGGTGTTGACGAAGACGAGCGTGGAGCGGTGCTCGTTTGCGAGCTCGACCAGGCGCGTGTAGATGGTCTCCCACACGCCGCGGCCTGCGACGGAGCTGAGTTCTTCGTCGGGGATTTCAATGGCGAGATCGAGTGTGCGGCGTTGGCCTACGCTGACGATCTTGACTTGATTGCCACGGTCGGTACCGGCGAGGAATTCAGCGACCAGCGATATGGGATTCTGTGTGGCGGAGAGGCCGATACGCTGCGGGGCAGCGAACGGCAGGCTGCCGGGGCCGCATACCAGTGCGTCCAGCCGTTCGAGCGTAAGCATGAGGTGCGCGCCGCGTTTATCGTCTACCACCGCGTGGATTTCGTCAAGAATGACAGTGCGGATGCCGCGCAGGTTGTTGCGGCTTTTTTCGGACGTCAGCAGGATGTACAGCGACTCGGGCGTGGTGACGAGGATGTGCGGTGGGCGGCGCAGCATGGCCTGCCGCTCCTTGGGCAGCGTGTCGCCGGTGCGGACGCCGGTGCGGATTTCAGGGCACAGGTAGCCGCGTTCGAGCGCTAGCGCCTGGATTTCTCGCAGGGGACCGTCGAGGTTCTTCTGGATGTCATTTGAGAGCGCCTTGAGCGGCGAAACGTAGAGCACCTGCGTGGTCTCGCCCAGGCTGCCGTCGAGTGCTTTGCACAGTAGCGCGTTGATGGCGACGAGAAACGCGGCCAGCGTTTTGCCCGAGCCTGTGGGCGCGGAGATGAGCGTGGTGTGCCCGGCGAGGATGTGCGGCCAGCCCTCAATCTGCGGCTCTGTGGGGGTGCCGAAACGAGACGTGAACCATTCCGCCACAACCGGGTGCGCCCAACCGAGAACATCATCCGCAGTGAAGGCTGAAGGAATCGCACTTTCAAAAATACAAGGGGCAAGCGGAAGCATCTGCAAGGATTTTACCCCTGCTTTCCATAGGCGCTTGTACAGCTATGCGGGTCGCCTTGCCCTCGTGAGCGACAACTGCATGGTTCCGATGCGTGCCCAGGCAGCAATGGAGATTGACGAACCGGCAGCCGGCAGGCAGAATAGGAACTGCATCCCATCCGCAAAGTGGGCCTGTGGCGCAGCTGGGAGCGCGCTTCCATGGCATGGAAGAGGTCATCGGTTCGATCCCGATCAGGTCCACCAATCAAATCAGCGGTTTATATCAGACCGGTATAAAAGTAATGATGTAGTGGGTTACGCAGTTTAAATTTTAGTGAAAAGCCCCCCACATCTGGGGCTTTTTCGTATTTAGTTAGAACGCCCGCTTCAGGCTGTGCTCAATTCTTGTCTTCTTTGTCTATATTGCCTTGCGTATAGGGTTACGGCGCACTCGGCTGTCGGTACCTGCTGATAACTTGTGTTCGGTATCATCCACTTCAGTAAGGCTAAGTGCCACACGCCGAAAAGTGGATATAAGAGAATTAGTTTCCCCGGTAGGCAGGTTTATCATTCCTGTTTCAGATAGGGGCAGGCTTGTCTCCAAAGGCAAAATGGCCAGTTCACTCACACTCAGCGTTCCAGCCGAACGAGGAAGAAGAGATACCCCCAAACCTGACGCTACCATGCTCAAGATGGTCTGCATTTCACTTGCTTCTTGAAATACTTGCGGGCTAAATCCTGCGTCATGGCAGATTTTCAAGACGCGGTCGCAGAATCCTGGAGCTTGTCGCCGCTCGTACAGGATGAACGGTTCTTCTCGCAAAGCCAGCGGAGATATTCGTTTCGCCTTGCTCAGGGGATGGTTTTTGGGCAGGAAGCAGAAGAACGGTTCCTGATCCACCAACTCGACTTCTATGCCCTTCGCTTCAAAAGGCATACGAATGAACCCGACATCGATTTCCTCCTTGAGCAAGGCCGCGCCCTGTTCCGCGGTTGGAAGATTTCTTAAAGAAAGCTCAACCCCCGGAATGTGCTCTTTGTAATAGCGAATGATTTTGGGCAGAAGCCCGAACGTTGCCGAATTTACGAATCCTATGCGCAGTGAGCCGATTTCACCTGACTCCATTCGTTGAACATTCCTTCGCGCAACATCTATTTCCTTCTGTATTCTTCGTGCACCGTCAAGAAAGATCGTACCGGCGGGTGTGAGTTTTACCGACCTCCGGTCTCGAACCAGGAGATTTACGTGCAGGTCCTCTTCCAGATTTTTTATTTGGACACTCAAGGCGGATTGACTGAGACCAAGCGCGAGCGCGGCCCGGCCGAAGTGCAAGATCTCTGCCAAAACCGTAAATGAATGTATCCAGCGTAGTTCCATAAGCGTTCTGATGCATCCAATCGATCACAGAGGCTCGAAACTTTCATTGGACAAAACATAGCGGCCCTGTTGGAATGAAGTAACTCCCATATTGAGTGAAGAAGTACGTCGCATATCCCCGGTGCTATGAGACTTCTTGAAAGGTGTATGTGCCCCAGCAAAGTTTGCGTGAATCAATTGCGGACATGGAGAAGGCGGGTCTGATAACCCGGATCAAAGACGAAAAACGCGTCGATGAACTTCCCATGCTCATGGAACAGAACCCGGAAACGGCCATTCTGGTGGAAAAAGTGAAAGATTGTCCCTTTCCCTTCTTTGCCAATGGGTATGGTGCAAGGCCGATGTACGCGTTGGCTTTGAACTGCGACGTAAAGAAGGTCGGCCTAGAAATCGGCGATCGCTTCCAAAAGACTTACAAGCCTGAAATGGTGGACAGTGCTCCCTGCCAGGAGGT